>NZ_FQUF01000034.1 GCF_900129085.1 Atopostipes suicloacalis DSM 15692
CTATGGAAAATTACATCAAAGAAGCCAAAAACGGCTTCTATTTTGACAAGACAGATAGTCCACGGTTCATCGAAAATCACGCGCGTATGATGATTAGTGTGATCGCTTATAATATTATCAATTTCATGCGCACAATCTGTTTTGAAAAGAACTGGAAGAACCTTCAAATAAATACCATTCGTCTTCGTTTATTCAAAGTAGCCGGAAAGTTAGTCAATACAGCAAGACGGTTATATTTGAAACTTTCTAGTTCACATGTCTACCAAGCAGAATTTTACGCCGTCTTTAGGCGAATCCAACGGATTCGATGTTATATTTAACAGATTTATTTTCCAAAAAATATCCAGTGCCTAGGGATTCGTGCGCCCAAAAATAAGTGTTTAGCTCCTAAAAATTGAATCTCAATAAAAATTTTCTGTAAAATCAGAAAAAACATATAAATTTTAGAACCAAATCAAAATTACAGCAAAAAATGTATTTTTAATCAAAAAATTTAGAAGTATGAATTATTCAGGAGAGAGTAGGACTTTAAAGTCTTGCTCTCTTTTTGTTGGTCATTTATTAAAAAATTTAGCATTTATTTCAAGAAAATTAATAAATACTGGAATTTTATTTCTATTATATTTATAATATAATAAAATAATATTACGAAAGAGGAGGTCTATGGAAATTAAAAAAGAAATTGGTCAATTATTTGTGATAGGTTTTCCTGGAAATGAAATCACACCAGAACTAAAATCCTTGATTCATGAGTATCATATAGGAGGTATTATTCTATTTGCTCATAATATTGGGACACCAGAAGAAGTCGTTAATCTAACGACTGCGCTTCAAAAAGAAGCCAAATCAGCAGGCTATAAATATCCATTATTTATTGCAATTGATGAAGAAAATGGAACAGTGAAACGTTTAGGACAAGGCGCGGGTGAGTATCCTGGAGCGATGGCTCTTTCTGCCACTCAAGATTCAAAATATGCTTATGAAATAGGAAAAGCCACTGGTGACGACCTGCTTCAGTTGGGAATTAATTGGAATTATGCTCCGGTACTTGATGTAAATAATAATCCAAATAATCCGGTTATTGGCGTTCGATCCTTTGGTGAGACCCCAGAAATGGTGAGTGAGTTTGGTCTAGAGTTTATGAAGGGTTTGCAAAATGCTGGTGTAGCGACTGCTTTAAAACACTTCCCAGGACATGGAGATACAAGTGTAGATTCACACTATTCGCTTCCTCAAATTAATCATGAGATTGAACGTCTACGCGAAGTGGAATTAGTGCCATTTAAAGCAGCGATTGCAGAAGGTGCAGATAGCATTATGACAGCCCATATTGTCTTTCCGGCATTAGAACCAGAAGAGGGTCGTCCAGCGACCTTATCGAAAAATATTATTACGGGCTTGCTTCGCGAAGAATTAGGTTTTGAAGGAGTCATTGTGACAGATGCTTTAGAAATGGATGCGATTGCTGAAACAATTGGCATTGCGAATGGAGCGGTAGAAGCTATTCAAGCCGGTGCGGATAATGTTTTGATTGGGCATCTACCTGACGAACAATTAAAAGCACTAAAACGAATGGAAGAAGCCGTACATAATGAAGAAATTTCTTTTGAACAAATTCAAAAATCTATAGAACGTATCTATCAAATGAAAGAAAAATATGTGAACTGGGAAGATTTAGATCTTGAAGAAGATAAAGTTTCTAAGCAATTTAATAGTAAAGAAAAACAAGAATTAGCCAAAGAAGCGTATGAAAAAAGCGTAACTGTTTTAAAAGTAGGAGATTTATTAACCAAAGAAATGTCTGTCCTTATTTTACAACCCAAAGATGAGTTGAGAACGATTGCTGAAGATACGACAGAAGATAATTATGCGTTGTCTCAAACGGTCAAAAAATATATTGATGATGTAGAAGTTGTTATGACATCCAATAACCTAACGGATGAAGAAAGAAAACATATTTTAGAAAAAGCAAAAACTGTTGATCGAGTACTTTTAGGAACAATGGTCGCGAAAAAAGAAGACAACATTATTCAATTAGCCCAAGAAATTAGTCAAAATAAACCAATAGATGTTATTTCGATGAAGAGTCCTTATGCTGGACAATGGCTAACGAATAAAAATTATTGGATAAATACTTACGAACCAAGCAAATTACCGGTTGATATCGCAGTAAGAACTTTACTTGGTGAAATCAAACCAACTGGAAAATCTCCAGTGACTTTGAAAGAACATATATAATATTTTGGAGGAATAAAAATGATTATTGTAAATAGTCCACTTATGCATAAAGAAATAGAGAAACAACTTGAACTGAATGAAGAACCTTCATATACATTTGTAAAAAAAGAAGGGATTAAATTATATTTTGAAACAGATGCTGAAGATTCAGAAAAAGCAGTAAGTACTGCTAAGCAAATTATAAAAAATAAAGTAAGTGATGTCATTATGGTAAAAGTTAAAACAGAAGAATATCTATAAATGAATAAAAGAGCCCTATGTGAAATGAAATTTCATATAAGGCTTTTAAAAATTAGTTATAAAAAGTAGATTAAAACCCTCTTGATAAGACAAATTTAAGCTAATAACAAATATAATTTCGTAAAAGTAAAATAAAATTAAAATATCGTTGCATTAATGAAAGCGCTATGATATCATAAACTTGTAAATAGAAAACACTAAAAAAATGAGGAGGAAAAAACGGTGGATAGATTTACAGATTTTATAGAAAATAAAATTGCACCCCCATTATTGAGATTTTCTCAAATGCGTTATATTCAAGTAATGCAGAGAATGGGTCTTGGTGTAATGAGTTTATTGATTATTGGGTCCTTATTCTTAATTATAGCATCATTCCCATATGATCCATATTTAGATATGCTGGGAGAGTTTCGTTGGACAATCGCAGCAGCATCAGGTGTAGGTACAGCATTCCTTGGCTTGTATTCATCAATCACAGTGGCCTATGGATTAACGGAATGGTATAACCAAAATAGAGGATTCTCCATTGATCCTTTACAAACAGTTGTGTTATCGGTAGCATCATTCTTATTATTAAACCCTGCAGAGACTGTACAAACAATTATAGAAGGTCAAGCAGATCCTGGTTCATTTACGGGTGTTCCAACTACATATATGGGAGCTATTGGAGTATTTACAGCACTTATTGTTGGTATTCTTACGGTTGAAATTTATAGATTTATTGTAAGTAAAGAAATAGTCATCAAACTTCCAGAAAATGTTCCGCAAAATGTATCACAAGCGTTTGTTGCATTGATTCCAAGTACATTAGTTATTGTCTTTTGGTGGTTAGTTGGTCATGTTATAGGAATTGATCTACCAGAAGCTATCCAAAGTGTCTTTGAGCCACTAGTACAAGTTGGTGACTCAGAAGGTGCGATGTTAATTACTGTAGTTATTAATCGTCTCTTATGGTCAGTTGGTATTCATGGTTCAAATATTGTAAGTTCAGTAGCTGGTACATTCTGGACACAAATGGTAGCTGCTAACCAAGAAGCTTATCAACAAATGGGAAGCATGGCAGCATCAGATTTACCATATACTTGGACTTCGTTACTAATGGATAATTATATATGGACAGGTTTAGCACCAATGGCTTTTGTTATGTTATTCTCTAAATCATCACGCATTAAATCGCTTGGTGCATTAGCATTACCGGCCGCTATCTTTAATATCGGAGAACCACTAATCTTTGGTTTACCAATCATGTTAAACCCAGTTATGATGATTCCGTTTGTATTGGTTTATCTAGTTCTTGCAATATTAACTATTGTATTTGTTAACTTTGGTTTGTTGCCAGTGCCTGTGTTATCCGTTCCATGGATTATGCCGGCGCCACTGAAAACGTTACTAGCTACCAATGGACAAATATGGCCAATGGTCTATGTACTTATTGGTTGGGTGGCTATGGGATTGATCTTTTATCCGTTTATTAAAGCTTTAGAACGACAAGATTTAGCGGAAGCACAATTAGAAGATCGTGATATGTCAGTCGCTGAAGAAGAGGAACAACCAGTTGAACAAAATTAATAAACATTGCTAATTTTAAAGAGGAGTGATTAGCACTCCTCTTTTCTTTTTTTAACACAAAATAAACAAGGAGTTGGTTAATATGTTAGGTGCATCATTATATTTAGCTGAGGGGACGGAGAAAAACTTAGCTTTTATTGATCGGATGCATGATGCGGGTGTTCAAACAATTTTTACTTCGATGCATATTCCCGAAGATGATCCAGTAGAGACGCTAGATTCTTTAAAACAAATTACAAAAAAGATGAATGAATATGGAATGGAATTAATGACGGATGTGTCTTCTGGTACATTTGATATTTATAATATAGAAAAAGAAAAGGCGAAAGAATTTTTTACTGATTTAGGTGTCAGTAGTTTGCGGATGGATTATGGCTTTTCTTATCAGGAAATGAAAGATTTAGCGGAAAATTTTAAGATTGTATTAAATGCGAGTACCATTAATGATGAAATGAGTGAAGAACTAGAAGCAGTTGGCTTTGATTTGTCGGATATTACCGTTTGTCACAACTTTTATCCAAGAGAAAATACAGGTCTAGGACGAGAATTTTTATATGAACGGAATGCTTACTTAAACGAGAAAGGTTATCGAATTCAAGCATTTATTGTAGGAGATAAAGAAAAAAGAGGGCCTATTTATGCTGGTTTACCTACTTTAGAAGAACATCGGACAGCGGATCCGTTATATGCCTATTTAGATTTAGTCGAGAACTTTTTTGTAGATGAAGTGCTTGTTGGAGATATTGAAATGAGTGAAGAGAGTTTACAACGTCTTGATGAATGGATTGATCACGAAGTCATTTCACTTCCTATTCAAGATTTATATGAAGAAGTTCCAAGCATTTTTTATGATGAGCACATTAATCGCCCGGATGTTGCAGAAGATGTTGTACGTTCTAGTCAATCAAGAATTGTATTAAGAGATGAGACCATTGAGCCTCTTAATAACGATGTTGAACGGCCAACTGGTACAATTACGATAGATAATGTTGATTACGGACGCTATGCGGGAGAGATCCAAATTACTAAAAAAGATTTACCGGCGGATGAGCGCATAAATGTCTTAGGAAAAATAACGGATGAAGCAATCCCATTGTTGCAATTTATTAAAGGTCGGACGAAATTTAAGTTTATAGGGGGTTAGTGTTATGAAGAATTTTACGGAACAGAGAAATCCAGATTCCATGCAATTAGATGAAATGTCAATCGCAGAAATGGCTCAAGTAATGAATACAGAGGATCAAGGAGTACCAGCAGCCATTAATAAAGTACTTCCTGAAATTACACAGCTTATTGAAGCTGTTATACAGGCATTTAATAAAGAAGGACGTTTAATTTATATAGGCGCTGGAACAAGTGGACGCTTAGGTATTTTAGATGCTGTGGAATGCGTACCGACATTTGGCACGCCTCCTGAAAAAGTTGTAGGATTGATTGCTGGTGGAGAAAAGGCGATAAAAGATGCGGTCGAAGGGGCTGAAGATTCAGAAGAACTTGCAGTCGAAGACTTAAAAAATTTAAACCTAACTGAAAATGATATTGTGATAGGAATTGCAGCAAGTGGGCGTACCCCTTATGTTATTGGTGGATTAAATTATGCGAAAGAAATAGGTGCGCAAACTGGCTCTCTTTCAAACAATAAAAATACGAAGATTAGTGCGATTGCAGATTATCCGATCGAAGTGGTTACAGGTCCTGAAGTTTTAACAGGCTCTACTCGCTTGAAAGCTGGAACTGCTCAAAAACTAGTCCTTAATATGGTTTCTACAATTAGTATGGTAAAGATAGGAAAAGCTTATGAGAATTTAATGGTCGATGTGCTTGCGACGAATGAAAAATTGGTGGATCGCGCAAAAAGAATCATTGTCGAAGCGACAGGGGTTGGCTACGAGGAAGCGGAGAAGGTGTTTGATGAGGCTGGATCGGTGAAGTTGGCGATTGTGATGATTTTGTCGGGGGCTTCTAGAGAGGATTCAAAGCGTGCTTTGGAGGAGACGGATGGGTTTGTACGAGCTTCTATCCAAAAGTTAATGTGAGAATGGGACTTGCGTATGGAGTTTCCATGGTATAATCATAACTAGGATATTGATTTTGGAGAGGTGAGTGCATGGCCACTAAAAATATATTAGGCTTATTAAAAAGCATGTTAGAAGAGCTTCCGAAAGCGGAGAGACGAATTGCGGAGAAGATATTAGATGAACCTGAACAAGTGATTCATATGACGGCGTCTGATTTAGGAAAGGCGGCAGACTCAAGTGCTGCGACGGTGATTCGTTTGTCTAAACGTTTGAAGGTGCCTAGTTTTACAGAGTTAAAGATTTTTATTTCTCGAGAAATAAAATCTGAGAATCGAGAGGTTTATTCTGATATTGCGGCGGGCGAGTCTGTGAAAGATATTATGGATAAGTTGCACTGGAATTCTAGTTTAGCGATGAAAGATACGGTTTCGATGCTAGATGAGGAAGCGATTATTGAGGCTTCTGATATGATTCGGGATGCTTCGGTGGTGTATACTTTTGGAATTGGAGCTTCTTCTTTAGTGGCTGAAAACATAGGTCAAAAATGGAGTCGTATTGGGAAAACAACGATTTCTATGAATGATGCACATGTTTTATTAGCGGCATTAGTCAGTAGTGAGAAGGATACTGTGTTTATTGGTGTTTCTAATTCAGGCGAAACGCATGAAGTGATTAAGTTAGAGGAGATGGCTCGCAGTTTGGGCCATAAAACGATCTCGATTACACGTTTTGGGAATAATACCTTATCTAAAAATGCGGATGTGGCTTTACAACACGTTCGTTCGAATGAAATCGAAGTTCGTAGTGCAGCGACTAGTTCTTTGCATGCTCAATTTTTAGTGGTGGATGTCTTATTTTATGTTTATGCTTCGCGTAATTATGATCAAACTTTGAATAAGATTTTTGATTCACGGAGTGCGGTTAAAGAATATAATGAAGACGTCAAAGATTAAATAAAAATAGTATTAAAAAAACTCGCTAATTAGCGAGTTTTTTCTCTTGGTTTCTTGATTTATTGAGGGAGATCATCGGTGGCATCTTCTACTGTATCTTTTACATCTTCTACAGCGTCATCCGTTGTTGATTTGACATCTTTTGCCGTGTCTTTTACAATTCCGCCTGCTTCATGTCTGGCATCTGCAGCAGTATCTTTGAGCTCGTTTGATGCTTCTTTAGCTTGATCACTCATGTTCGCTACAAAACTTTCTGTTGTTTGTTGGACGTCTTTTGCTGTATCTGATAAGGTGGAACGTAATTTTCTAGAAGAATCGACTAATGATTTTCGAACATCATCAGCGGCATCTCTAGAGGTATCTGTAACTTCTTCCCCTTTTTCAACAGCCATATCAGCTAATTCTTTGCTTTGTTTCTTTAAGTCATTAAGCTTTGTGCCAATATCTTCTCTTGTTTCTTTCCCACTTTTCGGAGCGACTAAAAAGCCTACACCTAAACCAACCAAGACACCTTTAACATACGACGAAAATGATGAACTCATAACATCCACTCCTATTGATATAGTATTTCCTCTATTATAAGTCAAAGCGCTTTATTCTACAAAAATAAAGTGATTATAAATTTCTTAATATTTGACGTGTATACTCAATGTTAGAAAAAATAGAGGGAAGTTAAGAAATTCTTAATGAAACGTTTGGAAGTTCTTAAATAATTTATTTTAAGATTTAGTTTACAAAAAAATACGTTTTGAATTTATGAATAAAATGACTCGAGGAGAATAGACATGAAAATAGGTATGGATAAAATTGGTTTTTTTACCCCACCGACATATGTGGATATGGTGGAGTTAGCAAAAGTACGTGATGTGGATCCAAATAAATACTTAATTGGTATTGGTCAAGAAAAGATGAGTATTGCTTCAAATAACTATGACGCGGTTGCCATGGCAGCTAATGCTGCTCAAGCGATATTGACTGAAGAAGATAAAGAACAGATTGATATGATTCTATTTGCGACGGAGTCTGGTGTGGATCAATCAAAATCTGGAGCGACTTGGGTGCATGATTTAGTTGGTATTCAACCATTTGTTCGTTCGGTTGAATTAAAGCAAGCTTGTTATAGTGCAACAGCCGGTTTACAACTGGCTATGGGCCATATCGCTTTGCACCCAGAAAGTAAAGTTCTTCTTTTAGCCAGTGACATTGCTAAGTATGGCCTCAATACAGGGGGAGAACCTACACAAGGGGCAGGAGCGGTAGCGATATTGCTTTCTGCAGAGCCTCGTATTCTTGAAATCGAAAAAGAAAGTGCTACTTATACAGAAGATATTGACGATTTTTGGCGTCCGAACTACTCAGAGCTAGCTTTTGTGGATGGGAAATATTCAAACGAAGCCTATCTGAATACCTTAAAAGCTTCATGGGGGCGTTATAAAGACCAACAACATGCGAATCTATCGGATTTTGAGGCTTTAGTCTTCCATGTCCCTTATACAAAGATGGGGCGCAAAGCCTTACAAGCTTTAGAAGATGAAATGACTGAAGAAGTGACCGAACGTTTTAATACTTACTATGAATCAGCTATTCGATACAATAAAACGGTTGGAAATATATATACGGGCTCTTTATATTTAAGTTTACTTTCTTTATTAGAACAAGCGGACGAATTACCAAGCGATGCACGAATTGGCCTGTTTAGCTATGGTTCGGGAGCGGTAGGAGAATTCTTCATTGGAAAAGTTCAAGCAGGCTATAAAGATTACTTGCAAACCACAGCTCATGAAGCGCAATTAAATAACCGTCACAAGTTAAGTATTGAAGAATATGAAGACCTCTTGACTCATCCTGTTGAAGTAGACGAAGCAGGCAATGCATCCTTTACTGCAAGTGAAGTCATTTCGAAGGAAGATTTTATTTTTATGGCGGTTAGAGAACATAGAAGACAGTACGGAAAAATGAATGAGTATGCAGGACAAGGAGAATAAAAGAATGGAAAGAGTTTTTATTGTTGGGGCGAGGCGGACAGCGATTGGCTCGTTTCTAGGAGCTTTGTCGAGTGTTTCGGCGGCTGAATTAGGAGCGGTTGTGACGAAATCAGTGCTTGAACAGGCGGGAGTATCTGGTGAAGCGGTGGAAGAAGTTGTTTTTGGGAATGCTCTTCCTGCGGGTCAAGGGCAAGGAGTGGCTCGCCAAATTGCGATAAGTTCGGGAATCCCCGCTTCGGTTCCTGCTTCTGGTGTGAATATGGTTTGTGGAAGCGGCTTGAAATCGGTGATGAATGCCTATGTTTCCATTTTGGTCGGGATGAATGATGTTATGGTCGCTGGTGGCGTGGAGTCTATGAGTCAAGCGCCTCATTTATTGCCTGCAAAACTACGTAAGGGGCAAAAAATGGGCGACTTTGAAGTGGAAGACTATATGTTAAAAGATGGGCTAACAGATGCTTTTAGCTCTAAACATATGGGAGTTACTGCGGAAAATATTGCAGAAAAATATAATATTTCCCGTGAAGCTCAGGATGCCTTTGCTTTTGAATCTCAACAAAAAGCGATCAAAGCACAGGATGCGGGAGCTTTTGTAGAAGAAATTGTCCCTGTGACGGTAAAATCGCGTTATGGGGAAGAAGTTGTAGATACGGATGAATATATTAATCGCTCAACATCTTTAGAGAAACTTGCGAAATTAAGACCGGCGTTTAAAAAAGAAGGAACGGTCACGGCTGGAAATGCTTCTGGTTTAAATGATGGAGCTAGCGCTGTTTTAATTGTCAGCGAAAGTTACTTAAAGGCACAAGATTTAGAACCTTTGGCGGAAATTGTTTCTATTGGGCAAGGTGGCGTGGATCCAGATATTATGGGTATGGGCCCAGTATCTGCCATCGAAGAAAGTTTGCGTCGTGCCGACTTGTCGATCAATGATTTAGATGTCATAGAATTAAATGAAGCTTTCGCAGCACAAAGTATCGGCGTAGTGAATGTGTTAGCAGAAAATGCTGGAATTGACGCAGATGAGATTTATGAAAAAACCAACCGAAATGGTGGAGCTATTGCTTTAGGTCATCCAATTGGGGCAAGTGGAAATCGAGTGCTTGTAACCCTGCTTCATTTAATGAAGAAACGAGATAGTCAGTACGGTCTTGCTTCATTATGTATTGGCGGCGGCATGGGCGTCAGTATGGTTTTGAAAAAGCCAAAAATATAAAATAAATAAATAAAAAGCTAAGTTAAAGATTATTCGTCTTTACTTAGCTTTTTTTGATGTATACATATTTTTGTTCGGCATAATTAGTATAAACCCTTAATGAAAACGTTGACATTTAAGGGAGGGTCTAGTAAAGTTAATTTAAATTCTGTATACTTCTATTTGTATGGGGGTGACTCACTGAATAATTATTTTGGAACACAGTTGTGTAATTGATCCCAAAACATGTCGTCTATGTTGGTTTATTTAAAAATGAGTGTTTCATAAAGGACAAATGGTCCTAATTCCTCAATTTTGAATGTTGTCTTCTCTAAAGATGGTTGGTGTTGAAGAAAAGAGTCTATTACTGTGTTTTTTCTACGATTTATCATTTAGAGACAATAAAACTTAAGGAGAGAAATCGATGCAAAAAAAGAAAAGACAGAAACAAAACAGTCTTTTAGTCGTTTTGGTTTTTTTATTTAATCTTGTTACACAAGCAACAGCCCCAATGATTGCCTATGCAACAACCACCGAAGATACTCCCGTTGATCCCCCGATTGAAGAGACAAATGATTCAAACGATTCAGATAGCGAAGAAGTTGAAGAAAAATTAGATGAAGAGATTCCCGAACTATTGACTATTGCAGAAGCGAGAAAACAAGAAGTAGACGAAGTTTCAGTAACAGGAATCGTTACTGCGAAATTAAATCAGGCGATTTATATTCAAGATGAGTCAGCAGCGATTGCGATCAAACAAACAGATTTAGAGGTTGATCTTGGAGATGAAATCATTATTACTGGCAAATTAGAAACAGAAGATAATTTGCTCTTTCTTGATGAAGTCATTCTCGAAGAGAGACTTGACAATGCAGCTCTTCCTGAGCCAAAAGATTTAACAAGTTCTACTTTTGGTGATCATTTAGCGGAGTTAGTACGTGTAAATGAAGTGATAATAACATCAGCGACTGAAAGCGAATTTGGAACGGATTATACAGCCATTGATTCAGAAGATACTGAATTTAGTATACGCGATGAGCAGAATGATTTAGGTTTAGATATTGAAGAAGTTTATTCATCTATTACAGGAATCCTAACCACAGATAACGACGAACATATACTTATTCCACGAGATGCAGAAGATATCGTTGTGCAACAAACTTCAGAAGAAACAGAAACTTCAACAGAAACAGAAACTTCAATAGAAGAAGAGCCTGTTTTAAATAAATCTGAATCACAGGCTTTAGCTGAAGATCCAATAGACGTGCTTCAAGATGAAGTAGGTTCTTTTGACTTATCTTTAATGCATATGAACGATACACATGCTCGTGTAGAAACTTATCCCAAATTAATTACAGCAATTAAGGAGTTCCGAAGTGAACATGAAAATTCACTCTTATTCCACGCAGGAGATGTGTTCTCAGGAACTTTATATTTTAATGAGTTTCAGGGACAAGCCGACCTTGCCTTGATGAATTTAATGGGTATTGATGCGATGGTCTTTGGAAACCATGAATTTGATTTAGGAGATTCGGATCAAGGACACCAAGCATTAGCTAATTTTGTAAAGGGAGCAAACTTTCCATTACTAGGAACCAATATTGACTTTTCAGGTGATAGTAATTTAGGTCCTTTAGAAACAAATGCATCAGCAGTTGAAGGTGCTGAGAGTGGAGCAATTTACGATAGTATTGTATTGGATGTTGATGAAGAAAGAATCGGAGTCTTTGGCTTAACGACAGAAGATACAGAATTCATAGCAAGTCCAATGTCAGTAAAATTCCAAGATTATGTAGAGACGGCTACGGAAGCCGTTCAAAAACTTGAGAATGAGGATATTAATAAAATTATTGCTGTAACCCATCTTGGTTATAATAGTAACCCTAAAGTCGGAAATGATTTATTACTGGCTGAAAAAGTGGAAGGAATCGACGTCATTGTTGGTGGACATTCACATACTGAAGTAACACCTCCAACCCTTGTTAATGAAGATACAGAGAATCCGACAGTGATTGTTCAAGCTGGTCAATACGCAGATAATTTAGGAACTTTAAATGTAACGTTTGACAAAGACGGAAAAGTTACTGAACATTCAGGAGAACTCCTACAAATTAATGACTCTAAAGAACAAAATGGTTATGATCCTGATCCAGATGCTTTAAAGGTTCTAGAAAAGTATAAAGAAAAAGTTGATGAAATAAATAACGAAGAAACTGGTGCAGTAGCAACGAAAGACTTACTGAATCCTAGACAAAATGATCAAGGAGAAGGAGAAAGTGTTCGTGCCAATGAAACAGAACTCGGAAATTTAGTAACAGATGCGATGCTCGCCAAAACAAAAGAGCAGTATCCAGAAACAGTTATTGCCTTCCAAAATGGTGGAGGAATACGCGCCCCAATTGATGAAGGACCTATCACAGTTGGTGAAGTTATTAATGTTTTACCATTTGGGAATGATCCAGTTGTCGTAAGTTTAACTGGACAAGAGATTAAGGGTATTCTTGAAATTAGTGTCGGTGCAGAAGTAAGAGAAGATGGTGGATTATCAGAAAACGGTGGTTTTTTACATGTATCAGGTATGAAATTCTACTATGATAGTCAAAAGGCTTCAGGAGATCGTGTAATGGCTATGTATATTGATCAAGGTGGACGATTAACAGAAATTGATTTAGCTGAAGTTTATCTTGTAGCTACTAATGCGTTTACTGCAAAAGGTGGAGATGGATTAACACCATTTGCAGAAGCCTATGCAGATGGACGTGTTGATGATACCGGTACAATTGATTGGGAACAATTAAGAGATTATATGATCGAAGAACAATATCTAGATGGGGTAGTAGATCCTGTTATTGAAGGCCGTATTGTAGATTTGCTTGGCCAAGACCTAGTAGATTATCAAATGAATCAACTAAGAAATCGTATCGAAGAGCTTGAAGAAGCTATTCGTCAACTGGAAGCCAAAAATGGAAACCTTACAGATGAAATCACAGCTTTAAGAGAACTTTTAGCTGAATTAAGAGCGGCGCTTGAAGGAAGTACTGAAGATTTAGCGGCTCTAGAAGAAAGAATTGCGGAACTTGAAGCTCGTATTGCTGAATTAGAAAAAGAGCAGGATCCAAGTGAAACGGAAGATCCAGAAGAGATAGAAAACGGAGAGAATGGAGAAAATTCCGGAGGTTCTGGAGATACAGGAGCTTCAGGAGGTTCTGAAAATGGAGGAAGTTCTGAAGAAAACACTGATCCAGAAGAAAAACCAGTCGGTGTCTTACCTCAAACAGGAATGAATGTAATCCTACCGTTAGCAAGTGGAGCAACCTTATTACTTGCAGGGCTTGGTGCAGAAACTTATCGACGTAAGAGAAAGTAACTAATCATTAAAATTGAAAATAGACCGGTGGATTTATTTCCATCGGTCTATTTATTTTTTCATATAGAATACAAATTCATTTATTGGGTAGTTTTTTCGTAATTTTTACCCAGTAATTTTTTATGTAATACTTTTTCGAAATCATTATCACATAAAAATATTTATCTAATACTTTTTTGAAATCATTATCACATAAACTTATTTTCTAAACACTTTTCCGAAACAATTAGTACATAAACTCAATTACCCAATTAGATTTCTGAAATTTTGTCTTCTGCAAGCAGGTCGCGAATTTCTTTTAAGTAATCCTCAGCAGTTGGTTCTTCTTCCTCAACTTCTTCTTCTTGTTTATGTAAAGCAGTAAAGGAGTTGATCGCTTTGATGGCAAAGAAAAGAACGATAGCAATTAATAAAAAATCAATAACAGCTTGTAAAAATACACCATAATAAATTGGGGTGCCATTAAAGTTAAATGCTAAGCCTTCAACACTAGCATTCCCAGATAGGCCAGCGATAAATGGCATAATAATACTATCAACCAAAGCATTGACGATGGCAGTAAAAGCTGACCCCATCACTAAACCAATCGCTAGCTCAACCACATTTCCACGCATAATAAATTCTTTAAATTCTTTCCACATATAATAACCTCTTTCCTGAATAATTCATAGTTTTTCTAAAAAGCTTTGTCAACGTTGACCTTATCATTTTTATATTTGTTTGCTTCATCACCCAATAGGTGATGAAAAAAGAACCCCTTTCTGATATGGTTAATTCACTACAAACAACCACAGAAAGGGGCTCTCTCAATGGTTACTTTACAAGAAAATACCGTACAATTCAACAATAATTTATTTGTTTCTCACAATGGTGGTCAATTATCCAGTGATTCTGGATTAGCCCTCATGGATGAGCTGATGGATGCTTTCCATTTTACTCAGCTCTCTGAGGAAATAATCACTTTTAACGATAATCGAAAATACTGTAAACACTCGAATTCTAAAATCTTAAAACAGCTCATTCTACAGATAACTGTAGGTTATAAAGCGGACACCTCTGCAGATATTTTACAGTATGATCCCGTTCTCTTAACATTCGCCTCCGGCGAGTCATTGGCTTCACAACCGACGATCTCTCAATTTTGGGATCGGACAACTGAAGAGACAATTGAAGATTTTCAGAAACTCAATCAAGTTTTAATTGACCAAGCACGTTTAGTTCGCAATGATACAGATCTAATCATTGATCTAGACTCAACGCATTCAGATACCTTCGGTAATCAAGAACTGACCGATTATAACGCCCACTATGGAACAACTGGTTACCATCCTTTAGTCGCATTTGATGGCTTGACGGGTGATTTCTTAAAAGCTACGCTTCGTCCAGGCCATCAATATACTTCGAATGGCGTTAAAGAATTTCTTGAGCCATTGTTAGAGCATTATAACCAAGCGGTTCCGACGACTGATATTCTAATTCGTGGCGACAGTGGCTTCGCAACTCCTGATATTTATGATTTATGCGAGAAGTCTAAGAACCAGTATATCATTCGTCTGAAAAGTAACCGAAAGTTAGCTCATTTAGCTGAAGAATTTCTACTTTATGACGATAACCATCCTTGGGAAGAAAAAGAAGTCTACTTCCGCTCTGTTCCATACCAAGCCGCCTCTTGGTTTAAACCGCGTCGAGTGTGTATTCGTTCGACTCGGGAAGCAGGTGAGTTACTTTTCAATCACGCTTTTATTGTCACAAGTTTTTCAGAAAATATCTCACCAGAAAGAGTATTTGAAACGTACAAGAAACGCGGCACAATGGAAAACTATATTAAAGAAGCAAAAAATAGTTTCTTCTTTGATAAGACAGACAGCCCTGAATTTACTGAAAATCATGCACGTATGATGGTTAGTGTTCTTGCTTATAATCTTTTCAATTTCTTAAAGACTTGTTGTTTTGATAAAAAGTGGCGAGGACTCCAAGTGAATACCATCCGACTTCGATTATTTAAAGTCGCTGGTAAATTAGTACGAACTGCAAGACAAATATATTTAAAGCTGTCTAGTTCCCATGTTTACCAAGCCGAGTTTTATCATGTCTTTAGGCGAATCCAGCGTATTCGACAATATATTTAACAACTTTTGTTTTTTTGAAAAGTTATATATGTCAAGGGATTAGTGTGCCCAAAATTAGGATTCATAAATCAAAAAGACTCATTGGAGAGAACTAGATCGCAAAAAATAAACGAATTAAGTTAGAAAACTGAAAAATTAATCAAAACGCAAATTAATTTGGTAAAATAGCCTCTAAAATCAGAGGTATGAATTATTCAGGTCTTTCTATAAATAATAAGCTTATTATATATTAGCAAAAAGGAAATAAAAATTCAACTTCGTAAATGACCTCACAAACTTTTTTTAGAAAGATCCTCTAGAATTTCTTGAGCGGTAGTTGAATTCATATGTTTGGCTTCTTGTAGTCGTTTGGCGACACGTTCGATATTTTCACCGGTTGCCCCGACTCGAATGGCTAGCGAGCGGGCTTGTAAGCTCATGTGTCCTCTTTGGATACCTTCTGTAACAAGCGCTCGAATGGCCGCTAGATTTTGAGCTAAGCCCACAGCCACTAAAATTCTTGATAATTCAGCAGCACAGGGTTGATCCAATAATCGGTAAGCAAATTGAGCGCCAGGATGAATAGAAAGAGTTCCTCCTACAGAACCAACAGAAATAGGGAGTTTTAGCTGACCCACTAAATTTCCTTTTTCGTCTTTTGTCCAACGGGAAAGAGAACGATATTGTCCGCTTTTAGACGCATAAGCATGTGCCCCAGCTTCAACAGCACGCCAGTCATTTCCGGTAGCAAGTAAAACTGCATCGATTCCATTCATAATCCCTTTATTATGCGTAACTGCCCGATAAGGGTCGGCAAGCGCAAATTGTGTCGCTTCAATTATGCGATCTCTAACAGTTTCTCCACTCATTGTTTTTGTGGCTAAATATTTAGGCTGAATAACACATTTTGCAGAGGCGATACTTTCGGTGGCATAGTTGGATAAAATATTCATTAAACGACTTCCACCAGATAATTCAACAATAAACGGAGCGACCGCTTCTGCCATGGTATTCACAATGTTTGCACCCATCGCTTCACCAGTATCCACTACTAAATGAATCGCTAAAAATTCAGGAGTCTCAAACTCCGTATCTGCAGAAATCAAGCGAACATCTACTCGGCGAGCGCCTCCACGATAATTTAAAATAGAAGGGTAAGCAGCATGAGCAAGATCTATAATTTCTTCTTCATTTTCTTGAATATTTTTGGTTGCTGTTTTTATATCTGAAACATTTTTCAAAACAATCTGGGCAATCATTAATCGTTCTTTCATTTCTGTTTGAAAGCCACCGGATAAACCAACGATTTTTCCAGCATTGCTTGCGGCTGCCACAACGGACGGTTCCTCGGTTACCATCGGAATCAATCGTTCTTTTTCATCAATGACAAAGTTCATAGCCACCCCAAAAGGAAATTCATAATTCAAAATATAATTTTCAATCATTTCATTGGCGACAGAAGGTGATAATTTTAATGTCTCTTTTGTTAAAGCTTGATAATCCTCTTCAGAAATAGCTTCTGCACGATAAAGAGCTTTAATTTTTTCTGCATGTGATTTTTTATAAAAGCGATGTAAAATTTCTTTCTCCATTTAAATAAATTCCTTCCAGATCCCTGTATTTCCTCTTATTATGAATGAATTTCTTCGAAAATGAAAGAGAGATTCATTAGAAAAAAAGAGATGACTTCATCTCTAGAGGGATTGCCTATTGTTTTGCTTCTCGTTCATTGATATGAGACTTCACTTGTTCTAAAATATCAAAAATATGTTCATCATCGAGTTGATAAATCATGGATTTTCCCGCCCGGGTCGATCGAACTAAGCGAGAATCCTTTAATATACGTAGTTGGTGGGAGATAGCAGATTGTTCCATTCCGGTAAGGTTGATAATTTCACTAACACTACGTTTTTCTTCTTTTAAAATATAAAGAATTGAAAGCCGCGTCGAATCGCTGATAATTTTAAAAAATTTACTAATTGCTTGAATTTCCTCTTGTTCAGCCACATTATGCACTCCTCAAGTTATGATTTCGTGTCCTTATTTTATCATTGTTTGGTTTATTTTGCTAAAGATGTTTGTCTACAATTTCTGTTCAAATATTAAATAGCTTAGAAAAAGGAATGTATGCGGTTTATTGACATTGCACTAAAAACCCGATAAAATGAAATTATATTTATTGATCGAGACGTTATTGAAGAATAAAAATTTCACAAAAGAAAAAGGAGGAAAAAATGGAACTCCAAGAGATTATAAAAGAAAAGGGCCGCTTATTCATGGGTGAAGAGGTACCTGATGAGTATTTAACGGATCCTTATATTGAAGAGATTCCTGATGTATATGCGGTGGCTTTACCGACGAGGCATGAGGAAGTTGTAGAACTTGTAAAATTTGCAAAGGAAAAAGAGTTAACCATTATTGCTCGTGGGGCAGGTACGGGGGTTGCCGGAGCTCAAGTGCCCATTCATGGCCAAGAACTTATTATTGATGTAAAATTAATGAATCAAATTATCGACCTAGATGAAGAAACCTTTACTTTAACAGTTGAGCCTGGTGTTTTAGTGGGAGATATTCACCAATACGTGGAGGCTTTAGGTTATTTTTATCCACCAGATCCAGCGTCCAAACATTCTTCAATTGGCGGGAACGTAGCGACTAACGCAGGAGGGATCCGAGCGGTAAAATATGGGGTCACGAGAGATTATGTTCGTGAGATGACCGTCGTTTTACCGAGCGGAGAAGAGATGACCTTAGGTAGTCTAAATATAAAATCAAGTTCGGGTTATGATTTATTGGATTTATTTATTGGCTCTGAAGGAACTTTAGGTATTACTACCGAAATTAAGTTGCGTTTGTTGCCTCTTCCAGAAGTAGAACAGACGATGCTTATTTCATTTGAAGATGTGTTTAAAGCAACAGAAGGAGCCTTGGCTATTTTAGCCAGCGGAGCAGATCCTTCAGAAATAGAGCTTTTTGAAAAAGAGGCTGTCTATTATGCGGAAGAACACTTAGGTTATCCGTTACAAACTCAGTTAGGTGAGGCCTATTTATTGGTAACTTTGGATGGAAATGATGAGTTAGAACTGAAGGCACGGATTAATACGATTATAGAAGATGTTGAGCCTTTATCGTTAGAAGTCCTTTCCTTTACAGATCCCGATGAAGCCAGAAAAGCAAAGCTAATTCGGGACAATATTTTAATTGGTTTAATGGAATTTACCCAATATGAAATGTTAGATGAAGTCGTGCCAATTAATAAATTTGCAGAATTAATTCATTACACTAAAGGATTGCAAGAAAAACATGGATTAAGTGTTTTAAATTTTGGTCATTCTGGGGATGGGAATGTCCATACAATTCTTATGCGTGGTGATTTAACGGATGAAGAATGGCAAACAAGAAGGAAAGCACTGCTGGATGATTTATATAAAAAGGTTAAAGAATTAGGAGGACTTCCTTCAGCAGAACATGGAATTGGAACCGTGAAAAAATCTTATTTAGCACAAATGACGGATGACGTGAACCTTCACTATATGCGTAAAATAAAAGAGGTTTTCGATCCAGAAAATCGATTAAATCCAGGAAAATTATTTTAGATAGAAGAAATAGGTGAAGCGATGCAAAGCATTCACCTATTTTTTTGACTAAAGGTATAAAACATAATAAAATGAAGCAAAATGAAATCCTTATTGATTGATAAATTCCGTGAATAGGTGAATACATGAAGACTATACAATTAAACCAAGAACAGATTCAAGCACATTTTAATAAAGATAAAATTAAACTGAATAGTCAATTACCAAATTCTGTGGCGTCTACCAATGATATGGCCAAGGAGCAATTCAAAAAGTATCCTAATAAACTAAGTATAGTCGCCACCAACAAACAGACGGCTGGGAGAGGGCGCCAAGGAAGAAGCTTTTATTCTAATTTGGCCCATGGTTTATATTTTTCGATTGCGGTCATACCAAATAGTAATTGTGTTGAAGATTTTCCATTGTATACCCTCTTAGCTGCTACTACTTTGGTCGAAGTTCTAGAAGAAACATTTGAAAGCCCACTCTCCGTAAAATGGGTTAATGATATTTTTTATCAGGGACGTAAAGTTAGCGGGATTTTAAGTGAACTAGTTTCTTACCAGGGACAAAATGGAATTGTGGTTGGGATAGGTGTAAATCTTGCGGGAAGCTTTGCCCATGCGGACAAAGACGCTCAAAATGTAGCGGGTACGTTATTTGGTGAGAAGCTACCTGCTTCCTTTAATCAGAATGAATTTTTGGGGCAGTATCTACGTCGTTTTTATGACTATCATCAAGCTTTTCAAGAAAAAGCCTTTATGTCTGTTTATGAAAAACATCTGATGGGCATAGGGAAAAAAGTTAGCTACTCAGTGAATAATAAACAACATGAAGGGACCATTCAAGGGATCAATCAAAAAGGGCAGCTGTTAGTCATGAATTCAAATCATTCAATTGACACCTTGTACGGACAGTCTATTCACTTTAGCAGCAAACAATTTATAGAGTGATATAAAGAGTGATTTCCTTAACAACAAACTTTTCTTAAAATTAAGTGAAATAAGTAACGAAGAAGCTTAACCCAGAGAGCAAGCTGTGATATAATATAAATGTAAGCGTTTTAATTGTCGGGAGGAGGATTTGTTAAAAATTAAAACGGTCAAAGAACATGTTAAGTAGGAAAAAATCACAGAAAAGGAAGGAAACTATACATGAGCACAAGAAGAAAATTCGAAACGGATACGATTCGTAAAGACAATAAACTTTTATCACCACTAAAAACGCTAGTAGAGACGGCTTTTTATAAAAATGATATTACAAAAGTGAATTCGTTGGAAGAAGCGTATAATTATGCTCGTAAGTCGCCAACGACGATTGTGTTGGATCAAACCGTTGAAAATGCAGAAGAATTAGGGTTACCAGAAGATGCAAAAGTATTAGTTGAAAATGGAAATAGTATCGTAGGACGTACTGCAAGAGCTCGTAGAATCTATGGAAAAGATCCAGAAGAAGATGAAAAATTATTAAAAGTTGTGATGGATGCTATTTATAAAGCCAACAATTATCCTTTCCTAGAAGGTGAAGCTATTGTAGGGTTAGATGAGGATTTTATGGTCCGTGCACATCTGCTTCTACCAGAAGCTGAAGCGAATAACTTATATTCATGGTTACTAAACTTTCAGGTTCTAAATGACGAATATGCAAAACGTTATGAACAGTCAAAAGAATATGAAGAGAATGACATTTACATATTCTCTGATCCATCTTGGGAGCATGAAGACTATCCAGATGGTTTATCTTATATCGATTCGGAACATAATGTAGCTATTATATTAGGTTTACAATATTTTGGAGAACTTAAAAAAGGAACTCTTACCCAAGCTTGGGGAACAGCCGCTCGTCAGGGTTATGTTTCTTGTCACGGAGGCTTGAAGAAATTCGCAAAAGAAGATGGCAATGCCCATGTAACAGCATTCTTTGGCTTATCTGGTTCTGGAAAATCCACCTTGACTCATGCAAAACATGAAGATAAATATGATATTACGGTTTTACATGATGATGCCTTTATTATTGATCAAGAAACGGGCTCATCTATCGCCTTAGAGCCTTCATATTTTGATAAAACGAGCGATTATCCAGCCGGACATCCTGAACAAGACTATTTTGTTACCGTTCAAAATGTCGGTGTTACACTAAATGAAAATAATGAGCGGGTTTTAGTGACTGAAGATATCCGAAATGGAAATGGTCGAACTGTTAAATCCCGTTATAGTACACCAAATCGTGTGGATGTGATTAATGATCCGATTAATGCGATTTACTGGATTATGAAAGATGAAACATTACCACCAATTCTTCGAATAAAGGATCCAACCGTTGCAGCAGCAATGGGTTGTACTCTAGTAACTAAACGTTCAAGTGCAGAAAATGTTGAAAATGTTGGGGAAGTGGTGGTTGAACCTTACGCTAATCCATTTAGAGTCTATCCACTAGTAGATGATTATCATGCATTTAAAAAGCTTTTCGAAGAAAAAGATGTGGAATGTTATATCATTAATACAGGTAAATTTATGGGCAAAGACATCCCACCTAAAGTAACGCTAGAAAGTATTGAGCACAACGTTGAAAATGATGCAGAGTTTAAACCATTTGGTGAGATTGAAGCCTTTGAATATCTTCCGATTGAAGGATATGAGGTTTCCTTTGAGGATGAAGAGTACGTTAAAACAATGATTAAGAATATGAAGACACGTATTGATCATTTAAATACAACATTAGCGGAAGATGAAGCACCTAATGATTTACCGGATGAAATTGCACAAAGTATTCAAAGGATTGTCGATCGATTAGAGAAAAACTAAATAAAAATAAATCTCTCCTGAAAGCTTATTTTAAAGCTTTTAAGGAGAGATTTTTTAATGTTTATCTGAGAAAACATGAACGAAAAATCAAGAATCATCTGTTAGTAATTTACGGTAACTGAAATCTATGCCAAAAGCTCCAAGAGGTGCAGTAATCAAAATGGCTAACACAGACATCGTTAAAATGAGTTCTCCCGCCGGAAGTCCCATAGCAAGAGGAACCCCACCAATCGCGGCTTGGACGGTAGCTTTTGGTAGATAAGCAATTAAGGTAAAAGTTTTTTCTTTCGAATCTAAGTCAGTTCCTATTAAGCTGAGCCAAGTTCCAATCATTCGAATACCTAAAGCAAAAAGAATAACAAGAATTGGTAAAAAGCCAGCAGAGAAGGCATATTGGATATTGACCGAAGCACCAACTAAAATAAACAAAAAGATTTCACCAGGAATCCATAATGTATTATATAGTTGAGATATTTTTTCAGCTTGTTCAGGAATTTGTCGATAAAGCATAATCGCCAGACTCATTACCGCCAAAATACCTGAAAAAGGGAGATTTGCGAAAGAATCTTCTATACTTACCAAGACAAAGGATAGACTTAGTAGAATTAAGACTTGAATCAATGGTTTTAAGTGAATCTTCTCGAAAAATTTAGAAAGTAAATAGCCACTTAAAAATCCAATAAGCACACCGGATAAGATGGAGAGTGGAAGACTTAAGAGATTTATTAAGTTGAATTCACCACTTTGTGACAATGAAAGGAAGGAAGAAAATAAAATAAGCGCATAAATATCATCAACAGAAGAACCCGCTAAAACTAACTGGGGGATTCCTTTTTTAGTTCCAAACTTATCATGAATAAGTGTGATCATTCTTGGAACAACAACGGCAGGGGACACCGCGCCTAGCACAGCACCTAAAATAGCAGCATCCATTAAAGATACCCCTAACAATAATGGAGCAAAAACCATGACGCCAAGAATTTCAAATGAAGCCGGCACAAAACTTAAAAGGATAGCTGGACGTCCCACTTTTTTCAAATCTTTTAAATCCAAAGACAAGCCTGCGCGCGTTAGAATAATAATTAAAACAATCTGTCGAATATCGGCCGAAATATTTAATAATGTAGGGTCTAAAACATTTAGCACTGCAGGACCCAATAAGATGCCCACCAAAATAAAACCAATTAAACTGGGGATATTTAATTTTTTACAAAGCAATTGAATGATTATTCCAGACAGTAGGATGAATGCAAGACTATAAAGCATAAAAACTCCCTCATTTCTAATAATATAAATAAAAAAAGCCTGCTATATAAAGGACTTCATTTAACGCAAGCTAAATAAACTCCTATACATAACAGGCACCATCAGCCATTTCTGGCGGTTATAGGGAGTACCATCCCTTTTGATTAACAAAATTATAGCACAATTTTAAGTGAATAGACACAGAAAAGAAAATCCCTTCTTATTTTATTAAAACAAAATAGAGTCCTTTTTCTGTTCCCTGTTTTATACTTACTTTTTGTTCACTTCATCTTGAACCTCTTTTACAGTTTTCAAAACTTCTGTACGGCTCATTTTCTCGCGTCCTTCTTTCATTGCTTCCAAGCTTTTATGCGCAAATGCGAGTGGAAGTTTACAAAAGAGGATCGTACTCTTTTCAGTCAGCGTTTCAATATAAGCATCCGCTTTCGCTAAGTTCTCATCCGCATAAGCAAACAAATCCGCACGTGTCCAACCTGTCGGAACAAAATCCACTCCACGCTCTTCCATATCCTCGTCTTCATTTCTTAAAATATTGACTACTTGGAGTCCTTGACCAAAGCCAACCGCAAGATCCATATCCGCATCAAAACCATAAGACCAATCCCAAGCCTTCGAAAGAAAAATTCCAACAACTCCAGCAACATAATACGTATAGTCATCCAAATCGTCTTTCGTTTGAATGTCCCAGTTTCTCTCCGCCCACTTACCCATTCCATAAGCCATCTCAGATCCCGTTTCCAGCGCCATAGCTCGTGCGCTCTCAGGACAAGCCTCCAACCAATCATACAATCGAACAGTAACTTCAGGCAATTGAGATTCAATCGGAGCAATAATAGTTAGATATTCTCCTTCGGTAAATGGCTGCTTAAATAACTCACTTAAAGCCATTAAAATGATTGATTTTGTCTCGTTGGGGATGGTTGGATGATCTTCGATTTCATCAATCGCTCGGTAAATCAAATAAGCAGATGAAACAACCTGTTTTAAATCCGTTTTTAATAAACGTATTGGAATATAAAATGTACGACTTGTTTCCTTTAACACACGCATGACGTCTTTAGGAAATTTCTCTTTGGCTGGCATGTAATTCTCCTTCTTAAAGCTATTTATAATCTCTATTATATAGAACCTATTGAGAATAAAAAATGAATAGCCTATGAAGAAAGAAGAACTTTTCAAATAAAAAACTATATGATTGCTTCGCAATCTAAGCCATGACAGAAAAGAGAGAGTATCCTATAATTAACATAGGAAACATTAATCCGAAGGTTTAATGGGTTTTGCCGAACCTGTATAAAAAACTGGATGAACATTTTATCTTTTGCGATAAGCCGAATACATCTTAGAATGTGAAAATAAAATTACAATATTTTATAAAATGTTCTGTTTCCTAAATTATTTGATGGAGGTTTTCATCATGGAAGTTATGATTGAGACATGTTGTGGAATCGACGTTCATCAGAAGACAATTGTATGTTGTATATTA
>NZ_FQUF01000006.1 GCF_900129085.1 Atopostipes suicloacalis DSM 15692
ACTTCTTAAGTTCGGACACACTCATTTTATATTTTACTGAAATACCTGATAATGTATCACCACTTTTTACAGTATAAGTAGATCCTGTAGATGGGGCAGGTGTCGTTGGTTTAGTTTCTGGTTTTGAAGAAGAGCTACTTCCTGTCACCTTTAATTTTTGGCCAATATAGATCAAATCAGATTTTAAGTTATTCAGCTTTTTAAGTTCTGATACACTGGTTTTATATTTTACTGCAATATGTGATAGAGTATCGCCACTTTTTACAGTATAGGTTGATCCTGTAGATGGGGCAGGTGTCGTTGGTTTAGTTTCTGGTTTTGAGGAAGAGCTACTTCCTGTCACCTTTAACTTTTGACCGACATAGATTAGATCAGACTTTAAGTTATTTAATTTCTTAAGTTCTGACACACTTGTTTTATATTTTGCTGCGATATGTGTTAATGTATCACCACTTTTTACAGTATAAGTTGATCCTGTAGATGGGGTTACATCTTTATCGCCCGTTGAAGGTTTTTCGTTTTTATCTTCATCAGTTGGTGGAGTCGCTCCTCCAACAAGTTCTGAGTCAAAACGAGTTAAATTATAAGTGGCAATTAAATTATTTAATTTGCTGGCATAAGCAGGATCTGTTGCATATCGCCCTTCTAACCATGCTGTAGCTTCCTTATAATTTTTAGCATTTTCTAACCAAGTGCCTGAATAATATTTTGGATCCCATGATGTTCCATTTCTTAAAAGATAGGCATTATCAAGTAAGGATTCTAAGTAACTTGGGTATTTTTTGAATTTCGCATTTACTGTGACATTTTGCCCATTAATATTTTCCCATGTTTTCATGGTTACGGATTGGCCATTATAAGAGCCCTTAATTCCAAATAGATTGTAGTTTGGAGCTGAGGATAAAGAACTACCACCAAATCCAGATTCAAGTGCAGCTTGAGCCACCATGACGGAAGCATATAAATTATTATCTTTAGCGATTTTGCTCGCATGTTCTCCGATAATGTTAATAAATTCTGAATTTGTTAAGTTTTTACCGATATCTCCTAAATCATCTTTAGAACCTTTAATTAATAAGGTTTGGCCAACATTTATTTTGTTTTGATTTTTTATATTATTTAATGAAACTAGTGATGATACACTAACACCAAATTTTTTGGCAATTTTATTTAAAGTATCGCCTGTTTTAACAGTATAAGATATTGTTTCTTGACTCGTGCTCGTTTTTGCAAGAGAAGCCACTTTAGGTGTTGCAGCAGCTTTTTTTACAGGTTTTTCTTGTTTTTGAGCTTCTTTTTTCTCTTTTTCTTCAGCTTTTTCTGCCTCTTTTTGTTCTACTTCTTCAGTATTTTCTGTTTCTTCTTGTTCAAGTTCCTCTAGTTCTGTAGAATCTTCAGAGTCTTCTTCTGCGGAATCTTCGGTATCTTCTGTTTCTTCTTGGTCAGGTTCTTCTAAATCTGTAGAATCTTCTTCAGTACCTTCTGTTTCTTCTTGTTCAGGTTCCTCTAATTCTGTAGAATCTTCAGAGGCTTCTTCTTCGGAATCTTCGGTATCTTCTAAATCTGTAGAGTCTTCTTCGGTATCTTCTGTTTCTTCTTGTTCAGGTTCCTCTAAATCTGTTGAATCTTCAGAGGCTTCTTCTTCGGAATCTTCGGTATCTTCTAAATCTGTAGAATTTTCTTCTGCATCTTCTGTTTCTTCTTGTTCAGGTTCCTCTAATTCTGTAGAATCTTCAGAGGCTTCTTCTTCGGAATCTTCGGTATCTTCTAAATCTGTAGAGTCTTCTTCGGTATCTTCTGTTTCTTCTTGTTCAGGTTCCTCTAAATCTGTAGAATCTTCGAGGTCATCGTCAACATTTTTTGCAGCTTCAGCTTCTTCTTGATTAATCAAGTCTGTAATTAGAGACTCAAAAATCAGGTCTAATTTCTCTACTGTTAAATTGTCGGCTTGAAGTTGATTTGCATATTCTGAGCTTTCAACTTTTTCAATGGCTAATAATAAATTAGTCTTAATCATTTGAATCTCTTCATTGTCTGAAATCAAATCGACTGCTTCGTCTTCAGAGGCTTCTTCTTCATTTTCTTCCTGTGTTTCAGTCTCGGACTCTGTTGCATTCTTTAATAGAGAATGATAATCTTCATGTAAAGCTTTTATTTTTAACAAATCGTCGTTTTCTTCATTATCTTCAGCAAGAACTTTATAATTAGGATTCATTGCCAATAAAACACTAGCAATAATACTAGCAGATAGTGGTATGTAGCTATGTTTTCTTTTCTGAGTAAACTTGTTTAAATCTTTACTTTTGTGGTCAGCTTCCATATTCCCCATCCTTTACTTAAATTTTCGATATAAAATAAAATAATTTCTTTATTCATATATTATACTTGGAATAGCTTGTGAAATGTTCTAATTTTAATTTTTTTTACTATTTGTCATTAAAATGTAATAATATTAATAAACGCATGTTCCACTCTCTGCTAAATATATTAGCTCTCAATAGATAAAAAGCATTTATTTTAAGAAAGAAGGCAAGTTAATGTTACAACAACCCTTAAAGTTTTCACACGAAGTACTCAAAGATACTATTATTTCAGGTGATCATGTGATAGATGCAACCGTTGGAAATGGAAATGATACATTGTTACTGGCTCAACTTGTTGGACCTCTTGGAAAAGTGTATGGTTTCGATATCCAAAACGAAGCGATTAAAGCTACGGGAGATAAATTACTCCTAACTGGACAAAGACCACAAGTTGAATTAATTAATGATGGTCACGAGAATATCGATCAATACCTAGAAGAAGACGAAAAAATTAGTGCTGTAACATTTAATTTAGGTTATTTACCTAAAGGTGATAAATCGATTACCACTAAACCTAAAACAACTCTTACAGCCATTAAAAAATCATTAAACTATCTTCGAAGACAAGGAGTTCTTTCCATTATGGTTTATTCTGGTCATGAAGGCGGATTAGAAGAGAAAGAAGCCGTGGACTCTTTAGTCTCTCAATTACCTCAAAAAAGATATAATGTCTTAATGTATCAATATATAAATCAAGCAAATTTCCCACCTTATTTATATATTGTCGAGAAAAAATAACCATCAAAAAAGAGACTTGTATTCTTTAAACATCTATTGAATACGAGTCTCTTTTTTTAATCTTTATCATGTTATTTACTTTTAATATATGGTTTTCCTAATGCTTTTGGTGATTCAGATTTACCTAAGAAAGCAACCAAAATAATAATGGTTAATACATAAGGTAAAATTTGTAAATAAATAGTTGGAACATTTTGGATAATGGGTATGTAGTGACCTACACGAGATAAACTTTGTGCAAAACCAAAGAAAATAGCGGCAAAAGTAACACCGATTGGATTCCATTTACCAAAGATCATGGCCGCCATAGCCATAAAACCTTGTCCACTTACTGTTAATACTCCAAATTCATTTACAATAGCTTGAGCTTGAATAGCTCCTCCAACTCCACCTAAAAATCCTGAAATTAATACACCTGCATATTTATACATGTAGACATTAATCCCCACAGATTCTGCTGCAACTGGATGTTCTCCTACTGCTCGCAGTCGTAAACCAAATGGCGTTTTGAAAAGGACAAACCAGCCAAGTATACCCGTCAGAATTCCAAGATACCCTAATGGGGTCACACTCGTAAAGAAAATCTTACCAATCACAGGAATATCCTTTAAGATTGGAAAAGAGGTAATTCCAAATGAACGTTTTAGAGGTCCTGTTTGAGCTCTTCCATAGATTACCCTGACTAGAAATACAGACAAACCAGGAGCTAACAAGTTAAGTGCAGTACCAGAAACGACATGATCTGCACGCAAATTAATTGTAGCTATTGCATGAAGAAGCGAAAATAGCAATCCAACAATTCCTCCAAATACCATAGCAATCCAAGGAGTGGAGTTCCCAAAGGTATCAAAAAACATAATATTAAATATGGCTGATGAAAAAGCTCCCATCACCATAATTCCTTCTAATCCGATATTTACAACCCCACTGCGCTCGGAGAAAGCACCGGCTATAGCCGTAAAAATTAAAGGAGCTGAATACATTAAAGAACTAGTAACCAGTAGTTGTAAAATTCCTATCACACTCATTGTTCTGTCCCTCCTTCAGTTTCTGTACTATGTGGACCTTGTGCTCTTCTGTAACCAATTTTTTCAAAAATCCATTCCACTAGGTAATAAGCCCCTACGAAGAATACAATTGAAGCTGTTACAATAACTGCCATTTCATCTGGTACTCCTGCACGAGAGGACATAAAAGAAGCTCCTGTATTTAAAACACCAAATAAAAATGCAGAAAGGACAATACCGATTGGATTTCCTAATCCTAATAACGCTACAGCAATTCCGTTAAATCCTTCATTAGGTAAAGCTCCTAATACAAATAGGTTTCCAAAAGTTCCTAATCCATTAATAGCTCCGCCTAATCCTGCAAGGCCTCCACTAATTAACATCGATAATATAATATTTTTCTTATCGCTCATCCCTGCATATCTCGAAGCATCTGGATTTAAACCAACTGCTTTAATTTCAAATCCAGTAGTTGTATATTTCATGAAAAACCAGTATACCACTACAGCAACTATTGCAATAAAAAATCCAATATTTAGTCTGGAGTAGTTCGTTACCTCTGTTAACCATTCAAGGGATAAACTTGCATTTTCACTAACCTTTTCTGTACGGCTACTTGTCCCAATAACAAAGTTTGTTAAGTAGTTAGAAATTTGTAAAATGGTATGGTTTAACATAATGGTTACAATTACTTCACTTGTTCCAAAATAAGCTCTTAAGAAACCTGCAATTCCTGCATATAAAGCTCCTCCGAGCGTTCCAGCTATTAAGGATAATGGAACAAGAGCGATTCTTGGTAAATCTGGAAATTGGAGAGCAAAAATAATTGTACTTAGCCATCCAATTAAAAATTGACCCGAAAGCCCAATATTAAAGAAACCAGCTTTATTTGCAATATCAAAAGCAAGCCCTGTGAATACAAGTAAAGTAGCTTGTGTTAAAGCTTCTCCGATTGAATAGGGGTTTGCAAAAACATCTATTATCATATGTGAATAAGCATCAATTGGATTATATCCAAACACCAACATCACAATGGCCCCAACTAAGAAACCAAACAATACAGCTAGAAGAGGTACTGATAATTTCTTTAGTAAACTATCCGTTTTTACTTCAACCATTGTTTCCAACCTCCTCTAATTGCTTTTCCTTCTTTTGTCTTTCAATTTCTTCTCTACTAACTCCTGCCATTAATAAGCCAAGTTCAGTCTCTGAAGTTTTCTCTGCATCCACGATATCAACGATTTTTCCTCCATACATCACAGCTATACGATCTGAGACATCCATTATTTCATCTAATTCAAAGCTCATTAATAATACGGCTTTATTATTATCGCGTTGTTCGATTAAACGCTTATGAATAAATTCTATCGCTCCAACATCCAAACCACGTATAGGTTGAGCAGCAATCAATAGATCAGGATCTCGGTCTACTTCTCGTGCGATAATCAATTTCTGCTGATTCCCTCCTGAAAGTGAACGAGCAGGATCTTTTTGTGATTGAGTACGTACATCATATTCCTCAATTAATCTTTCTGCATTATTAGCAAAAGCATCATATTTTAATATTCCGTTGTCGCTTAATGGTTTGTGATAATAAGATTGCAGTGCTAAATTTTCTTCTAGATTCAGATCTAAAACAAGGCCAAATTTTTGTCGATCTTCTGGTATATGACTTAATCCTGATTCAGTAATTTTACGTGGTGTTCGATTCGTAACATCTTTTCCATTAATTTTTACTGAACCTTCTTCAACATTTCTAAGCCCAGTAATGGCTTGAATTAATTCTGATTGTCCATTCCCATCTACACCAGCAATTCCAAGAATCTCACCTTGTCGTACTTGAAAACTCAGATCATTTACGGCATTTAAACCTCGAACATCTTGAACAACTAAATGATCTACAGACAAAATAACTTCTTTTGGATGTGCAGGTCCTTTTTCTACTGTAAAACTAACAGATCTTCCAACCATCATATCTGCTAACTCTTGTTGAGAGGTATCGGCAACATCCACCGTTCCAATTCCTTTGCCTCGACGAATAACAGTACATCGGTCTGCCGCTTGCTTAATCTCATCTAATTTATGAGTAATTAAAATGATTGCTTTTCCTTCATCCGCAAGTGCTCGGATAATATTCATTAATTCGTCAATTTCTTGAGGTGTTAATACCGCTGTAGGCTCATCTAAAATTAAAATATCTGCTCCACCATATAATGCTTTTAATATTTCTACACGCTGTTGTTGTCCTACACTAATATTTTCAACTTTAGCATATGGGTCTACTTTTAATCCATATCTTTCAGATAATTCTAAAATTCCTTTAGCTGTGGTATCTGCATCAATAACACCCATTTTATGTTCTTCATTTCCAAGCATGATATTTTCAGCAACTGAAAATTTATCAATTAACATGAAATGTTGATGAACCATTCCAATTCCTAAGCTATCTGCTTTATCAGGTGAATCAATCACAGTCGGTTCACCATTAATTCTTATTTCTCCTTTAGTAGGCTCTAACAAACCTGTTAAAACATTCATTAAAGTAGATTTTCCAGCACCGTTCTCTCCTAATAGTGCATGAACTTCTCCTTTACGGACTTCAAGATTTATATCATCATTTGCTTTAAATTCGCCAAATTGCTTTACAATATTTCGCATTTCAACGACAACATCAGATGTAGCCAAACGAATTCCTCCTTTATATACATTCTCTTTTTCGAATAAACTTATTTTTTCATTTCTTATGCAATTTATATTGTAATTATTAACAACATCGCTTTAAAATGCAAGGTAATTAGAGAATTACTTTGTTTAAAAAGGCGCCAGTCACTCTAGATGACTGGCGCTTAATAAAAATTTTTCCATGTATTAATAATTAATTATTCAGCATCTTCAACTTCAGTATAAGTAAATTCTTTTACTTCTCGGTCCCCATTTGTAATTTCTTCGCGAGCTTCTTCGATTTGTTCCCAAGCATCGTCTTCAATAAATCCACGGGTGAAGTCGATTCCATCTTCAGCGAATCCATAAGAAATATTTTCTCCACCTTGGAAGTCGCCCTCTTTTGCCGCATTTGCTGATAATTTAATTGCTTGGCCAACTTTTTTAACTGTTGAAGCTAAGGTTACATTTCCATCGGCCCATTCTCCTTCGGCTTCTTGGTCAAGATCAACACCAATTACCCAAAGATCCGTATCTGAACCATCTTCCATTCGGTTACGGGCTTCTTGGAATACCCCATTACCTACAGCTCCAGAAGCATGGAAAATTACATCTGCACCGTTTGAGTACATAGCTGCGGCAATTTGTTGTCCTGCTGCAGTATCACTAAAACTGTTCGCATATTGGATATCTACGTCAATAGAGTCGTCAATGTAAGCAACACCTTCAGTAAAACCTGTTTGGAAACGGTCGATAATTGGACCTTCAATTCCTCCAATAAATCCTACTTTATTTGTTTCAGTTGTTAAAGCTGCTGCCATTCCAGCTAGGAATGAGTTTTCATGGTCATTAAAGTTTAATGAAACAACATTATCCATATCAACCGCACTATCTACGATTCCATACATACGATCTGGATTTTGTTCAGCAATTGTTGCGATTGGGTCTTCTAATAAGAAACCAATTCCATAGATGACATCATGGTCGTCATTTGTAGCGTTGTTTAAATTTGGTACATAGTCACTTTCAGTATCAGATTGATAATAACGAACGGTATCATCTGCTAAATCATTTTCCTCAGCCCATTCTTGCATACCTTCCCAAGCAGATTGGTTAAATGAACGGTCATCTACCCCACCTGTATCAGTTACCATAGCAATAGTGAACTGATCTTCATCTCCGCCTTCTTCCGGTGCTGCACCATTATCAGTACCCTCGTCAGTACCACCACCATTACCACAAGCTGCTAAGAGTAAAGCAGATGTTCCAAACATAGCTAATTTTTTCCAATTTGCCATATAAAAACTCCTCCATTTTTTACATAGAATTTATCCTATGCAAATTTTATCTATTACTTTATTCATCTACATCATACCATTGTTGTATTTAAAAATAAAGAAGAATCTTATTTATGTAAACGTTATTATTATGAGTTTTACGATGTAAGCGGTACATAGTCGAATAAAATAAAAGGAATACTTATAGAAACAGAATAAAAGCGAACAACTATCTTAAGTGTTCGCTTTATTGTTTGGTTGTGACTATTCTGTTTGAGTATCTTCGTGATTCATAATTTCTTCCTCTTCTTCAACACTGTCTATAAGTACATCTCTAGGTTTCGCACCATCTTGTTCACTTACGATTCCGTTTGCTTGTAAGTCATCCATAATATTTGCTGCTCTGTTATACCCAATCCGTAATCTTCGTTGCAATAAAGAGATACTTGCTGTTTCAAGTTCTCTAACAATTTCAAGAGCTTCATCATACTTCTCATCGTCGCTTTGTCCATTACCAACTTTTGGTTCGTCAGTAGGAATCATTTCTTCTACGTAATTCGGATCTTGTTGGTTTTTAACATAATCTGTAATGGCTTGAACTTCTGAATCAGAAATATAAGCCCCTTGGACTCGTACGGTTTTATTGGCACCCATTGGTAAAAACAGCATATCTCCTCGTCCTAATAATTTTTCTGCGCCGTTTTGATCAAGAATCGTTCGTGAATCTGTACCACTTGAAGTGGCAAATGCTACTCGAGAAGGAACATTTGCTTTAATTAAGCCGGTGATGACGTCGACACTAGGTCTTTGAGTCGCTAAAATCATATGAATTCCAGCTGCTCGAGCCATTTGCGCTAAACGAATAATCGAATCTTCTACTTCTTTAGCAGCAACCATCATTAAGTCAGCTAATTCATCAACAACTACTACAATGTAAGGAAGTTTGGCTGGAACATTCTCATCTCCAGATTCTTTCATTAATTGCACCTGTTCATTATAAGATTCAATATTTCTAGTACCACTCATGGCAAATAATTCATAACGCTTTTCCATCTCTTCTACTACATTCTGTAACGCTCTCGCTGCTTTTTTAGGTTTGGTTACAACTGGTGTTAAAAGATGTGGAACACCATTGTACGTATTTAATTCCACCATCTTAGGATCAATTAACATTAACTTTACTTCATGAGGTCTAGTTCGCATTAACAAACTAGAAATAATAACATTAATAGCTACAGATTTCCCAGATCCTGTTGCTCCAGCTACAAGAAGGTGAGGCATTTTGGATAGATTAGCAATAGCTGTATTCCCACCTATATCTTTTCCAAGAGGAACATCAAGGGGATGATCAGCTCCTGTTTGATTTAATTCAGACATTACTTCGTTATAATAAACAATATTTATCTCTGAATTCGGAACTTCTATACCAATTAACGCTTTTCCAGGAATCGGTGCCTCTATCCGTACATCTTTAGCAGCCAGTGCTAAAGCAATATCATCAGATAATCCCACAATACGACTCACTTTAACTCCTGTAGCAGGTTGAATTTCATATTTAGTAACTGCTGGTCCTAAATTAGCCTTAACGACTGTCGCTTCTACGCCAAAGCTTTCAAAGGTTTCTTCAAGTTTTTTAATATTTTGCTCGATAATTGTATATTCATTGGATTGATCAGGTGAAGCATGATGATCTAACAATGAATATGGTGGTAATTTATAATCTTCATTCTCTTCGTCAGAAACAAAGTTTATATCTAAATTTCCATTTTCTTCTTCAGGTTCATCATTTTCTATTCCCGTTTTATTTTCAGTTTCATTTTCAGTTGGTAAAATATCTCCTATAGGTAATGAAGTTTGTTTCATTCCTTCAATTGGAACAGGAGCAGATCTCTTTTTAACTTCTTGCTCATGCGTTTTTTCTTCATTAGAAACAGAAGCAGTTTTCTTTGTTTTTGAGCTTTTCTTTGATTTTTGATCTTTTTCATTCGTTTCAAATTGAATATTCTTTTGCAAGGTAGTTTTAACTTTAATAAATGCTTTCTTTAAGCCATTGAACATTACTTTAAATCCATCACCCATTTTTGAGAATAGGTTTTGATAAGAAAATTGGCCAATACTCATAACTCCAAAAAAAACAAGTAATAAAAGAAAGATATAGGTGCCAATATTGGCAAACAAGAAATAACTAACTGCATATAAACATGCGCCAATCATTCCTCCACCAATATCTTTGGGATTGGTGGTTTGACTAAATAAATCCATTAAGTTTCGCCAAGTGGCTTGGACAATATTAACATCTGCATCCATAATCGGTGCAAATACTCTTTGATGAAGGCCTACTAATAATGCAACGAATAAAAGAATGCTTCCCCTCAAACGATGGGAATTGAACTTTGGATTGGTACCCACAAATAAATAGTATAAACCTAATAAGCCGACAAGAACGGCTAACAATTGAAAGGTATCGCCCACAAATATTCGAATAACATTTGCAAAAAAGTTTCCCACAAAGCCAAATTCTCCTATGGCCAAAATACTTATAAACACAATAATAATTCCAAGTATTTCAATAGAATACCCTTTTTTCTTTTTTCGCCCACGTTTACGTTTTTTACTCATAATTAACTCCTCAATCTCTTTAAATCTACTCTTTTAGTATAGCACGAATGTTCTCATATTTTTACTTAAAATAATATTCTCAGGCAATCTTTAGCTCCTTTAGATAATTAGTATTGATTGACGTTTTAATCATATACCAGTTAAAATGAATATCAAGAATAAAACTATAAAGGGGTGCAAGCCATGAGTTCTATTTTTAGAGATTTTTTTAATTCAAGACAAGAAGATAAAGAACCAAGTGAAATTACCTATCAAAATGAAAAGCCAGAAAATAAAGATCCTATTAAAATCAAAGCTCAAGTATATGGAGTAGTACAGGGAGTTGGCTTTCGTTATACAACTAAACACCTAGCCGACCAATTAAAAGTGAGTGGTATCGTTCGAAATGAAAGTGACGGTTCTGTATATATTGAAGCATTAGGTAGTGATCAACAAATAAAGCAATTTATCGAGGAACTAGCAAAAGGACCTTCTCCAAGTGCTTCTGTTGATCAAGTCGTTGTAGAGTATGATGACTCAATTCCTGACTATGAAGGTTTTGGTGAACGCCATTGAAATGTAACGAGTATTCATGTATTATAACTGTATTAGATTTTTTTAGATTGGAATGAAAACTGTGAACACTCGTAAACTAAATACTAAAATAAAAAAGTACATGCTAACAGGTACTCTTTTAAGTGCAGTACTTTTTCTTTCAGGTTGCATGAGATTTGATCAAGAAACTGGTGACCCTCAAGGATTTTTATCAGAAATTGTCTTCAACTACTTAATTATTCCGCTAGGACAACTTTTAAATTTTCTAGGTGAATTTTTAGGGAGTTACGGCTTAGCCATTATCGTTTTTACGCTGCTATTCCGTTTGATCCTTTTACCTTTAACCTTAAGACAGCAAAAAGGCACGATCGAATCACAAATAAAAATGTCCGCTGTCCAACCGGTTACGCAAGAAATTCAAGCAGAACTTAAGGCAACAGATGATCCTGCAGAACAACAAGCGCTGAATATGGAAATGATGGAAATCTATCGTGAAAATGATATTAATATCGGCGGTCAACTTTCTTCAGGATGTTTACCACTACTTTTACAAATGCCTATATTCGTAGCGATGTTTCAAGTCTTAAGACGTTCTAATGAAATTGCAAATGCATCATTTCTAGGAATAGGATTAGGAGAAAAAAGCATTATTCTTGGTGTTATTACGGGAATCATCTATCTTTTACAGTCACGAATGATGATCAAATCAATGCCTGAAGAACAACAAGGTACTGCGGGCACTACCATGTATATTACACCAGTTATGATGTTTATGTTTGCTGTATCTGGACCTGCAGGTATTGGTCTTTATTGGCTAGTATCTGGAGTATTTACCATTGGTCAACAAATGTTCAATCAATATTATTACAAACCCAAAATTGAAGCAGCCGTTCGCGAAAAAATGGGTCCTGTTCAAAAAGTGGAACGTAAACGAAAAGCTCGTCGTAATGTTACACCAACTGAGGAGATTGATTCTTCCCCTTCCATTCAAAAACAGAACAAAAATCGCAACCGAAACCGCAACGCTGGAAAGCAACAAAGAAATCGAAAATAAAAACAGGTAAAAAATGTCGCCACGTATATATAAAAACATACGTGGTTTTATTATAAAAAAACTTCTCTTGATATCCTCCCTACAAACAGGAAGATATAAGAGAAGTTTTTATTATTGTTTAAGTTTCTGGTAAACTTTCTGGCTCAATAACCGGTAATTGAATACGGAATATCGTTCCATAATCCAGTTGACTATTTACGTGAACTTGTCCACCATAACTTTCGATTAACTCTTTAACAATCGGCAATCCAAGACCTGTTCCACCTTTTTCTCTACTTCTAGCTTTATCTACACGGTAAAAACGATTGAATATTTTACTTAAATCTTCTTCAGATATCCCAGAGCCATAATCTTGAATAGCAATGTCTACCTGTTCTCCAGAGGAACTGATGGAAACATGGACTTCTTTTCTGTCCATTGAATATTTAACAGCGTTGTCTAAGATATTTACAAAAACTTGTTCTAAATGATTTCTATACATATTTACGAAAAGATCTTCTTTGACATCATCGTCCACAATAAATTGGAAGTCAGGATACAACATTTTAAAATTGGTAACTAATTGTTTTAAAAGCTCAATAATATTAGTTCGTTCATTTTTGTAATAAACATCTATTTCTTTTGTTCTAGAAAGATCTAACATTTCTTTGACTAGTGTTTTCATTCGTTTGGTTTCTGTTAAAGAGGCGTCGATCGATTCTTCTAAAATTTGTGGATCTTCTTTCCCCCATCGATCTAACATCTTTAGATGTCCCTCAACAATAGCAACCGGTGTCCGTAACTCATGCGATACATCTTCGACGAACTCTCTTTGGTTTGTGATGTTTTTTTGCATAAGATCAACCATGTCATTATACGTACGAGCCAATTTAGAGAACTCATTATTTTTGTCTCCTTCATTCAGCCGAACATCGGAATTTAAATTCTTTTGAATGGATTCCATAGCTGTCGTTAAGTTCGTGATGGGTTTGACAAAAGAATTAATCAATAATCCACCAATTACAGAACTAAAAATTAAGGCAATTAAACCAATAATAATAATGGATTGTCGAAGATCATTGGTCATTTCATGGTAACCTTTAAGGGTCTGGACGACTTGGATATATCCAAGTAAACGATCATTATAAGTCGAGTGCACCGGAACGACTAAGGATAGAGCTTTTCCATAAGGTCCTGAAATTTCAGTTACCCTTTCTTCCTTACTGGGAAGAAAACGAAAACTTTTAGTGTCTGTTTGATAAACTAAATCTTCATCCGGGTCAAAAACTTTTACAATAATTCCACCCTTTGTTAAAGAAACTGGTGGTGCAAACTCTTCTCTTTTTTCTATTCGAAACTGTGGTGCAGGAATTGGTCCAGTTTCTATCTCAGGCTCATCCAACATTGACGTGGTTGCTTCTTCAGTTAAAGGATAATAATGATTGCTGAAACGTGTAAGAAGTTCTTCCGACAGGTTACGCATTTCGTCTGTCTCATTATCTAACATTACACGCTGAAAACTATTTAATAAAATGTAAGAAAAAATCGAAAATGTTAGAAAAATAACACCCATCGTTAAAAATGTCCAACGAACACGGACAGTTGAGCCTGTATCTTTCTTTCCACTCTTCTTTCGATTGAATAATCTAATCATGTGCGCATCACATACCCCATTCCTCGAACAGTTTGGATATAACTATCTTCACCTGGCTTATCTAATTTATTACGTAAATAACGAATGTATACATCTACAATATTTGTTTCCGCTTCTTTTTCATATTCCCAAACACGATCAAGAAGAACTTCACGAGATAATACTACGTTTAAATTACTCATAAGTTCTACTAACAATTCGTATTCACGTTTTGTCAGCTCAATAATTACATTGTCTCGACGAACTACTCGATTTTCTTTTTCAATAATTAAGTCACGATATTCTAAAGTTGATTGTTTTACTTTATTTTTTTCATTTTCAATATTAATACGACGTCCTAATGCACGAATACGAGCAAGCAGCTCTTCTATAGCAAATGGTTTTGTAATGTAATCATCTGCTCCATGATCAAACCCTGAAACACGGTCAATCACTGAATCACGGGCGGTCATCATCATAATTGGAACATTACTTACTTGGCGAATTCGACGAGCAACATCTATCCCATTTAATTCAGGCAACATTAAATCTAAAAGAATTAAATCCCATTTCTTTGATTCATCCACGGCTGCTTCTAAACCTGAACGCCCATCTAGATAGACTTCGGTCTCAATTCCTTCATGATTTAACTCTAACTCTACAAAACGAGCTAAGTTTTTTTCATCTTCGATGATTAAAATTTTTTTCATCTGATAGCCTCCATCAATTATTTTAATAATAAAAACTCCTATTTTCATCTAATACTCATTTTTCTATTCATATCATAGCATACTTTTATGTTTACAGTGAACTATCTTTCATCAGAATTTCATTTTTCATTCGTTGAATAACCCTTATAGTTCCTATATTTTCACACAAAAAATGTGAGTGCTTCTTGATCATTATAAGAAGCACTCAACATTTAATATAAATCGGTTCTATGTCAAATAGTGTTGATGAGGTAATTTTGAGAGTACAGTATCTTAACTGTATTCTCTTTTTTTATAATTAAGTTTATGATTTTTTCGATTTACTCCATTGGAGTGTCATTCTTTTATCAAGTGTAGTCGTAGTGTCTCGTTAGGATCTTCTATTCATTGCCTAGGCAATGAATAGAAGATCCTAACGAACTCATACTTCAGAAGACGCATAATACTTATATAAGTGGTTATTTATACAGAGTGAATAACTCCAAACAATCTTTTAAATAAAATAATTACTATTAACTGGCTTTCATTTCTTCAAAATACAGTGGTTTGGCTGGTTTCAAAGGATTGAGTAAGTTAAAGCTGATTAGAATACGTTGTTTCAAATTTCTGAAATTCCTATACCCATAACCTGATCGTTTGATATTTTTAATTTTATTATTCATTCCTTCAATGGGTCCATTGGATAAATTATAAATAAAGGCTCTTTCAATGGCTTCTATGTACTTTTCTAATGTAGTTAAAGCTGTTCGTATTTTTTGAGGATACGTGTTTCCTTTTGCTTCATTAAGTATTGCTTGAAAACGATCAAACCGCCGGTTTTTCAGAGCCCATTTTAATTGATTGACGATTTCATAGCTTTTTCTAAGTCTTGGACTAATACTTAATAAGTACTCAACCATGATATATTCACTAACCATCCCTTCATAAAGACGATGGGTAAAAAAGTCCTCATAATTCAAGTCGGGTTCATTTTTTAAAACTAATTTCCATTGTTGTTTTAATTTTCGATAGTCACGTGGTCGAATGTACCGATTTTTTTTCATTTCTTCAATTCGTATTTGATTTAAAGCTCGATTCAATAATTGAACGATATGAAACCGATCAATAATTATTTCTGCTTGAGGAAAACAATCCTTAATAACTTGAAGATAAGGAGAATACATATCTATTGTGACAGTTTTTACCTGAAACCTGGCCTTTAAAGAATAACGCATAAAATAGTCAGTTAAATAGCCTTGTTGTCTATTTTCAACGATATCAACGGGTTTATGTGTTCTGGCATCAATAAAGAGTAAACTCATTGCTCCACTCACATTTTTAACCGATTTAAATTCATCTAGAGAAAGATGTTCAGGCAAGTTGGAGTAATCAGTTTTTGAGTATCCATCTATGGTTTTCAATTGTCTTAATACTGTATGAGAAGAGACATTTAGATGTTTTCCAATAAGAGACATCGCTTGTGTTTCAGCTAATTCCATTGAAATAGTTGACTTAATAATGTTTGAAATATAACAGTTACGGTTCACCAAGTTTGTTTCAGCTATAAACGTTTCCCCACAATGTCGACACAAAAATCGTTGCTTTTTGAGTTTTAATAAAACAGGTTTGAAATTGATATTCGTCAGTTTGATTGTAGATGTTTTCGTTCCATTTTTAACGATGTCCTCCGTTGAATGATTGACTACTCCACATTTTACACATCCTTTAGGCTTGTAAGTTAGCTTCCCAAAATAAACCAAATGGTTTTGTCCTTTAATTTTCTCTTCGGTTAGTTTCTTTTCAAAAGTAATGTTTTTATCTTTAATTCCTAATGTTTTTCGTATAATATATGTATGGGTCATGTGAATCCTCCTATGTTTTGTCTGATAACTTAATTATAGGGGTTCCTGGCCCTTTTTTCATTTAAAAAATAAAAAAAGGTGCCAATGAATCAAAATTGATCCATCAACACCATAAATTATAGAGCCTATAAATCTTATTCTTTTATTCTTTTTATTTTATTAGGAGTTTATTAACTCCAGTCTTCTTCACCGTTTTCCCCATACCAATCAAAGTGGTAAGTCCCTGCTTTATCCACTCGTTCATAAGTGTGCGCACCAAAGTAATCCCGTTGCGCTTGAATGATATTAGCTGGTAATCGTTCAGAACGATAAGAATCATAATAAGAAATTGCGGAAGAAAATGCAGGAATGGGTACACCCGCTTGAACTGATAAAGAGACGATATCTCGAACAGATTGTTGATATTTTTTAGAAATATCATTAAAGTAATCATCTAATAATAAGTTTGCTAGGTTTGGATCTCGGTCATAAGCATTCGTTATATTTTGCAAGAAACGAGCACGAATAATACAACCTGCACGCCAAATTTTAGCAATTTCTCCATACTGTAAATTCCAATCATATTCTTTAGAAGCCATTCTCATTTGCGAGAAACCTTGAGCATAGCTCATAAGTTTGCTGAAGTATAAAGCTTCACGTAATTCTTCAATCACTTCTTCTTTATTGATGTTTAAATCTTTTTTCTCTGGCTTAGAAAGGACTTTACTGGCCGCAACACGCTCATCTTTAAGTGCGGAGATATAGCGAGCGAATACTGCTTCTGTAATAAGAGGTAGAGGTGTTCCTAAATCAAGTGCACTTTGGGAAGTCCATTTTCCTGTTCCCTTATTTCCAGCACGATCTAAAATGATATCAACTACATGCTTTCCTGTTTCAGGATCTTTTTTCGTTAAAGCATCAGCCGTTAGTTCAATTAAGAAACTGTCTAATTCCCCTTCATTCCATTCTTTGAAAATAGCAGCTATTTCATCATTGGAAAGATCTAGGAGGTTACGCATAATATGATACGTTTCAGCAATTAATTGCATATCACCATATTCGATTCCGTTGTGAACCATTTTTACATAATGTCCAGCGCCATTTGGTCCAATATAGGTAACGGTTGGTTCACCATCTGCGGGCGCTTTTGCAGCAATTTGTTCTAAAATAGGAGCGACTAAATTATACGCTTCTTTTTGGCCTCCTGGCATAATGGATGGGCCTAAAAGAGCCCCTTCTTCTCCACCAGATACTCCGGTTCCAATAAAATAAACACCTGATTCTTCAAGTTCTTCATTCCGGCGCATGGTATCTTGATAGAATGTGTTTCCTCCATCAATCAATACATCCCCTTTATCTAAGAAAGGTAAAACTTGTTGGATGACTGCATCTGTTCCAGGTCCTGCTTGAACCATTAAAATAATTCTTCTTGGTTTTTCTAAGGAATTTACAAATTCTTCTACTGTCGTTTCTAAATGTAAATTTTTATCGGGATGTTCTTCAATCACTGCCTCAGCTTTTGAAGTGGTTCTATTGTAAATGGAGACAGAATAACCTCTACTTTCAATATTTAATGCAAGGTTTTTCCCCATAACTGCCATACCCATAACGCCAATTTGTTGTTTACTCAAAATATTCTCTCCTTCACTTTTATTTTCTCTTTAATCATAACAAATAATGGATTATTTAAAAAGATTTTCTCATCTTACTTGACATCAATTTCTTCCTCACTTACAATTTTATAGAATAGAAAAGGTGAAAAATATGTCTAAAAATAACAAACAAAATAAATTAGCAAAATCCCTAATCATCTTAGTCGTTATTGCAATGTTAGTTCCAGTGTTATCTGTCGTTTTCAGTCTTCTTTAAAAACAAGAGAATAGGCTACTTATCTGTGCATGATTTAGAATGAATAGCAGATAGTAGCTTATTTTATTTGTCATTTTAAAGGCTTTTAGCATTTTTTCTTAGTTCTTCTGCAGCTTGTACAGCTGCTTTTGTCGTTTCACTTCCGGATAACATTCGGGCCAATTCTTCTACGCGATCGTTCTCGGAAAGAATACTGGCTTCTGTTGTTGTTCGATCATCAAGTGTTTCTTTTCTTACATATAAATGGTTATTCGCTATTGCAGCCACTTGTGGTAGATGTGTAATACATAGAACTTGTGAATACAAAGAAATTGAATAAATTTTTTCTGCAATGGCTTGTGCCACTCGCCCACTTACTCCTGTATCAATTTCATCAAAAATAATACTGGTAATTCCTTGAGCTTGAGCAAAGATTGTTTTCATCGCTAACATCATCCGCGAAAGCTCGCCACCAGAGGCAATACGTGTTAAAGGCTTAAGAGGTTCACCGGGATTGGTAGAAATATAAAACTCGATAGCATCAAGACCTGTTTTATTTGCAGAATCCACAGATAATTCATCGAGTTTCTTTTTAAATTCTACAACAAAAACAACCTTATCCATATACAAAGCTTTTAATTGTTCATGAATCGCTTCTTCAAGCTTTTTTGCAACAGATCTTCTTTCCTTTGATAATTGTTTTCCTTTTAAATAAAGTTCCTCTTTTAAATCTTTTAATTGTTCAGCTAATTCAGTAACGGAGTGTGCTCCACCTTCAATTAAAGACAATTCTTCCATTGATTGATCATAATAATCTAGAATTTCTGGAATAGAATTCCCATATTTTCTTTTTAGCTGCTGGATAAGATTTAAGCGACTAGCTATTTCATTTAAACGATTCTCATCATATTCTTGTTGATCTAATTCCGTAAAAATTTCACTAGCCACTTCTTGTAATTGGTAAAATGAATTAGACAACGTTTCTGAAATACCTTCTAATGTCTGATCTACATCAGCTACATCTTTCATTTCATCCATCGCAATTCCAAGCATTTCTAGAGCACTTGGTTCTCCTTCTTGTAAAGCTTGATAACTCAAAGTTAGAGCTTCAGTAATCGTTTGGAAATTGGTGAGACGTCTTTCTTCCTCTTCTAACTCTTCTTCTTCATCCGGCATTAAGCTCGCTTCTTCAATTTCATTGGTTTGAAAACGTAAAATATCGATTTTTTGAGCGATTTCTTGTTCTTTCGCTTGCCACTCATTGTATCGCTTCAAGGTCTCTTTATATTTTTGATAGGCTATTTGATACTCATTTAAAAGATGAGTTACTTTTTCTTTTCCAAAATGATCCAATAAATAAATATGGTTTTCATGCTGCATTAGTTCTTGATGTTCATTCTGACCATGTATATCTATCAAAAAAGAACCAATATTTTTAAGTGTAGCAATAGTGACAATAGAACCATTGACACGGCAGATGCTTCGACCATTTTGATAAATTTCTCGTTGAATCACTAAGATGTCTGGATCGATCTCTATTTCTTCTTGTTTAAGAAGATGGTTTAAATCATTATTTTTAGGCATCGTAAAATGACCTTCCAATGTACATTTGTTTACCCCATGACGCACAAAATCAGCAGAACCACGTCCTCCGGATAACAAACTCACTGCATCAATAATAATCGATTTCCCAGCACCCGTTTCTCCAGTCAGTACGGTCATTCCATTATGAAAATTTAAAGAGATATCTTCAATAATTGCAAGATTATGAATATGCAACTCAAGTAACACGTTTTCCCTCCTAACAATTAAATTATTTTCTTTCTAATCATTTATGAATATTTTATTTTTCAAAGTTTTTTAATACATCATTAATCAAACGGTCAGTGTTCGATTGTTCAGGTCCTTCTTTTATAAAATAAGCTAAAAATTCTGTATTCCCTTTTGACCCTGTAATGGGAGATATAGTTAAATCTTGTAAAGCAAAGGACGAATCTTTAGCAATATCTATTATATATTCTAATACTTTTCGATAAACTAAAGGATCATGAATAATCCCGCCTACACCTACTTCTTCTTTTTCAGCTTCAAACTGAGGCTTGATTAACGCTACAACCTCACCATGTGCTTTTAAAATAGAAGATAAAGGCGGTAAAATAAGGTCTAAAGAGATGAACGAGACATCAATTGTCGCTAAATCAGGTACTCCATCCTGAAAGTCTTCTAAAACACTATGACGGAAATTCGTTTGTTCCATAACCACAACCTGTTCATGATTTCGTAATTCCCAAGCTAATTGGTTGGTCCCAACATCTAAAGCATAAACAAGTTTAGCCCCATTTTTTAGGGAAACATCCGTAAATCCTCCAGTAGAAGCGCCAATATCTAAAATAACTTTATTCCTTAAATCCAAATAAAAAGAATTAATGGCTTTTTCTAATTTAAGACCGCCACGGCTAACATATTTCTTATCTAACCCTTTAATATATAGCTCTGTATCAACAGACAGTTTTTCCCCCGCCGTTAATATTTTTACTTCTTTTTTAGTAAATACTTTACCTGCTAAAATATATCCTTGAGCTTCTTCTATTGATTCTATTAAATGTTGTTCAAGAAGTAACTCATCCACTCTTTTTTTCTTCACTTATTTATACTCCTCAAGTGATAATTGATGAACAAAACTAATTAGTAAATCTGTTTGAAATGGTTCATCCATTTCTGCAATAGAGAGAATAATCTGTTCTGCTTTTTTTAATCGCTGATTTAAGCGCAAAAAAGATTCCTCTATTCCTAACAAAGAAGGATAAGTACTTTTTTCAAGAGCAGCATCTGTCGCTACTCCCTTCCCTAATTCTTCTTCGCTAGCCACCACATCTAAAATATCATCTCGAATTTGATAGGCAATACCAATTTCGTTGGCTAAATTAGCTAATTTTTTTAAGATAGGTTCTGATTTCTTGGCAATGATTCCTCCTGAAACAGTGGCCATTTCTATTAAAGCACCTGTTTTACGAAAATGAATCCTTTCAATGTCTTCTATGGTCAGTCGTTTCTTTTCACCATCAATATCTGCTTGTTGGCCGCCGACCATCCCCTCATAGCCGGAAGTTTTAGCTAGCTTTTGAATTAAAGCAAGTTTAATTTCTGAAGCTAAATTCCCTTTAGTTAACACTTCAAAAGCAAGAGTGAGTAAAGCATCTCCAGCCAAAATTGCAGTCGCCTCATTAAATTGGATATGATTGGTAGGTTTCCCTCGCCTTAAATCATCATTATCCATAGCTGGCAAATCATCATGAATTAAGGAATAAGTGTGCACCATTTCCAAAGCAGCGGCTGCTTCATACCCACTTTTAATCGGTAGATGAAATGATTCTAAAACAGCTAGCAATAAAAGAGGACGTAATCTTTTTCCATTCGCATCTAGAGAATAATTCATTGCATCTTCTAAAGAAGTATTACTTTTATTTTCAATATGATTCAATAAATATGTATTAAAATCATTTAAATACTTTTCTGTAAATGCTTTAAATTCCATATGATTTCTCCATTTTCATTTGTCTATTCTTCTTCAAATAATTCTTCGTTACCTTCTTCAGTCACTACTTTAGCTAATGTTTTTTCAGCATCTTGTAATGTTTTCTTTAATTCCCGACTTAAGGTAATTCCTTCTTGAAATTTATCTAGTGCTTTTTCTAAAGGAATATCGCCTTGTTCTAATTGATTGACAATTTTTTCAAGGTCTACTAAAGATTCATCAAATGTTTTATCTTTTTCAGCCATTTAATTTCTCCTCTCTTCAAGCGTATCTTCTACGGTAGCTTTAACTTTCCCATCTGTTAATTGGATATCTATTGAATCCCCTTTATCTACATCATTTACAGAATAAATGATTGTTTCCTGGGATTCAACTACTGCATAACCTCTTGCTAAAATTTTCAAAGGCGAGAGATGTTCCAATCCTTGAATAGCTTGCATTAATCTAAAGTTCTTTTCTTTCAAATAATGGCTTAAAGCTGCTTGCAATTTCTGTGCAGCATAGTCTACGGCTGTTTTCTTTTCATAAACGAATGCTTTTAGAGGAAAGCTTTTTATCCGTTGTTCCATTAATTGAACCGTTTGTTTGGAATCTTTTAAATAAATTTGCATTTCACTAAGCAGTTTTGTCTCTAACTGGTCTACATTTTGTAAATATCCATCATAAAGCCTTGCCGGTTGTCTTAAAATGACTGAATCTGTGACCTTCGTTAATTGGCTCGTTAGATATTGTAACTTGGCATTAAAAGCCCGCACAAGTCGTTGTTCATACTCTTCAAGTCTCATTATTTCTTCAGATAGGACAGGAACAGCTAGCTCAGCTGCCGCTGTTGGTGTCGGTGCTCGCAGGTCAGCCACTAAATCAGTTAGTGTTGTGTCAGTCTCATGACCCACTGAAGAAATTATAGGTGTTTGCGCATTAGAAATCGCTCGAATGACCTTTTCTTCATTAAATGAAAACAAATCTTCAAACGATCCTCCACCTCGTCCAATAATAATAAGATCTATATTTCCCTTAGCTTCCGCTCGTTCAAGATTTTCAACAATTGAATCGGCAGATTGCTCACCTTGAACGACCGTTGGAAACAGGATCACTTCTGCAATCGGGAAACGTCTTTTAACTGTGGTTAATATATCTTGAATGACCGCTCCACTTCGACTCGTCACTACTCCGATTCGCTTAGGATATTTAGGGATGGGTTGTTTTAATGATTCATGAAATAAGCCTTCTTTTTCCAACTTTTCTTTAGTTTGTTCATAAGCTAAATATAACGCTCCGATTCCGTCAGGCTGCATGGAATCAATAATCAATTGATAATTACCACCTCGTTCATAAACCGATACTCGCCCAGAAACCATCACACTCATTCCATCTTCTGGATTAAATTTAATCCGGCGCGCTGCTCCAGCAAACAATACAACCGATATAATCGATTGTTCGTCTTTTAAATTGAAGTATTGATGTAATCCTGTTCTTCTAGGATTATAGTTTGAAATTTCTCCCTTAAGGTAAACTCTCTCAAGATAAGGATCATATTCAAATTTTCTAGCAATATATTTAGTTAATTGTGAGACGGTTAAATGTTTCTCCACAATGTTCCTCCTCTCCCACATACTTGATGCAATCAATTTTTCTAAAAAAAGAAAAAAGAAGCCATGGTTAGACTTCTTTTGTATCTAAAATTCCTTGAAGCACTCCATTAACAAATTTACTCGCATCATCATTATTAAATGACTTGGTGATCTCAATTGCTTCATTTATCACAATTCTTGGATCAATCTCTTCGTGAAAATACAATTCGTAAGCAGCAAGCCGTAAAATAAGTAGATTTGTAATCTCAATACGTTGAATAGACCAATTTTTTAATCGTTTTTCAAGTTGCTCATCTAAAAACTTTTGATTTTCTCGGACACCCGTCACTAAGTCGGTTAAATAAGCTAGATTTTCTTCAGCCATTTGATCATCAACGGCTTTGACAGGAAGAATTTGTTTAATTGCTTCTAAATCATCAATGTTTTCTTCCCCTTTATTTAAAGAGTAAGTCAGTGCATGTTTAATGGCTTGATCAGTAGTCATCCGGAAATTATTATTTAATTGAAATAAAGCTTGAAAAGCTTTTACTCGAATTGTACGTCTTACGGTCATCACTAGATTTCTTCTCCTAATTCTAAATCATTTGTGGTTAATACATCAATTGCGGTTGTTTCTTCAGGAATAATCCCTACAATATGAACATGAACTTCATCTAATTCGATTTCTGTCATATGGTATACTTGCTCTTTAACATTTTCTTGAATTTTTTGAGCCGTGTAAGGGACGTTTACCCCATAATTAAAATAACAATAAACATCAACCGATGTACCAAATTCATCTGCTTGAAGCGAGACGCCTCTTGTATGTTCGCTTCGACCAAAGATCGTTTTTAAATCACTTGTTAAATTTGCTCTCATTCCATAAACACCGTTTACTTCTAGAGTTGCAAAACCAACAATAACTTCTAAAACTTCAGTAGATATTTTAATCTCTCCAAATGGATTATTTCTATTTGAAGTCCCAATCATTGTATATCCCCCTTCATTAACACTCATTTATACTCGTGAGCTATATGTGCCGTCCTCTGTATTAACTTCCAATAGGTCTCCTTTATTTACAAACAATGGCACCGTAATTACTGCGCCCGTTTCTAGTGTTGCTGGCTTTGAGCCACCACTTTGCGTATCTCCACGAATACCAGGTTCTGTAGCAACTACTTCTAAATTCACTTTGGCTGGTAATTGAACCCCTATGACTTCTCCTTCATAGGTAATTACATCAACAACCATATTATCTTTAAGGAATTTTAATTCATCTTCAATTTGTGCAGTTGGAATCTCAATTTGTTCATAAGAAGTTGTATCCATAAACATATGCATTCCATCATTCTCATATAAATATTGCATGGTATTTTTATCAATATGTGCCGTCTCTACTTTTTCACCTGCACGGAAGGTAACATCTTGGTTAGCACCTGTACGTAGATTTTTTAATTTAGATCGTACAAAAGCTTGTCCTTTACCCGGTTTCACATGTTGGAATTCTACAACACGCCAGATACTATCATTATAAAGAATCGTTTGACCTCTTTTAAAATCATTCGATGAAATCATTTAATCACACTTTCGTCAATTATTTATTCGTTTTTTATTTTACCATGAATCTCTTCTTTTTACTAAAAGGATAAATGATAAACTAGAAACTATTTCTCTTTAGATATTTGGCTCTATAATGGTTAATTCTTTAGGAGAAGACATCAAATTATAGTTTCCATCTTTTGTAATGACTAAATCATCTTCTATTCGAACTCCACCAAGGCCTGGGATATAGATACCCGGTTCATTCGTAATGACATTATTTTCAACAAGTGCTTCTTCATTACGGAAACTAATTGCTGGTCCTTCATGAATTTCTAAGCCAATCCCATGTCCTGTCGTATGGCCGAAAGATTCTCCATAGCCATGCTCTGTAATGTAATCCCGAGCGACTGCATCTAACTCTGCTCCCGTCATACCCGCTTTAGCTACTTCTGCTACCTTTTTATTGGCTTGGTAGACAATTTCATATATTTCTTTTAATTGCTCACCTGGATCCCCTACTGCAAATGTTCGTGTCATATCTGAAACATAGCCTTTATAGTAACAACCAAAATCAATCGTTACCATATCGCCATTTTCAATAATTTTATCACTAGCCACTCCATGAGGCATTGCAGAACGAATACCACTTGCAACGATTGTATCAAAAGAAACTTCTGTTGCACCAAGTTTACGCATATAAAAATCAAGTTCATTAGCTACTTCTATTTCTGTAATTCCTGGTTTTACAAATCCTAAAATATAATCGAAACCTTTTTCAGCAATATTTACTGCTTCTTGAATAATTTCAATTTCATCTTCTGTTTTTACTTCACGTAGTTTTTCAACTAAGCCGGTCACTGGCTTTAATTCACAGTCAATAATTTCATTAATTTTAGTAAATGTAGCGTAAGTAATATTTGTATCTTCAAACCCTAAATTTTGAATATTATCTTTTTTAACAATTTTTGCGACCTCTTCATAAATAAGGCCTTCATTTTTGATAATTTCAAAACCTTGAGCTTGTGCTGCAGCTTGTTCTGTATATCTAAAATCTGTTATAAAGTATGCCTCTTCTTTTGTGATAACCACTAAGCCTGTCGTCCCCGTAAAATTTGCTAGGTATCTGACGTTATACATATTGGTTACTAATAAAGCATCTAAATCCAATTCTTCTAATTTTTCTCTTACATTGTCTACTCGTTTCATAATATTCACCTTTCTAACAATAACTTCATTAAATATTCATTAAGCTACTCTGTATTATAGCAAACTATACAACAGAAATATACCTTGGTGACATAAATTATGTAAACTGAAAAATGGTACTGAAGAAGAACTTTCACCTCCTCAGTACCATTGGTATAATTATTTATGATTTTTTATTCATTAATCTCCCTGTTGTTTTCCTCTAACGTTTTCTCCGTTTCTTCTAGATTATCATCTTTCACATTCGGCTCTATCTCAGTTTCTTCAATCGGTTCTTCTATTTTTTTCGGTTGAACTTTAACTTCTCTTGAAAAATTAGCCCCATTATTCAATGTAAGCAACAATTGATAGCTAACTTCAGATTTCTTTTTAATGAAAATATCACCAACCGAAGTTCGAATTTGCCCTCTTTCAGGAGGCTCATTCTCTTCTTCGAGATAAGTTTTTAATAACTCTTCCCCCATATTCATAGCACCTTTCGCTTTATAAGCTATCGAAAATTGTCGCAGTTGCATAATTTGATTGCCAGAAATCTTAATCATCGAATGGGAAAAGAGTCCTGAGAAAACTAAAAAGAATAAGGTGGAGATTAATAAATAACCTTTTTCTGATTTAAAGTCCGTTAATCTTCTATCTCTTCTATCTCTTCTTTTTCTTTTATCCAACTTTCCACCCAGATTCTGCCCGTATAATATTGATTATTTCTAAATTTAAAATTTAACGTTAACCAGCCGTTTTCTCTTGAAAAGTCTACTTTCTCTACCCCCGTTAACATCCGAATTTTTCCATTATTTTTATATTGAAGGAAAGTTCTTTTACTTCCACTATCTGGCTGTTTATAAACCACTGGAGTTAAACGATTCGTCTCTTCGTCCATTTCCTTAACTTCTAAATAATTTTCCCCAACGACTGGATCTATGCTTCCTTGTAAATAATTTTCTAATTGATTTAAAAATAGATGCCACTCAATTTGCCGATCTCCTACAACAGAATCTTGTGTTTCTTCATAAAATTGCGCATCAGAAACCATTTTTTGATTTATCGCATCTGCTTGTAAGAGACTACCCATTAATAACAATAAAATAGAAGCTGTCATCATCAATGCAACCATGGCTTCCAACAAAGTAAAGCCAGATTCACTTTTCAAATTCATAGCCATTAAGATAGACCTCAATCTTTTGATTTCCTTTTTCTACGGATAACTTATTTTCCTTTGATTCGATCGTGTACCCTTTATGTTTTCTTTCCATGGATTGTGTGCTTTTCCAATCGATCGACGTTTCATAAAAGATTCGGTTTAACTCTACTTCATCCTTAGCTTCTTGTCGAAGAATCATCCATCTGGCAATCATGGGGTATAACATTAGACTGATTGAGGCGATCATTCCTAAGGTAACTAAGCTTTCTAGTAACAAAAATCCTTGTTCAGTTTCTTTCTCGTATTTCAAAGCGACCACTTCCCATTAAATAAACCAATTCATATTCTCCTTTTGTAGTATGAATATAAATTCGATCTGATTTTGTAATATTTCCTGACCCTTTTTTAAATGCAAATTCTTTTATCGACGTTCCGCTTAAACGATAATAGGGATTATCTAGTTCCCATGTTTCTTTAAGGAATTCATTTTGTGCATTGGCATCCACTACACGAAATTTTATCACGTTATTTTGGGGATAAAATTGAATATCTGTCGTTTGATCATGCAAGATAGCATGTGTTTGCATGTTGGTAATTTTTGAAGTTAGCTCACGAAAAAATAAATCAATTTGTATGGTCTCTGTTACATTCTTAATTGATAAAACTGAAAATAATAATAAAGAAGAAGTAATCATTAAGACTAGTAAAGTTTCTAGTAAGGTAAAACCCTTCTCTTCTATTTTAATTTTTTTCCCATTCATTACTCAATCTTCTGTGAACGTTTGTAAGCATCTACCTGTTTTTCAGTTATCCATTGTTTATTCTTTAATTCTTCCAATAAAGCATCCCCTGAAAGATCTGTACTCGGATTTTCCATTTTGTAAAGTTCTATCTGAGTTTCCACTGTATTTACGACTGCTTTACTCGTTGTTTCATCTGTTGTCTTATTTACTTTGCTTACATTTGGAATAATTAATAAGAGTAAAGCAGCGATAATCATAATTACAATAGACATTTCTAACAAAGTAAAACCGGATTCATTTTTCAGTTTTTTAATTATTTTTCTCAATTTAAATTCCCTCCATTAATGAAAATATAGGTAGCATTAAAGATGCATAGATTGCGATAATCATTAGCGCAATAAAGCAGAAAATGACGGGTTGTATTTTACTCATTAATTTTTCCATTTTATTTGTTAATTCATTTTCACAATAGGATGCATAAACTAACATTTCTGTACTTAATTTCCCTAAACTTTCTCCATGTGTAATAACCATAATCGCTTCTTCATGAAAGAAAGGTAGACTTGCTAAAGCTTCATTGATTGATTGCCCTAACTGCATCTGTTGCGATAAGAGACTCCCTGTTTCTTGCAATAATCGTGACGCTCCTTCCTTTTGCATAATCAGAATTGCTTCTTGAAAACTACAACCATTTTTAAGTAATTCACCCCATTCTTGAAAAAAGAAAGCCGTCCAATAATCTTTTAAATAGCTTCCTAAAAATGGCAGTTTTATAAAGAATGTAATCCCATCAATCACCGTTCCTTTCTTTAATTTGTTATGAAGTCCTAAAACCCCTAAAGCTAATAATCCTAGACTTCCCAGAATAATTTGTGGCGAATAATAAATAAATTGGACAATCCAATTTGAATCTATCTCTGTTGTTGTATCAAAGCTTATAAATAATACTTCCATATGAGGTAAAATCAAAAAGCGCATCATTAAAAGCATTCCAAATAAAAAAGCAAGTAATAGTAAAGGATACGTTAATAGAGATTTTAATTTCTTTTTCTGATTCAACTCTTTTAATAATTGTTCGCCACATCGATTAATCGTTTGTCCATAATCTCCATAATGGGAAGCAAAATATATCTGTGCACAAACCTTTGTTGGAAAACCCAACTTTTCTAATTCTGAATGAAATGAATTCCCTAAAAGCATCCCCTTTTGAATTGAGACGACCCATTTTCCAGATATATCTTTTTCAATCTTTGATAAAAAAACAAGTGCATCTTTCATCGAGTAGCCCTCTTCAAGTAAAGCCCCTATTCGCTTTAAAAAGACGCCTTTCTCATTCGGCCTTTCACGGGATGTAATACTGATAATAAGTTTCTTCAGAAATAAATCCATACACTAACACCTTCCTTAACAATTGATTAAAGCTTCTTGGACGCTCAACTTTAAATTCTTTAACATTATCTATGCGCAGACTTTGGAATTCTTCACTCGTTAAAACGTCATATAAAGCAGCTCTCTTACTATTAATTGGATGGTGTGTGCAATAAATTTGGCAATTATCTTCACATAGTCCACAGTAAATCGGCACTAATTTTTGAAAGACGATGGCGAGGATTGTTTGCTGCAACATTTCTAAAGAAACCTCTAATTCATTCATACGGGCTATAACTCCTTCCGCATTTTTCGCATGAATGCTGGCAATAATCAAATGTCCTGTTAAAGCTCCACGTATCGCCATTCGCGCAGTCTCTTCATCGCGTATTTCACCAACGATAATGATATCTGGGTGATGCCTCAAACTTGCTTTCAATGAATTTTCATAGGTGTTTCCTGCTTTCTCATTCACTTGAATTTGTAAGAAATTATCCTCTTTAATTTCCACGGGATCCTCTATAGAAATAACCTGCATTTTCGATTGTTTCATTCGATTCCTTACAAGTTCATACATGGTTGTTGTTTTTCCTGAGTTGACGGGTCCAGAAAATAAAATCAAACCACTTTTGTATTGAATAAGTCGTTGCATCATCTCCAACTCTTGGGGTAATAAGGTGCTCTTTTCTAAAACCATTTCTGTTTGGATTTCTAATAAACGAATGACCAACGACTCTTGGCCTTGAAAATTAGCAATCGTCGATAATCTTAAATCTTGAAATTCATTTTTTGAAAATTCATAAGATAAAGAGCCACTCTGCGGTCTCCTCCGTTCTCCCACATCTAAATTCGCTAAATACTTAAAATAAGAGACGATTCGATTTCCTTCTTCTATACTTATAGAATATTGCCGTTCCATTCTTCCATTTAATCGAAAATATATCCCATATATATTTTTGTTTGGAAGAATATGTATATCACTAGTTCCATATTCTCTTGCATTATGAATTAAAAATTTTGTGAATTCTTCAATGACCATCTTATCCACCTCATTCATTTATTTGCTCACTAAAAAAGGGGCCTATATATATAATTAGCCAAAAAAGTCGATTTTCTCGAAATTATTTTAAAATAGTTCATTTTTCTTCGTTTTTTCTTAAAATGACCGTATTTTTCCTTTTTTACAGGTTTTTCAAACCGTTGAGGGAGAATTTTGAAATAGATTTAATTTTTTACTTCTTTCAATATAAAAAGATGCTCATGAAATAGAATAAAATTCGTGAGCACCTAAAATGAATTGTTTATTAAAAAAGCTGAAACCTGGAAAGATCCCAGATTTCAGCTTTTTTATTTTATTTAGTAAGGCTTCATTTACATTTCTGCATTATGATAAACATCATTTACATCATCATTATCTTCTAAAGCATCAATGAGACCTAAAAAGGTTTCTTTTGATTCATCATCTAATGGAACAAACATAGTAGGTACCATAGTTAATTCTGCTTGAGCTAATTCGAAATCAACTTCTAAGGCATCTCTTACTTGCGCAAAATCAGAACCTGCCGTATAAATTTCAAAAACTTCATCCGATGTTTCTAGATCTTCTGCTCCAGCTTCTAATGCACTTAATAACATGGTATCTTCATCAATATCTAAGTTTTCACGTTCAATGGCAATATAACCTTTACGATTAAATAAATAATTAACAGAACCTTTTTCACCAAGAGATCCACCATTTCGATCAAAAGCTACTCGGACGGTTGAACTTGTACGGTTAGTATTATCTGTTAATGTTTCGACTAAAACAGCCACGCCATTGGGGCCATATCCCTCATATACAATTTCATGATAATTTGCACTTTCGCTAGGATCTGTTGCACGCTTAATGGCACGATCTACGTTGTCATTTGGCATATTGTTTGCTTTCGCTTTATCCATTGCTAAACGCAAAGCTGAATTGGTTTCTGGATCTGGTCCACCATCTTTAGCGGCTTGATAGATTTCTTTTACAAGTTTTTGGAATATTTTTCCACGTTTTTTATCTTGTACGCCTTTTCGTTCTTTAATATTATTCCATTTTGAATGTCCTGCCATCTTTTCACTTCCCTTAAATCTAATTATCCTCACAGACAATACTATTATAACAGACTTTAACGACTTTTTGAATAGGGTGTGAACATTAAGGATATTTTATACACTTAAAATTCTTCGAGGTGTTCTTCCTCATGTTCGGCTAACAAGTCTTTTCGATAATTATCCATATTTTTTTGGAATACAGCCTGCGTAGTAGGAGGAGTATACGTTATGGCATTTGCTCCGGCTTCAATCGTTGCGATAATGTGTTCATCTTTTTTTCCGCCAGTTGCGATAATTGGGATATCTGGATACAATGCACGAACATGTTTTACAATTTTGGTGGTATCTTTTGCACCACTAATATTTAAAATAGATACACCAGCTTCTATATATTCATCGAGGTCTTGATAATCAGAAATCACTGTATAAATAATTGGAATATCAATAGCGTCATTTACGGCTTTGACTGTGTCTATTCCTGCTGCTGCATTTAAAACAACCGCCATACAACCATAGGCATCTGCAAATTGGGCAATAACACCAGAACGAGGTCCTTGTGTAACCCCACCCCCTACTCCAGCAGCCAGGGGTGCTGGCGAAACTAATGTCAATGCTTTTATAATTGAAGGATGCGGTGTATAAGGATAGACGGCTAAAACCGCATCTGCATCTGTATACATAATGGTCGCTACATCCGACGAAAATAAGAAAGATTTATATCTCCTTCCGTTAATAATAATTCCTGAGGCTCTTCGGATAGCATCTGGTGTCAAAATTAATTCCGTACGAAATTTTGATTGAATACTCGGTCTGATTTTATCATGTTTTGGTCCCATAGTATCCCTCCTATATTTTTCTTTCAGTCATTTTAACAAGAATAACTCATAATATATATATAAATTTAATGAACATCTTAATAATATTCTTTGAAACTTTATTGAATAATCTTCTTTTTGGTTAAAAACCATGCCATACCAACACCTGTGATCGCCCCAGCTGTATCTAAAATAACGTCTACCATTAATCCTGTTCGTCCTGGATTAAAACTTTGGCGTAACTCATCAAAGGAAGCATAACCGATACAAAGCAATATTGATAGAAGAATCGTCAGCCACTCTTCTCGAATTCTCTTTTTTAAACCTAAAACCCAGAAAAATCCTAGTGCAAAATAACTAAAAAAATGTGCGCCTTTTCGAATAAAAAATTCAATAAAAGAAAAATAACCTAAATTCTGAATGGAAATTACTTTTCCACCATATTGAAACTGAAAGCGAGTTAGAAAGGTTTCCAGAGGTTTCCCTCCCATAAAAACTTCCAATGTAGGCTGCAAACTTTGGGTTTCGGCCGTCATAGAAGAGCTCCAATACAATAATCCCATAATGAAAAAGGGTAAGAGTAAATAAATATGATCTTTTGTTGTTAATTTCTTTTGCATTTAATCATCCTATACTTCATTTAGTTTCTTTTCTATTTTAACTGAGATTATTCGTATTTTAAATCTTTTTTCGTTAGAATAAGTAATATTAAAAGAAAATGAAAGAAAGGAAGCATTATATGAATTATAAAAACACGTGGGATATGGAGAGTGTCTTCGCTGGAGGAAGCGATTCACCAGCGTTTCATGAAAAGATTTCAAATCTCCAAGAGAAATTAAAAAAATTTGATAGATTAGTAAATGATTGGAATAGTCAAGAGGATGCTCCAGATTATAAACAATTAGAAATTATTTTATCTGAACGCGAAACTTTAGAAAAAGGAATTGGGGAGACCCGAACTTTTATTTCTGGTTTATCATCAGCAGATGTCAATGACACCGCTGCTCGTACAAACTTAAATATCGTAACCCAACTATCTACAAAATTATCAAACAGTCTGGTCGTTTTTCAAAAGAAAATCACAGACATTTCAGATGAAGCTTTTAAACATTTACTAGAACAAAAAACTTTTAAGCAAAGTGCCTTTCCCTTAAATGAAATAAGAGAACAAGCTCAAAAACTATTATCTACGGAAGAAGAAGAATTACTAAATAATCTTTCCGTCGATGGTTTTCAAGGCTGGGGAACTATGTACAATGAGTTGGTAGCTGCCATTGAAGTTCCTTTTGAAGAAGCAGGAGAAATAACTAGCTATTCAGCCGGACAAGCAGAAAACAAAATGAATGCTGAAAAAGATTCCAAAAAACGTTCAGAAATGCTTGAATCTTGGGAAAATGCTTGGGCAGAGAAAGCCGACCTTTTTGCCAACACCTTAAACCATTTAGCTGGTTTTCGTTTAAGCAAATACGAAGCTCATGAAATTTTAGATTATATGGAACCTCCTTTAGAATATAACCGAATGGAAAGTGACACATTAAATGCTATGTGGGATACGATTTCGGCGAATAAAGGAAAAATCGTTGATTATTTTGAGCGTAAAGCTAAATTATTGGATTTAAAAAAATTAAGTTGGTTGGACGTAACAGCTGCTGTCAATGTTGGAGACTTTGAAGAAAAAGAATATACCTTTACAGAAGCTGCAGATTTTATTATGGAAAACTTTGAATCATTTAGTCCTAAAATGGCTCAATTAGCCGAGCAAGCGTTCGAAGAACAGTGGATAGAAGCTGAAGATCGTCCTGGAAAAAGACCTGGAGGCTATTGTGCAAATCTTCCTGAATCTAAACAATCTCGAATTTTCATGACCTTCTCAGGCAGTTCCGATAACGTCTCTACTCTAGCCCATGAATTGGGTCATGCTTTCCATAGTTCCGTTTTGCGAGACTTACCTATCTTAAATCAAAAATATGCGATGAACGTTGCCGAAACAGCCTCTACCTTTGCTGAACTTATTGTTTCTGATGCAACGATTGAAAATGCGAATTCGGAAGCTGAAAAAATTAGTTTGTTGGATGAAAAAATATCTCGTAGTGCTACAATGATGATGAATATTCATGCTCGTTATCTTTTTGAAAGAATCTTTCACGAAGAAAGACAAAAAGGAATTGTCTCTGCAAAACGACTTTCTGAACTTATGCTAGACGCACAAAAAGAAGCTTATAAAGATGCCTTAGAGACTTATCATCCAATGTTTTGGGCAGCTAAATTACATTTTTATAATACAGGGGTTCCTTTCTACAATTTTCCTTATACTTTTGGTTACTTCTTTAGTTTGGGGATTTATGCACGTGCACTTGAAACGGATGGTTCTTTTGAAGAGGAATACATTGCTCTACTTAGAGATACAGCTAGCATGTCTACAGAAGATCTTGCCCAAAAACATTTACAAGTTGATTTAAGAAAATCAGACTTCTGGCAAGAAGCGATTGATCGTACACATGAAGATATTGATGAATTTTTAGAGCTTACAGAAAAATATGTTTAATTGACTTTTTAGTAAAAAATGAAGAAAGAGGATACCGTCTAAATTCGGTATCCTCTTTCTTCTTGATTATATTTATATTTTTGCAAATGAAAAAGTCTTCCTGACAGACAGGGAGACTTTTTTAAATTTAAATATTAATAACGGCCATATCCAATTAAAGGAGAACCATATTTACTAAAGCTACTTACAGTCGTATAAGCAACTCCTGTAGAGGTTTGTGCTCCTATGAAACGACCATTTCCTACATAAATTCCAACGTGTGAAACGGAACCTCTTCCAAAGAATACTAGGTCTCCGGGTTGTGGGTTTGAAACTTTTGTTGCCCCAGCGTATTGTGCTGAAGATCCTGCCGGAATAGATTTATTTGATTGTGCAAAGACATATTTAGTAAAACCAGAACAATCAAAACCATTTGGCGTTTTCCCACCCCATACATAAGGGATTCCCACATAATTACCAGCAATCGATAAAACATTACCAGAAGCTGCTGGAGGTGTCGTTTCAGGTTTTGGCTGTGGTTTAGGTTTTGGTTTAGGTTTTGACTCAGGCTTAGGTGTTGACTGTGTTGGTGCTGATTGTGTAGGTGTTGTAGAGCCTTGAGTATTTCCGCCACCATTATTCGTATTAGTAGATGTTTCTTCCGAAGCAGGTTGACTGTTCGGTGTAGAACCACCGTTTGAACTTTCACGGTTCGATGAAGCAGGTGCTACAGAGGCAGTTGCTACTTCCGTAGTTGTAGTCTCTTCCACTACTTCCTCGGTTACTTCTTCTTGACGAGCACGCTCTTCTTCTGCTTCTTGGGCTGCAGCACGAGCAATTTCTCGTTCATTTTGAATATTATTTACTCGTTTTAATGCTTCATTTCTTTCTGTGATTAAGCTTTCTTTATCTGCAGAAGCGGTACTACGTTCTATTTCTAATTGAACAACTAAAGCTTCTTGAGAAGCTTTTTGACTTTCAAGTTGAGCAGATGCTTGTTCTAACTCTCCTGCTATCGCATTTTGTTGAACGATTTTTTGTTCTGTTTCTTTTGTTTTTTGGTCCACTTGTTCTTTATCTTTGATTTGGTCTTCCATCATATTATTACTTGATTGAATAATATTAGTTACTACATCAATTCGTGCAAAGATATCTGTCAAAGATTCAGATTCTAATATGTACTCAAGATACGATACTGAATTTCCACTCACTTGAATTTTTCGAGCTTGCTCTTCTAATTTGTCTTCACGACGAGCTATATTTTCTTCTAATTTTTCAATTTCTTCTTGCAATTGATTCATTTCAGTTTTTGATAATTCAAGATTATTCATAGCTTCTGTTAAAAGTGACTCTTTTTTTTGAATTTCATTCTCTAAGCTAGTTAAAGCGGCTTGTGTATTATTTTTTTCATTGGTTAATTGACTAATAATTTCATTTAATTCATTCGCTGCTTGTTCATTTTGTGCAGCAGTTTGCTGTGCTTCATCGAGTTGTGTGTCAAATTCGTCTGCAAAAACTGGTGCAGCGCCCATTAGTGAAGTGCTTAATACTGTAGCTGATAATAAGGATATAAATAATTTTTTCTTCACAAAAGTACCTCCAAATTGTACCACCAATTTCATATTTACCGATTAATCGGTAGGTCTGAAAGTATAATACCATTTGAATGTTATCTCTGTGTATCATACACATTACAAAAAATAGGTTTTCTTGTAATATTTCGCTTGTTTTTCTTAAACATTCTCATTTAACAATTTTATGAATAAAACCTCAGCCTATGTTCTATTTTGTGCATAACAATTGCATTCTTAGGTATTAATAAGTAGGCTAGTTAAAAGTGAATCTTTTACAAAATTAGGAGGCATTTTAATGGCTAAAATACTTATAACAGGTGCTACAGGGACAATCGGTTTGGAGTTAACAAAACATCTGGTCCATCAACATGAGTTAACCGTCGTTGGTCGTGACTTTTCTGATTTCCCTGATGATTTAAAAAAACAAGTAAATATTGAGAAGAAAGATTTAGTCGATGAAAAAAATTGGACCGGTCTTTTAGATGATATTGAATATGTCATTCAGCTAGCTGGACAAGCTGATGCGGAAGCTGAATTTTATGGGGATCTATTGGAATTGAATTATAAATTGCCCCATAATTTATATGCAGAAGCTAAAAAATCTAAAAAGTTAAAAAGAATCATTTTTGCAAGTTCTATCCATGCCGTGGATGCTTATCCTGAATATGTTCAGGTTAAAGCAACAGATCCTGTACGACCGGCCGATTTATATGGGGTCTCTAAGGTTTATCTAGAAGGTTTGGCTTCGTATTATGCGTATACTCATGGAATGGAATCGATTGGTATTCGTATTGCTGATTATAAAGCTAGTGATGAGGAATTAGCTAAAGATGCAGACAAAAATGGAATGGCCATGTTTTTATCTAAACGCGATATGAATCATTTGATCGATTGCTGTTTAGAAGCAGAACTTAAAGAACCATTTCTAATCATAAACGGCATTTCAAAAAACTCCTTCCCTCGTCTCTCTTATGAAGAAGCCCATGTTCAATTAGGTTATGAACCTCAAGACGATGCGTTTGAGATGAATGAGATCTTTAAGTCCAGATAAATAATCCCCTATTCAAATTTGTTAAGACCCAATATTCAATGGTCCATCCATTTTTGCTAAAAAAATGACTATTTGCTATAATTAAAAATCATTATGGTAAAAATAAATTATATAGTGATAAAGATATAAAAAATCTGATCTGGAGGTGCCATTGATGAGTTCAGATAAAAAAGATAATTTTTTCAATAATAAAAAATTGAAAAAACTAGGTAAGAAATTTAGTGACTACTTTGATATTATTTATAGAGTATTTAAAGCATTCTTTGGATTCATTGTTTTGATTTTAATTGTAGTAGCATTTTTAGGTGGTGGTGCGGCTCTTGGATATTTTGCTTCCTTAGTTGAAGATATTTCAGAACCCACTCATGTAGAAATGGAAACACAAATAAATGATTACAATCGAAAATCCACACTCTTTTATGTGGATAATTCGAAAATTAGTGATTTACGTACAGATTTAATTCGGTCTCCTGTTGAATTAGAAAATATTTCCCCTCTAGTTCTCGATGCTATTATCGCTACAGAAGACAGAAACTTTTCTATCCATAAAGGGATTGTTCCTAAAGCTTTAGTACGTGCCGCCGCTCAAGAATTATTAAGTGCTCAATCGGTCACAGGAGGTTCTACTCTTACCCAACAGTTGATTAAACAACAAATATTGAGTAGCGAAGTGACTCACTCACGTAAAGCTATCGAAATTTTATACGCTCTACATTTAGAAAATAATTTTGACAAAGAAGAAATTTTAGAAGCTTATATGAATGTTTCTCCTTTTGGAAGAAATAATCTAGGGCAAAATATTGCCGGTGTTGAAGAAGGCGCTCAGGGATTATTTGGAGTTTCAGCGTCAGAGGTTAATTTACCTCAAGCCGCCTATTTAGCCGGACTTCCACAAAGCCCTATTTCATACAGCCCTTATACTCAACAAGGTGACATTAAAGAGGATTTATCTTCTGGAATTAATCGACAACATGAAGTTCTTTATAGTATGTTTCAAGAAGGATATATTAATAAAGAAGATTATGAAGCAGCACGTGATTATGATATAGTTGCTGACTTTTTGAAAAAATCCGATGAGGACGAGAAAAACCCATCACATTCTTATGAATATGATCTTGTTGAAAGTGAAGGACGAAGTATTCTTATCAATTTGATGCTTGAAGAAGATGGAATCACAAATGAACAACTCGCGGATAATCCTGATCTTAAAGAGGATTACTTTGAAAAAGCAGACTTTGAAATGAGAAATAATGGCTATAAAATCTATAGTACGCTCGACCCTACTCTACACCGAGCCATTCAACAACGTGTAACAGAAACACAAGATCAATTTGGTTCGACCCAAACAATGTCTTATACAGACGATGATGGCGAAACACAAACCATCGAATACCCGACACAAGTAGCTGGAACCCTTACTGAAAACACAACAGGGAAAGTGCTCGCTTTTGTTGGTGGTCGAGACTATGAATATTCCGAATTTAATATTGCTTTTAACTCACGCCGTAGTTCAGGTTCTGTTATTAAACCTTTAATGACCTATGGCCCTGCTCTAGCTGAGCATTTTATTACACCGGCAACTGTCATTCCGGATACTGAATTAATTGTTCCAGATGGGACATCAGGAACGCATAGTATAAGTAACGTTGGTCGGACAACCAATGATTGGCGCGATGCAAGATATTGGTTGCAAATGTCTCAAAACATTCCTAATACAAAGATTTACTTAGGCATGTTAGAGAAAAATATAAACCCAGCAAAATATATTCGTGCAATGGGTATTGGACCAGAAGCAATCAGTGATGATGATTTCTCTTATCCATCAGCGTCATTAGGTGGTTTTAACTCAGGACCTACTGCAACAGAATTAGCAGGTGCCTACGCTGCCATTGGAAATAAAGGAGTCTTTAACGAACCTTACGTCATTGAAAAAATTGAAAATGGAGAAGGCGAAGTTGTCTTTGAACACGAACCGAATCCAACTCGTGTTTGGTCGGAAACAACAAATTATTTACTATATGACATGTTAAGAGATGTTACAACACAAGGAACCGGGAGAGCTTCTTCACAATACTTGAATTTTAACGCTGATTTAGCTTCTAAAACCGGGACAACTAACGAAACAGTCGATGTGTGGTATGCAGGGGTTACTCCTGGTGTATCCTTAGTCACTTGGATGGGTTACGATAATCAAAAACTAAGCCTTCAAAACTTTGGTGGTCTAACTCCTGCTCAAAGAAATATTCGTAATTGGTCGAATATTATGAATGTAGTTTACAATTTAAAACCAGATCTCTTAAAAGTAAATGACCGTATGAATCCTCCAGATGATAACAGCATCGTCAGTGAGTCTGTGCTTGCTTCTACAGGAATGAAGTCTGGAAAAGTTTCTTTACCAAATAATCGTACCGTGCAAATATCTGGAAGTACAAAAACTGAAATTTTTGATCGCGACAATGTACCGGGTACTACAACGTATGACTTTTCTATTGGTGCTAAATCTTCTGAATTAAACAGTTTTTGGAATAACCACTCCAATAGCCAAAAGAAAGAAAGCAATAAAAAAGAAGAGAAGAAAAAAGAAAAAGACAAAAAAGAAGACGAGAAAAAGAAAGAAAAAGAAGAAAAAAAGAAAGAGTCAGAAACCGACAAAAAAGAAGAGAAAGAAAAGGAAAAAGAAGAGAAGAATAACTCAGATGATGACGATAAAGCGGATGATTCTGAAGAAAAAGAAGATAAAGAAGACGAAGGAGACTCTGAAGAAAATAACTCAGATTCCGAAGATGATGAATAAACCTTACTATTCATACACATAAACAAATATTAAAGAGGACACAGATTAAAAATGTGTCCTCTTTTTTTATCCTTATTATATATTGTTTTAAATTTCAACTTTCCCCTCTCCTATTACGATCAAAAGAAAAAAAGAGCAACACTTATTTGTGCTACTCTTTTTAAATTCATTTTATTTATTTTGTCGTACCATTTTCAGTTAATTTATAAGGTAAGGTAATGTGTAGCTCATCTGTCTCTTCTTTATTCATTAATTTTGTTAATAAACGCATCGCTACAGCTCCCAAGTCATACAACGGTTGTGTTACTGTTGTAAGTTTTGGTCTTGATAAATCAACTAATGGTGAATTGTTTGAAGTAACAATTTCAAAATCTTCTGGTACTTTTATGCCCTGTTCGATTAATTCATTCAACAATGAAATTGCAATCCGATCATCTTCAACTGTTGCAGCTGTAACGCCTAAATCTGTTAAACGATTTACTAAGTCCGCAGCATCCAATACATTTAAATCGGCTGATGTTCGAATAATGAATGACTCATTGTAGTTTAAGCCTGCATTTTCAATGGCTTCTTTATAACCTTCTGCACTTATTTTTTGCTTTTTAGACTCCTTATCAATTCCAAGTAAAGCAATATTTTCATGGCCATTATCAATAAGCAATTGAGTCGAATCTTTAATCGCTTCTTTATAATCAATGACTATGCTTGGAAGTTCATTGGTTTCATCAATCGTTCCTGCTAAAACGACAGGTGTGTCCGTCAAATCAATTTCTTTGGCCACTTCATCACTTAACTGATGCCCCATGAAGATTATACCATCCACTTGTTGAGCTAAAATGGTATTTAACACTTTTATTTCCTTTTTTGAATCCCCATCTGAGTTTGCTTGAATGATATTGTAATTATACATTGATGCAATATCGTCTATTCCTCGAGCTAAAGAAGAAAAGTATAAATTCGTTACATCAGGTATAATTACCCCAACGGTTGTTGTTTTCTTACTAGCTAATCCTCGAGCTACAGCATTTGGTCGATAATTTAATCGATCAATAACATCTGTTACTTTTTTTCTTGTTGAAGGTTTTACATTTGGATTTCCATTAACGACTCGGGATACAGTGGCCATAGAAACGCCCGCTTCACGAGCAACATCATATATGGTGACAGTTTGTTTTGCCATCTCATGTCCTCATTTCTTTTTCTTATTAAATTTTTAGATTATATTTACAGACTCTACTTTAACAAAGTATGAAAAGATTTTCAATCTTAATTAATCGCTTTCATCTATTTTATGAAAATAATCGTACGAATTTTCATAAAATGATGAATATCTTTCATTTTTAGTAAGTTAGAACTATAATAAGAATAATATAAAAGAGAAGGAGTTCGAAAATATGAAGCAACAACTAAATAGTTTACAAGATTATATGATTTCAGAGAATATTGATGTGGTTTATTTAGATAATCCAAATGCGGTAGCTTATTTTACCAATTTTGAAAGTAATCCGCATGAACGAATCGTAGCTTATATTGTTACTCAGAAAGATCACTTTTTATTTGTCCCTGCTTTAGAAAAAGAAGAAGCAAAGAGTCAGTCGAATGTAGAAAATATTTATACTTACAATGATGAAGAAAATCCTTGGAAGATTATTGCAAAAGAAACTTCTAAATTAGTGAATGAAATTAACTTCTTTTGTATAGATGAAACAACATTGACTGTTGAAAGATACAATAAACTTAGCCAAGCATTCTTAGATACTCAACAACCAGATCATACAATCTCTTCTGAAGATATTGGCTCCATCATCGACCAAATGCGTGTAGTAAAAACATCCAATGAAATTGATAAAATGATGGCTGCAGGTGAATTAGCGGATGAAGCTTTACAAATCGGAATTGATTCATTAGTTGAAGGGATTACCGAACAAGAAGTTGCCGCAATAATTGATATGGAGATGAAAAAACGAGGCGTTTCAGAAATGAGTTTCTCTACTCTCGTCCTCTTTGGTGATCATGCAGCGAATCCGCATGGAAATCCTGGCGATCGCAAATTGAAACAAAATGAATTTGCCTTGTTTGATTTAGGGGTCATTTATAATGGTTACGCAAGTGATGCTACTCGAACGATTGCTTTTGGTGAAGTGAACGAAAAAGAAAAGGAAGTTTACGAAATCGTCTTAGAAGCGCAAAGAACGGCTCAAGAAGCGGTGAAACCTGGAATGCGTGCAGGTGATCTTGATCAAATTGCACGTAAAGTCATTGAGGATGCAGGATATGGTGAATACTTTAATCATCGCTTAGGCCATGGAATCGGAAAAACAGCCCATGAATTTCCAAGCATCCATGGTTCCAATGAAACGATATTAGAACCCGGCATGTGCTTCTCCATCGAGCCTGGAATTTATATTCCTGGCGAAGTCGGGGTTCGCGTTGAAGATTGTGTATATGTAACTGAGGATGGTTGCGAGCCATTTACACTCATGGATAAAGAATTGTATACATTAGTTAAATAAGTCTACTATATTTATTATCCATTCCGTTAGTTTCTCAAATTAACGAAGAATAAAAAGCACTTCATTTATCATGCAGAGTAAGCTCTGGGAAAAATGAAGTGCTTTTTAATTTATGGATTAGCTTTCTTAATTGTAAGAGGTTCGTAAAAAATGAATTAGCTAATTAAAAATATGAAATAAAAATGGCGCAGCTAATATAGCAAGCGCACCTATAAAACTTGCAAATAATATTTCAGTTACTTTTCTTCTGGTCTCTTCTTCCATAAAACTTCGCTTTTCAAATTAAGTATAATGAAGCACTATTTTGATGTTAAGTAAACTTGTCTTAAAGCAAAGCAAACTTGTTATTTTGAGTTTTAATTTCAAATAACTTGACGCGAGAATCTTCTTGGTTAAAGACAATTCATTTATCTTAACGTGAGAACACTCTTAGTTAAAGATAATCCACTTAACTTGACGTGAGACCCATCTAGCGTAAAGTTATTCCAGATATCTTGACGTGAGAACACTCTCAGTTAAAGATAATCCACTTAACTTGAAGGGAGATCCGTCTAGCGTAAAGTTATTTCAGATATCTTGACGTGAGAGCCTTCTTGATTAAAGACAATCCATTTATCTTAACGTGAGAACCCTCTTAGTTAGAGATAATCCAAATATCTTTTATCAAAAAAAAGACAAAAAATAAAACACCCTAAAAGAGTTTTTTTAAACTTCTCTTAGGATGCTTTCAATAATAGGATTAAATGAAAATTTTAATTAAACACCATACCGCCGTCAATGACTAAGGATTGGCCGGTCATGTAGTCTGAATCTGATCCGGCTAGGTAGGAAACACAAGCTGCTACATCTTCTGGAACAGAAAGACGTTTTAGAGTGATATTTTTAGCAAATTGATTCATTCCCCATTCGAACGATTCTCCTGCTTCATCAGCTACTTCTTGAGCAATGCCATTCATCATCGGTGTTTTAACAATTCCAGGGCAAAAAGCATTCACTGTAATACCAAGATCAGCTAAATCTTTTGCAGCTGTTTGAGTAATTCCACGAATAGCAAATTTGCTTCCACCATATACTGCAAGTTCTGGATTACCAACTTGACCAGCTTGAGAAGAAGCATTAATGATTTTACCGCCATGTCCAAGTTTTTTAAATGCTGCTACTGCTGCTTGAATTCCCCAAAGTGTTCCACCAACATTAATATCAAAAACTTTATGGAAAATTTCAGGTGTGATGCTTTCAATTGGTGTAGAAGGTCCGATACCTGCATTGTTAACGACTACATCTAATTCTCCTAATTTTTCCACGGTCTCTTCAACTGCGGAAAAGACTTGATCTCGATCAGAAACATCTACGCTTATAGCAATCGCATCTCCACCTTGTTTTTGGATGTTATCCGCTGTTTCTTTAGCTGTCTCTAAGTTAAGATCTGCACATGAAACTTTAAAACCATCAGAGGATAGTCTTTCTGCAATCGCTCTTCCAATTCCTTGCCCTGCACCTGTGACAAAAGCAACTTTGTTACCTTTAATATCTTCACCCATTTTATTTTCTCTTCTTTCTATTCTATAGTATGTAAATATTTTATTCCTATAGTTTTTTGTTGTCAAGCATTCTTTGTTAATACTTGCACAAGTCATCATTAAAAAAGACCGAAGTCATTTTGACTCCGATCTCTTTTAGCAAAGTTCTTTTATTTCTTAGCTTCTATATTGATAAGTGTTATATTTTTGACCTTTATCATTATATTTGTCTTTTAAGGAATCTGTAGTTTCTTCAACTGCTTTTTCTGCTTTGTCTGCTTTTTTCTCGAATAATTTCTTTGTTTTGGAGACCACATCATCGGTTTTATCTCCAGCTAAGTTGAAATATTCAGAAGCAGATTTTTCTACATCATCTACCATCTGCGAACCTTTTTGCTTTGCCGTATCTAAATAATCATCCGCTTGTTCAAGTGTCTTACTTGTTCCTTCGCTAATATCTTTTCGAAGATCTTTTCCGGATTTAGGTGCAAATAATAATGATGCAATAGCTGCAGCTGCAGCACCAACTACCGCTCCCATTATAAAGCCTTCTGCTCGGCTTTCATTTCTAATTTTATCAATCATTCTTGGCACACTCCTCTTTCAAAATGACTCTTAAAGTCTAGAGACTTTTTCTCCAACTTTTCGTGAAATACCGATTGTTGAACCTTTTTTTGCGCTTCCACTTAACTGAGTTGTTAAGTTTTTCGTTGCATTATTCAGTTCAGATACAGATAAACCTAAATCACCTACTGCTTTAAACAATGGATCGGTTAAACTCAATTTACCATTGACGTCATTTAAAGTTGTATTGGATTTATTCAATAAACCCTCTACTTCAATCAATAAATGATCCGTATTCTTCGTTAGTACGGTGATCGTTTTGTTTACTTCGTCTATCGTAGTATTCAATTCTCCTATCACACTACCAGCTTTGAAAATAACTACTGCTAAGGAAATAGCAAGAATTGCAAATGCGATTGCGGCAATTAATCCAGCAATTTCTCCACCCGTTAAATTCATACTAATCACTCTCTCTTTTAATTAATTTCTACAGTTAGCATACCATTATATAATTGAGTTTTGCAAATTATACAGCATCAGAAGTGAAAAAACATTTCTTTAAAGAAGGATTTCAAAACTTTTTAAATTCTAAATTAGATTACTGCATTTAAAGATTATTATTGATAGAATGAATAAAGAGATTCAATTATAAACGTTAACTATTGGAGTGTTGTAGATGATGTATGTAGCAAGTACTTTAGAAGAATTAGATGAAGTTCCAAATAAGACCTTTATTGAAAAATTAATTGCTTCATTTGATTGGGAAGATATTGTAAGAAAAGGAATTTTAATTTCTGTAAGATTACTTTTTACTTTATTCGTTTTCTTTGTCGTCAATCTTATCGCAAAATGGGCGATTGAAAAAGGCTTTAAACGATTCATAAAAAAAGAACATCAAGGATCTAATCGATATGAAACGATTTATAGAGTCGTTAAAAATGTTTACCATACGGTTTTTTATTTCTTTTTGATCTATACCGTTTTAGAAATATTCAACTTTCCTGTAGGTACCTTACTAGCTAGTGCGGGAGTTGTTGGTTTGGCTGTATCTTTAGGAGCTCAAGGATTTGTTTCTGATTTGGTCAATGGTTTTACCATATTAAGCGGAAGACAATTGAATATTGGGGATGAGGTAGAAATTAATGATATCTCGGGAACCGTGATTAATATTGATTTGAGAAATGTTCAAGTCAAAGATTTTGATGGGACCATGCATTATATTCCAAACCGAGAAATTACCATTATTAGCAATCGCTCAAAAGGAGATATGCGAGCCATGGTGGATGTTCGTCTCTTTCCAGATACCGATGTAAATAAAGTACGAAAAGTTGTAAAAGATATGAATACTCAATTAGTCGCGGATTTTCCAGAAATTACAGTTCCTCCCAAAGAAATTCTCTTTGTTTCTAACGATAAAAATCAATTAACAATGCGTGTCATTATGTATACAAAACCCGGCGCACAATATAATGTAATGTTTAAATTCTATGAAAGCTATGTTTATACATTATCTAATGCCGGCATTGATTTACCATATGGAGATATCGATTTACAATAATAAATTCTAAAAGAATCCAGCATATCATTGTATGCTGGATTCTTTCATCTTCTCTTCGACTATACTCTTTCTGCTTCTCGGTCTTTCACATCATAAACACGTTCAAAATTATGAACAATTCGATTGGTGCCCGTTAAAATTTCTTGACGAGTAATAATTCCAATGAGGACCTCGTCGTCATCAACAACCGAAATAAAGGCAGTATGTACCAACATTCTCAATATATCTTCCAATTCAAAATCCATGGTTACAACGGGGAAATCTGTATCCATAATTTCTTCTACTTTTATTTCTCCTAGCTTATCAAAGCGAACATCTTCAATATCCATTATAGCTTCTATAATAACAGGCATTGAAATCAGACCTTTTATTTTAGATTTTTCATCAATCACGGGAACTACTGAATATTTATTAGTTGTCATTAATAATAAAGCGTGATCTAAAGTATTAGACGTCCCAACTACGGCCACTTCATTTGCTGGTTTGACTAACGAATCCATATCTTCAATCAACATTTTTTCCATTCGTTTACTAATCATTGTATTGCTCCCTTTCAAAACCTATACCTAAAAATTTAGTTTAATTTTTGAAATAGGTCTTCAATTTTATTATGATTCCAGTCATAAAAAGTTATATATTCATCCTCATTATTTTTTTCATAGATTGCATAAGAGCCTTCTCTAAGTGCTCCTCTAGGTTGTGTAATACTTCCAGGATTTATAAAATAGACACCCTGTTCTTTATCTACTTTTGCAATGTGTGTATGTCCGTAAAATACAATACGTGCATTATTTTCTTTAGCTAATTCAGTTAAAGGTTCAAACGAGAATTTCACTTGATGTTGATGCCCATGGACAACAATAAATTTTTCACCTTCAACGGTTTCCACGCGATAATCTGGAAATTCATTTCGATAATCCATATTTCCATTTACCGATTTAAACGTTTTCCATAAATGATGTGAAGATTTAAACTCCGAATCTCCACAATGGAACCAATAATCGACTTCATCTTTATATAGATGAATTAATTCCTCTAAACTACTTTCATCTCTGTGATTGTCACTTACAACTAGTATTTTCAAAACAAAATCTCCTTTACAGTAGATAGTTTCTCTTTACAACCATCCATCTAAATGTTCTTCTAATTGCTCAATCGCTTTAGCGCGGTGGCTGATTTTATTTTTTTCATCGTTACTTAATTCGCCCATTGACTTTTCTAAGTTTGGAACATAAAAAAGAGGATCATAACCAAAGCCATTGTCTCCTTTAGGCGCACACAAAATAAAACCTTCTACATTTCCCTCTACAAATAAAGGTTCTCTGTCAGGTCCTACCAATACTAACGTACAATGGAAGTTGGCTTTTCGTTCTTCTTTTGGAATATTTTCTAATTCTTTTAACAGCTTTTCATTATTTTTTTGGTCATTGCCATGTTCACCGGCATAACGTGCAGAATAAATGCCCGGTTCTCCATTTAACGCTTCGACTTCAAGTCCTGAATCATCCGCTAAGACAATCGTATTAAGTTCTTCAGAAATAGCTGCAGCTTTTTGTAGCGCATTTTCAGCGAATGTATTTCCAGTTTCTGGTATTTCTCCAATTTCTGGAAAATCATGAAGTGTTTTAACTTTATAACCATACGCATCAAATAAATTTTTAAATTCTTTTGCTTTTCCTATATTGTTTGTTGCAATAATAATTGTTTTATTCATTTATTTACTAGCTCCTTGAGTGGCAAATGTTCCACCCGGAAATTTTTATTGTCTAACCATTTTTTTGCCATTTCTTCAAATTTTTCTGCTAAACCTGTGGTATAAAAAATATGTTCTTTTGGTTGGCTCTCCTCTTCATTTAGTAGATTTTCTTTAATTAAAGTCTGCTGAACGAGGAGAGCTGTTTCAACACCAGGATTAATTAAGGTGACCTGCTCACCAAAATAATCTCGAATATAAGACTCTATCAATGGAAAATGAGTACATCCTAAAATAAGAGTATCCATATCCACTCGATTAAAGGCTTTTAACGAGTTTTCAACGACTTCAGTGATTTCATTTGAATTTAAATTATCTTCTTCTACAATTTTTACAAAAGGTTGACAAGCTACGCTTTTTATTAAAGTAGATTGGTTAAGTTGTTTAATTTTATTCTCGTATTCTTCGGAATGGATGGTGCCTTTTGTACCAATTACACCAATTGTATTATTTTTCGTTGACTCTACGGCACTCTTACTCCCTGGCTCAATGACACCAATCACGGGAATATCTAATTCATTTTGTAATACATCTAGTGCTGCGGCTGTTGCAGTATTACAAGCAATGACTAATAATTTTATCTTTTTTGTTTGTAAGAAATTGGCTAGTTGTCGGCTGAAATTCCTTACTTCATTTAAAGGACGAGAGCCATAAGGATTTCTTGCGGTATCACCAATGAAGTAAAGCTGTTCGTTTGGTAATACTTTCATCACTTCTTTAATGACACTGAGTCCTCCAACTCCAGAGTCAATAAATCCTATTGGTTGATTGTTCATGTTGCACCCCATCACTTTATAATCTAATCTATCAAAATATGTAGTCTTATTTTACCAAAAATAGAGTGAAATAGAAATCGAACCAGCGTTTTTAAACAAATATTCGCATGAATTTCATTGAAAATTAGCTATCTCTTAAAGAATATTTCATCGTATTTCTTCATTTCACAAAAAGAAAGACCATATATGAAGATATCCATACATGGTCTTTTATAGCTATTCAATTAATTGTATTGGCTTAGTACTTCTTCGATTTGTTCTCTTGAATGTAAACCAATTAGTGTATCGACAACTTCCCCATCTTTTTTAACGAGTAAAGTAGGAATACTCATAATTCCAAATTGTCTAGCTGTTTCAGGGTTCGCATCCACATCAATTTTATAATAGTTGACTGAACCATCTGAATCTTCAGCCATTTCATCTAGAATAGGTGATTGCATTTTACATGGTCCACACCATTCTGCCCAAAAATCTGTAATTGAAACACCTGAAGCTGTTTCTTGTTCAAAAGTTGTGTCTGTAACTTCTTTCATCATAATAAATCCCCCTAAAAGAATATGTTAAATTGTTTTTTTACTCAACAAATAGTGTAGCACGAAATATTTATTATTACCATCAATCTGTTTCAGACGAAAGTTATTTAAAAGACACGATCGTTGCTCCTGTTCCTCCTTGATTGGCGGGAGCCGTTTGGTAGCTATTCACTCGTGGGTACTTGCTTAATGCATCTTGTACTGCAGAACGAACAGCACCTGTTCCATGCCCATGAATAATGGTGACTTTTTTATAATTAGCCAACAAGGCTTGGTCGATGTATTGATCTAGTTTAGCCAAGGCAGCATCGACACGTTCTCCTCTTAAATCTAATTCAGGTCGTACAGAACTCGTGGACCCATAATATGTGGATTTTGTGGGTTCTTTTTCATTTTCTGAAGCAGATACAGCTAAGTCTTCCTCAGGTAACCGCATTTTCAGCATACCCATTTGAACCACCCATTCATCATCAATCTTTTCAACTAAAGTACCCGTTTGTCCAAGAGAATGTACAGTCACTGTCTGCCCTTCTTTTAAGGATTGCTTTTCTTTTTCGCGTTGCAAGACTTTATTTTGTTGTAAGTTGGCTTCTTCTTGTCTTAAACTCGATAACTGGGTCTGTGCATCAATAAATTCGTGTTCTTTAACGGCGGGTGCGTTTTCTGACTCTAATTGTCTTTGACGGAGGTCTGCAATAATATTGTCTGCTTTACGTTTCGTGTTTGCGACAAGTTCGTTGGCCTCTTCTTGAGCTTTTTTCTTTAAGCTTTCCTTTTCTTGTTCATAGGTTTGGTAAGCTTCAGCTAATTCTCTGTGAAGTTTTTCAGCTTCTACTAGGCGTCGACGTAAATCGATTGAGGTTTGTTCGGCCTCTTTTTGTTTTTGATCTAAATCACTAATCATTTGATCAACGTTTTGGCTTTCACTACTCATAAGTGATCTTGAATTTTCAATGACTTCTCGGTTCATTCCTAGTCGATTCGCAATCTCAAAGGCATTACTTCGACCAGGAATCCCCATTTTAAATTTGTAGGTTGGTTTTAGGGTTTCGATATCAAATTCCATACTAGCATTCATGGTTTCTGGACGATTGTAGCCATAAAGTTTTAATTCTGGATAGTGAGAAGTCACCATCGCAAAACTTCCAATAGCACCTATCTTATCTAATATCGAAATCGCTAAGGCTGCCCCTTCTTGTGGGTCTGTACCTGCACCGACCTCATCTAAAAGCACTAAACTCTTTGAATCAAGTACTTCAAATATAGACACAATGGTTGTTAGATGAGAAGAAAAGGTAGACAAACTTTGTTCAATCGATTGTTCATCTCCAATATCCGATAAAATATGATGAAAGACACCAATTGAACTTTCTTCTTCGACCGGCAAATATAAACCAGTTTGTCCCATCAACTGGAGCAAACCCAGTGTTTTTAAAATGACCGTTTTTCCTCCGGTATTTGGACCTGTTACAATGACTGTTTTATAGCGATCTCCTAGTTGAATATCATTTGCAACAACTTCTTCTTCTGGAATAAGCGGATGTCTGGCACTAAAAAGTTGAATATCATTTTCTGGATGCACTTTGGGACGGGTTGCTTTCATTTCTCGCGCATATCGTGCTTTTGCTTGCAGAACATCCAGTTTAGTTAAGATCTTTAGGTTGTTAATAATTTCTGCAGAATAAGGCACAATTTCCTGGCTTAATTCCATTAAAATACGATCTATTTCGTGTTTTTCTTCACTTTGAAGTCGCTTAAGTCGATTGTTTAAATCAAGGACACTTTGCGGTTCAACATAGAGTGTCTGTCCAGAGGAACTTTGTGCATGAACGACTCCGCCAAAAACATTACGACTATCTGCTTTTGCAGGAATAACATAGCGATCATTACGCATAGTAATAATATTATCTGTCAGATATTTTGCTTGACTACCACGAACAATATTATTCAGTTTCTCACGAATTCCACTTTCCGTTTGACGGATACTGGTTCGAATAGATTTTAATTTTGGACTTGCATCATCCACTACTCCTCCACTGTCCGTTAAGGTAGCAAATATTTTACGTTCTAGCTTAGATAGAACAATCATCTCATCCTTAATGGCATACAGGTGATTCAACTTGATTTCTTCTTCTTCAACATCTTGAAAGAAGTCAAAAATTTCACGAACGCCTTTTAACAACTGTCCAATTTGAATAACTTCTTGTCCCGCTAGTACAGCACCAATTTCCATTCGTTTTAAGTGAGGACGCACATCATAAAAAGTCCCTAAAGGAATGCCTCCCTTTAGACGATATAAATTAACAGCGTCATCTGTTTCCTCTAATAAGTTCACTACTTCTGTTCGTGTTTTAGATGGTTGGATTTTTTTAGCTTTTTTTCTTCCTAGTTCTGAAACAGTAAACTCACTTAATTGGTCAATGATTTTATAGTATTCGAGAGTTTTCATTGATTTTTCGTCTATTTGTTTCATTTTTTCACTCCGTAATCTTTACAAAAAAATGGTGTCGCAAAGCATTTTTTCCATCCGCTGCAACACCTTTTGTTTTATTCTTCATTTCCTTCTTCGTTCTCTTCTTTCAAAAAAGGTTCAATCGTAAGCGGTGAACGCTCCTCTTCAACCTCCTCATACGTTTCAACAATAAATCGTTGATAATTGCTATTGGTTAATTTGGGCGTGGAAGTAAGCATCGTGCGCGCTACAAAGCTATCTGCTATTTGTTCTTGCACAACATCGTAGGGAATCAGTGACAAAAAGAAGAGAATATAAAAAATTCCTACATAATTTACAACTGCGCCAAGCACTGAACCACCTATACCACTAAATGGTTCGGGCGCTTCAAATTGATTCACTGTATATGAAATCAACTTTGCCAAGAATCGGACAACCAACCACCCAATGAAAAAAATCAACAAGAATGAAATCAAATAATAATAAGACATACTCAACGTTAATATAAAACGTTCATCATAAAAATAATATGGATTTCCTTCAGGTAAAAAAGGTGTAGGATAAGGAACTAATAAAAATAAATATTCACTTAAGGGACGATAATAATCAAAGGCAAAAATAAGTGCAATTACATAACCAATTGTTTTTAACAATTGTAAAATTACCCCATTTTTGTACCCGCTATAAGCCCCAATAAATAATATAAATAAAATCAATAATGTCATCATATTGTTTTCCCCTACTTAACTACGTTTTTCATTTTTGTTTAACTCATTCATTTCTTCTTCAAGTTGAATCATTTGATTCTGATAATCGATTTGATCAGAAATAGCATTTACAGCAACTAAAATTGCTTGCTCTTCTTTTGAGAGATTGTTTGAAAGTTCATCCAACTCTATTAATTGCTTATTAATCGTTTCAGCCACTAGTTTTATATGTGCAGTCGACTTATTACTTATAATCGTATACTCTTTATCATCAATCATAACTTTGGCTCTTCTTTTTTCTGTTGTCATTTACACATACCTCTCTAGACTATTTACTTATCTATCCTAACAAAAATAACAAGATTTTTCATCCCTTTAATATTAAAATGAGTCACTGCCCTTTCTCAAGTAAAAAAGACAGTGACTCACAATCGATAGAATTAGGAAGAGTAAATTTAACGAATTTTTACATTCAATTGCTCAATTAATGCTTCTTGAACTCGTTTAAAGTCATTGTTCACTTCTTCTTCTTTTAGAGTAGCCTTAGGATTCGCATAATAAAGCGAATAAGCCATTGATTTCTTACCTGCTTCGATATGGTCACCTTCGTATAAATCAAATAATTGGATTCGTTGGAGCCATTTTCCACCATTTTCAGAAATGACAGCTTCTAATTCAGCATGCGTAATATCTTCTTCCACTAACAATGCGATATCACGGGAAGAACCTGGATAACGATTTAACGCGGTATATTCGACCGCTTCTTTCTTAGCATTCACTAGCTGATCAATCGATAATTCGAAAACAAAAGTATCCGCTAAATCACTCTGTTTAGCAATCGTTGGATGGAGTTGTCCCACATAACCGATTAATTGCTCTGCTATATAAATATCTGCTGTACGACCAGGATGCATTCCCTCACGTTCTGTAGCTAAACGGTAAGTGATCTCTTCACTAAATGAAAAGGAAGATAACAAGTTTTCTACTAACCCTTTTACAGTATAAAAATCAATTGGTGTCTTTTTACCGAACCAATCTTTTTGGGTTTCACCGGTTAGTAATCCAGCAACATTGCTATATTCCACTATATCATCTTCGCCTTCTTGGTAAAAAACATGTCCAATTTCATAAAGCGCAATGTCTGAGACTTGATGGGTGATATTGTACGTGGCATCATCTAATAAACCACTAATAACATTTTGTCTAAGGCTCACGCGTTCTTTACTCATCGGATTTTGTAAATGAACAAGTTCCCCTTTTGTGATCGCATACCGACGTGCTTTTTCTGGAAGTGTTAATGAATAACTTACAGCTTCTTGTAGACCATTTCCTTCTAAAATTTCTCGAATAAGTCGTGTTGTTTTTTGCTCATCCGTTAATTCTCCTGGAGTGGATTCAGTCACTGGAAGTGTGATGGGTATATTATTATAGCCATAGATTCGAGCAATTTCTTCAATCAAATCTTCAGCAATTTCAATATCCCAACGTCGTGGCGGAATAGAAACATCTAATTGATCCTGATCAATCTTATGCTCAAATCCTAAACGATCCAATATCTTTGAAATTTCAGTAGCAGTCAACGCACTTCCGATTAAACCATTTACTCGTTGGGTTGTTGTAGCAATCGTCACATCTTTGGTTGTTGTATGAGTAGATTCTGCCGTTCCGCTAACCATCGTTCCTCCACCTAGTTCAACCATTAATTTTGCGGCTAAATCAGCAGCTTCTTGGACGGTAGCAATATTGATTCCCTTTTCAAAACGATTACTTGATTCACTTCGTAAATTCAAGCGATTAGCTGTTCGACGGGTTAATACTGGATTAAAAACAGCTGATTCAATCGCAATTGTTTTTGTTTCTTCCGTAATTTGAGAGTTTTCGCCTCCCATAACTCCAGCTAAAGCAACTGCTTTTTCCCCATTTGTTATGACCAAATTTTCTTGTGTTAATACATGATCACGGCCATCTAAAGTCACGAACTCTTCTCCAGGGTGAGCACGACGAACATGTATTTTTTTAGAATCTAACTTGTCATAATCAAAAGCATGTAGAGGTTGTCCAAATTCAAGCATCACATAGTTCGTAATATCTACTATTAAATCAATTGGACGTATACCCGCGTGCATTAATTTATGTTGCATCCATAACGGACTTTCGCTAATTTTTACATCTTTAACAATACGCATACGATAATCCAATGTATCTTCCGTATGTTCTACAGAAACAGAAACATAATCTTCTACTTTTTCTGCCTCATTTTCTTGAAAATTAACCTCTTCAAAACTAGGAACTTGGTCCAATAAAGCTCCTACTTCATACGCGACTCCCCGCATACTCAGTGCATCTGCTCGGTTAGGTGTTAAGTCAAATTCAATAATAGCGTCATCTAAACCAAGGTATGGACGAGCATCAGCACCTACTTTGGCATCTTGCTCTAAAACATAAATACCGTCTTCAGCTTTTTTTGGAATAATTGAATCTGAAAAGCCTAATTCATCTAAAGAAACAATCATTCCTTCAGAATCTTCCCCCATAAGTTTTGCTTTTTTTATTTCAAAGTTTCCTGGAAGTATTGCGCCAACTTTAGCGACGACAACTTTTTGTCCAGCAGCAACATTTGGTGCACCACAGACAATAGGGAGAACTTGGTTGCCCACATTTACCGTTGTTTTATTTAAGTGGTCCGAGCCTTCAAGCGGTTCACACGTTTCAACTTCTCCAACGACTAGATGCTCTAAACCTTCACCTAGTTTCTGGATTGTTTCAACTTCCAGCCCTCCTAAAGTAAATTTTTCGCCCAATTCTTCAGGGGTAATATTTGATAAATCGACATATTCTTTCAACCAATTAAAAGAAACTAACATTAGGCTTCTTCTCCTTTCGCACGAAACTGACTGAGGAACCGTTGATCATTTAAATAAAAATGACGAATATCATCCACACCATATTTCAGCATCGCCATTCGGTCCGGTCCTACACCAAACGCAAAGCCAGAATATTTTTTAGAATCAACATGACTCATTTCTAATACATTTGGATGGATCATACCTGCTCCTAATACTTCAATCCAACCACTCTGCTTACACACATTACAGCCTGCTCCTCCACATTTAAAGCAGCTAACATCCACTTCTACGGATGGTTCCGTAAATGGGAAATAACTTGGGCGGAAACGGACTTCTCGGTCCGGTCCAAATATTTTTTTGGACATAACTTCTAAAGTTCCCATTAAATCAGACATGGTGATATTTTCATCTACAACAATTCCTTCAATTTGATGAAATTGATGAGAATGAGTCGCATCGTCTGAATCTCGACGGTAAACTTTCCCAGGACTAATCACCTTTAAAGGGCCCTTTGAAAAATCATGGGCTTCAATTACCAAAGGTTGAACTGCTGATGTTTGTGTTCTTAATAAATAGTGGTCATTAATATAAAAAGAATCTTGCATATCGCGTGCTGGATGATCTTGTGGAACATTCACACGCTCAAAGTTGAGATAATCCGAAACAATTTCTGTTCCTCCCACAATGTTATAACCCATCCCTAAAAAGAGATCTTCCATCTCTTCCATGATTTGGTGAATAAGATGAGTTTGTCCCCTTTTAAATTTACGGCCGGGTAGTGTTACATCAATTGTTTCCTCCCGTAATTTCTCTTCTAAAGCAAGGTGGGCTAACTCTTCTTTTTTATCCGAAATACGAGTCGATAAGTCGTCGCGAATTTCATTGGCTAATTTTCCAATAATCGGGCGTTCCTTCTTATCCAAGTCTTTCATCATTTTTAGTAATTCGGTTAGCTGTCCTTTTTTCCCTAATAATTGGATTCTTAATTCTTCAACAGCTTTTTCAGACGTCATCTGATTAATTTTTTCTTTTGACGATTCTGCTAATTTTTCTAACTTCTCTTTTAACTCCATTTTTTTTCCTCCTAAAATAAAAATAACCCCAATCCCAAAAAAGGGACGAGGTTAAACGCGGTACCACCCTAGTTCAAAAAAGGATAGACTCCTTCTTTGCACTTAAGTTTGCATAACGGTGCAAGCCGGGATGAAACCAACTATTCGAAATAAATAAATCTAGCAAAAATTTATTTCGAGCAACAGAAGTGAATTTCTCTTATTAAAGAATATAAATACTTTCAGCTAATGTATCTATTCTCTGCAATCTTTTTATAAAATACTCTTTTCTGTCATTATTTTTAAGTTTTATTATACAGTTTGTTTTAACGAATCCCATTATAACAAAGATTTATAAAAAAAGGTAGTTTTTATATGAAGAGAATACCTTCTAAATAAAAACCCAATAGGAAACCTTCATCAAAATAAGGGGTTTCATATTGAGTCTTTCCTTTAATATAACTAACTGATTTAGCGTAAAGCTAAGCTATTTTTTATTCATTACTAGAAAGGTCTTGCATCCGTTCATTTTCAGTAAGATCTTTCTCACTGAGTACTCGTTTTACAGCCTTCATTCGGGTAAACTCTTCACGTTCTTTTTCTTCAAGCTCATTATTAATTTGTTTTTGAGCCGCTTCGAGTTGAGGAATGGTCACATTTTCTAATGCATTCACTCTTTTTTGCGTTTTTTGAATGTTACTGGCTAAACGATAGGCTGTATTTTCAATTTCAGCTAATTGTATTTGTAGTCCTTTTACTCTTTCAAAAGCTAAGCGTGTACGGTCCACCTCAATGGATGTCTCGGTTAGTGAGTAAGGGAGTGTATCTTGCTTTTTCCCTCGGTAGTCAATTTCAGGGATTTCAGAACCCATAAGACTTCGTACTTTAATGTGAATGTGACGATCCACCTCAATCGATTCTGAAATTTCTTGTAAGTTAAATATCCCTACAGCTTCTTGTGCAAGAGCCATTTGATTATAGGCATCCTCATAAGCATCGACTAAATCGTCTTGAACTTGCTTGGCTTTTTCAACCAAAGTGACAATTTCATTCATAAGAATGAGTCGCTTTCTATCCATGAGGCTATGTCCACTTCTAGATAGTTCTAAGGTTTTCTCGATTTTCATTAAGTTCCCTTTTGTTGGTGATTGATCAATCTCCACTGTTAACACCTTCTTTGATGTTCAATTGTTGTGAACTTTGAAGTGAATACTCCTTATTCTCATAATATTTATCTAAAATCGTTGAATCAATACGGTTTAATTCTTCTCTAGGTAATAGACGTAACAAATCCCAACCAAGATTTAAGGTATCTTTCATCGTTCTTGTTTCGTCCATGCCTTGACCAACAAACTCTTCTTCGAATTTCTTTCCGAATTCTAAATACATTTTATCAACATCAGAAAGTTCTTCTTCTCCAATTACAGAGGCTAAACTTCTAGCTTCTATCGTACTTGAGTAAGAAGCAAAGAGTTGATTAGCAACTCCTTCATGGTCTTCACGTGTATAATCCGCTCCAATACTGTCAGACATCAAACGAGATAAAGATGGTAATACACCAATTGGAGGGAAAATATTTTTATGTTGCAAATCACGATCCAATACGATTTGTCCCTCTGTAATATACCCGGTTAAGTCAGGAATTGGGTGCGTAATATCATCGTTAGGCATTGTTAAAATTGGAATCTGAGTAACTGATCCTTGTTTTCCTTTAACGATTCCTGCTCTTTCATAAATTGTAGCTAGCTCAGAATATAAATAACCTGGATAACCTTTACGAGAAGGAATTTCATCTTTTGCATTGGAGATTTCTCTCAATGCTTCACTAAATGAAGTCATATCCGTTAAAATAACCAATACATGATACCCCAAATCATAGGCTAAATACTCTGCGGTCGTTAAAGCCACTCTTGGTGTAATAATTCGTTCCATCACAGGATCATCAGCTGTATTTAAAAAGCTGGTAACATGATCCATCGTACCACTTTCCTCAAACGTTCGTCTGAAAAAATCAGCAGTATCATGTGTTACACCCATTGCCGCAAAAACCAACGCAAACTCGCCTTCTACGTCTTCACCTAATTTTGCTTGTTTAACAATTTGTGCAGCTAACTCATTATGGGATAATCCTTCCCCTGAAAAGATTGGAAGTTTTTGTCCACGAATCAAAGTCATCAAGCCATCAATTGCTGAAAATCCTGTTTCAATAAAGTTTTTAGGAAATACACGAGAAACTGGATTCAAAGGTGCACCATTTACATCCCGTTGGACGTCTGAATGGACAGGTCCTAGCTCATCAAGTGGGCGACCCAATCCATCAAAAGTACGACCTAAGATATCAGGAGATAGGTCTATTTCCATCCCATGTCCACTGAATGTCGTATGTGTGTTATTTAAGGACATATTTGTCGTTTGATCAAAGACTTGAATTAAACAACGTTCACCTTCAATCGAGATGACCTGACCTATTTTTTCTTCTTTTTTATTGGTGCGAAATCGAACAATATCGCCATAGGCAGCTTCTCGCACCCCATCAATAACGACTAATGGCCCTTCAATGGAGCTTAAATTTAAATGTTCAATTGCCATTATATCTCTCCTTATCCATTCTCTTGCATTGCTTTATCATAATAGGCATCAATATCATCATAATAATGATCAAGCATTTCTAATTGATCATTGGGTACGTCATATTTTATATTAATAATTTTATTAAAGATATTAGACTGTGTTAAATAACTCACTGGAAAGCCAAAGGAAATTAAAGATTGGCTGCGTTCATATAAATACAAAATAATGTCTAACATTTTAGCTTGCTTTTTAATTGGAACAGAACTATCAATTTCATGAAAAGATCCTTGTTGTAAAAAGCCTAAACGAATGACTTTAGAAATTTGTAAGATTAATTTTTGTGAATCGGGTAAGACATCACTACCAATTAATTTCACGATTTCGAGTAATTCATCTTCTTCTTTTAGAAGAACCATCATTTCATTATGATTTTTCATAAAATCTTCATCCACATTTTTAGCATACCAGTGTGATAAATCATTTAAATATTGACTGTAGCTGGTAATCCAGTTAATTGCTGGATAATGTCGCGCATGGGCTAAATCTGAATCGAGTGCCCAGAAACAACGGACATAACGCTTGGTATTTTGTGTCACAGGTTCCGAGAAGTCTCCACCTTGAGGAGAAACAGCTCCGATAATAGAAACTGAACCATTCGTATGGTTTAAGTTTTCCATATCTCCTGCCCTTTCATAGAAAGCAGCAATACGACTAGATAAGTAAGCAGGGAAACCTTCTTCTCCAGGCATTTCTTCTAATCGTCCAGATAATTCACGAAGTGCTTCTGCCCATCGAGAGGTTGAATCAGCCATAATGGCTACATCATATCCCATATCCCGATAATATTCAGCAATAGTGATTCCTGTGTAAATAGAAGCTTCACGTGCTGCAACTGGCATGTCTGAAGTGTTTGCAATTAAGACTGTACGTTCCATTAAAGAAGCACCACTTCGAGGGTCAATCAGTTTGGCAAAGTCTTCTAAAACTTCTGTCATTTCATTTCCACGTTCACCACAACCAATATAGACAATAATATCTGTTTCAGCATATTTTGCAATCTGATGCTGCATGGTTGTTTTACCTGTTCCGAAACCTCCAGGAATTGCAGCAGCTCCTCCTTTGGCAATAGGAAACACAGAGTCAATAATTCTTTGTCCTGTAATTAATGGACGAGTACTTTCAAGGCGTTCGAGTACTGTACGAGGTTTACGAATGGGCCATTTTTGAAAGCCCTTGATTTCGATAATATTCCCGTTAATTTGTTCAATTTTAACTAATACATCATTTATCGTATATTCTCCAGGTTCAACAACTTCAATAACTTTACCGGCTACATCAGGAGGTACCATCACTTTATGCATGATAGCTTTTGTTTCAGGAATTTCAGCAATAATTTCTCCGCCGTTCACTGTTTCTCCAACAGAAATTACTGGGGTCACTTCCCATAATTTTTCTCGATTTAAAGAATCCAGTTTGATTCCTTTTTTGATGTGTGCACCGCTCACTTTTTGAATTTCTTTTAATGGGCGTTCAATTCCATCAAAAATATTATCGAGCATTCCTGGACCAAGTTCTACAGCCATTGATTCATTAGTTCCTTCAATAGGTTCACCAGGTCTTAGGCCGTTTGTGTCTTCGTAGACTTGAATCGTCGTTTTAAACTGATCAATCCCAATAACTTCGCCAACCAAACGGTCATTTCCTACGTAAACTAACTCAGACATAGAAAAATCTGTTGGTCCTTGAATTTTAATGATTGGGCCATTTATTGCATAAATTTTATTTTTTGTTTCTATCATCGATTAAGTCCCTCCGTTATAGAGAAATCCTCTTCCGCACGAGTAAGCAAAGTTGAAAAAGAAAAATCTAATAAGATACCTCTTTCTCTGGCTACTCCACGGACTCCTCCTATAAACTCACGATCGGATATATTTAACTCGGCATTTGTCATTTCTTCTAAGTCTGATAGCAAATATTCGTCCGATGGGTCAATATAAATATCAAAGAGTTCATCTTGCGCATATTCTTGAACGGATTGAATCATCTTTTTCATATGCTCTTTATATTCGTCTGTTTCTTTGTATTCGTTTAAGACATTTTCAAATTTATCATATAAAGATTTCTTTAGTTTTTCTTCTTGCACATAAAGTTCATGTTGATGATTAAATCTAATCTTCGATATGGCTTTATTGTTTTCTTTTCTTGCGGCATTTTTTTCTGATTCTAATCGATCAGCAAAAGAAGCGTCTGTTTTTCGTTTAAAATCTTTTAAATCTTTATCTAAAGATTCTTGATAAGCAGTCATTTGTTCTTCCATTGTATTTTTAACTTTTACATTTACTTCATCTACGAAATAATCTATTTTTTCTTCTAAATCCATCATCGCATCTCCCATCTATACTGAAATATTCACAGCTTTTTGAATTGTTTCAGCAATTTTATTCCGGTTGCTAGCATATTCATCCGAACCGGGAATTTCAACTATTAAAGGGACGGCTTGATTAAAGCGAAATTCATCTACTTTTTTTTGATTCTGTTCGATTAATTTTGGAGCAATCATTAAGATCCCAATTTCTTCATCTTTAGTCACTTTATCAAAAATTGTATTAAAAGAAGTCGCCTTTGAAATAAGTTCTCCTTCAACTCCTGCAAGTTGCATGCCTACTAAAGTCGAAATGTTATCTGTTATGACATAAGATTTCATATTATAGACGTCCTAAGATCATAAATGAGATAATTAATCCGTATAAGGCAATACCTTCTGCTAAACCAACGAAAATTAGTGAACGACCAAAGATTGAATCATCTTCACTAATTGCACCCAAAGCGGCACTTGCGGCACTTGCAACAGCAACCCCACCACCAATACCAGATAAACCAGTAGCTAGAGCAGCTGCAATATAACCTAAACCAGTAGCTAAACCATCTGCGGCAGCGGCTGTCTCACTAGCGGCAAAAACTGTTTCAGGAGAGTAAGCAAAGATTAAAGAGATGATAAAGCCTGTTGCAACCGTTAAAACATTTGCAGCCAAAGTCTTTTTGTATCGTTTTTTGTTTCGTTCTCCTTTAAAAAAGTAAGCAGCTGGAAAAACAAATCCTAATAAAATTGTGGCAACCATTGTTGTTTTAATCATTAATTCAATATTCATTTCTATACTTCCTCCAATTATTTTTTATCCCAAACACTTTCAAATTCAATTCCGTCTCCACTATAAAAGTGACTAAATATTTCATAAAATTCTAAACGCAAGACTTGAATAAAGATAACTAATCCTTCAAATCCTGTAACAAATAAGTTTCCTAATACAAGAACCAACCAATTTGGATTCGCTGATTCAATATTTGCAAACATCAAAACGACACCCATCATGGCAACGTGGGCAATCGCAAAAGCTCCTATACGTACAAAAGAAATTGTATTTGAAAAATAAGTTAGCACTGTTTCAAACATTTCAAAAAAGATCGTTAACAATTGCATAACTATTCCATCTTTATCTTCTGCTTTTTTGTGTTCTATGATATTTGTAAGTGGTTCTTCAAAAGCAATGACAAGTAATAACCCAACAATAATTGCGATAAATAATCCTATCGCTGGAATTTCTTGACCGGCCATATAAAGAACAAGTAACAAAACAATTAATCCATAAAATGCAAAACCAGCAATTCCATTCTTATTCAGTATTGCTTCCCACTTTTCACCATTTTTAAATCTCAAATAAATATTCAAGACCATCGTTAATAAAATGACAAACATTCCGGAACCAACTGCTACAATAAATACCGTATTTAAACTTCCAAAGAAAGGAATGGTACTTAGTTTCTCCATCGGGTTACCCCATAAGGCAGGAATAACATCTTCTAAACCAAAGAAACTTCCGTAAATCAACCCAAAAATCATGGAAGAAAGACCAACGGGAACAAACATCTTTGCCAAACTCAATTTTTCACTGAAATAGCCCACTAAGCCGGCTAAAAATAGCAAGAGGCCTTGTCCTAAATCACCAAACATAGCTCCAAAGAACAAGGAATAGGTCACGGCTACAATTCCCGTAGGATCAAGTTCTCGATAATTTGGCACCCCATACATTTTAGTAATCATTTCAAAAGGTCGTGCAAAGAAATTATTACGCAGTTTTGTAGGGGACTCAAAATTGTGTGCATCTTCATCCTCTTCAATATACATTTCAATTTCTTCAACTTTAGCCAATTCTTTTTCAAGTTTCATAGCATCTTCTTCAGCCATCCAGCCAAGTACAAGATAACGTGTTTCTTTTTGAGCGAACTCATCACGTGTAATCGCAGCATATTGACGAATTTTATGGGCTTCCGATAATTCTTCTAAGGTTTTCTTTGCTTGTTTTAAATTCTTAATATTCGGATGCAAGATATCGAATATTTCAGCTTGCACTTTTTCTTTCTCAGTCGTTAATTGATCGATTTGTTCATCATATTTATGAACAATATCTTTAAACGTCCCTTTTTCTTCTGTAATATATATTCTTTCCCAAGCAAGAGAGTAATACAAAGCATCTACTCTTTGACGAGCTTCTGGAGTCGTAAAATATACGCCATAGACATATCCGTCTGTTGTCTTTGAAGGGATAAATACGGAAGGAACCATGCTATCAATATATTTTTTGAATATTTGATAACTTTTTGTGGTAAATCGTCCAAATCTAAACTTCAAATGCTTAATGCTTAATATTTTTTCTAAAGAATAACCAATATCTGAAAAAGGTTCATATTCATCATGACTAAACGTTGCAGTATTTAACTGTCGTGTTAACTCTTGCAACTCATTTTTCTTATCGGTAACCTTGCTTTCAACAGAGGTAACCATTTTTTTTACTTCTTTAAACGTTAGATTACTTTCAAGGTTTTTATCATCTTCGACTGGTTCATCAATTAAAGATAATAAATCATCAATTCGTTCATCCCAAGGTTGATATTGATTTGAGCTCGTATAAGCTTTTAATGTTTCAATTCCAGATAATTCCTTTAGTGCATTCACTAAGTGAATATCATAATGACTTAGATAATTATAAGCCATTTTATCAATATCATCACGAGGTCCTGTGATGTTAACCATACTCATAGTAGTAATCAACTATACCAACTCCTTTTCTGCAGGTTTTACATTATTCCAACCAATTTTTTCTGTCGTTTTTGCTAATAAACTCGCTTCTCTTTGTTTATCTTCTAAATATTCTAAAATAGGAAGCATTGATTCTCGACATGAACGGACTAAGAATTTAAGTAAACCTTCTAAAAATTCTGACTCTTCTATCCGCAAATCATTCGTTCTTTTATCATTCACTATAACTTCTGCATAACCCATTGAGCGCAATAGACGTTCAAAACTTAATTGATTGTTGGCCTGTAAAAGTTCTTCAATTGTGACTTCATCTAATTGACGAGAAGGAGGTAGAATATAATTTTTAATTTCTTCATTGCTCATTTCATAAATGAATTTCAAACGATAAATAGATTCAATATTAATAAGATCCGCAAAACTACCATAATATTTTTTAAACTGTTTCAATTCTTTCTCACTAAATATGTGACGTGCTCTTTTCCATACATGCATCGCAATGAACTGGTCAAATTTTACATTTAAAACATTCGAGTCAATTGGAATTTCTTGAAAACTAGAACGATTCTCTTCAAAGAATTCTGCGTAAATCGTTCCATTTAAAGCATCAATCACTTCGTCTATCGTCGTTGCACTTTCAATTCGGTCTATATCAAAATGACGGCTTTTTTCTAAATAATCTGTAAAACCTTCAAAATAAATATTCGAATCTTTTTTTGCCAGAATGTTATTAATTACTTTTTTTATGAAATCTGTTTCATATTTGATGCCATACAATTTTAAAACTTTTCGTTGTTCTAGATTCGCAAAACGGTATAATTTCAAAAAAGTATAATAGACACCATTGTGGATAATAGGAATGATACTTCGAGGTGTGAGTTCTGTAATATCTGTATCACGCGCAGCTCGATCATACCCTTCCGTCCGTTGTAAAACTTGGTAGATATCTTCTAAACTTTTAAGACTGTGATTATTTTGTATTTCTTCTTTTGATAACAATTTACTTCGCATCGCTCTAACTTTAGTTAAAATTGCTGTATAATCATTCATCATCTAATGCACCAAGTTCCTTTACTGCATCCAAAAATCGATCAACAAAATGTTCTTGTTCATGATCAAAAACATCTCGAATTTTTTTCAAATTTATTTCGTAATTTTCTTCGATTACTTTAAGCTCTTGATTTTTTTCTTGCTCGTACTGTTCTTTCAGTTGAGCCGTTTCTTTAGAAAATTTATTTTCTGCTGCTTTTTGATAATCCGTACGAAAATTATCGTATTTATTTTTCAACTGAATTTTCTTTTCATTCAATGTATCCAAAGATTTATCAGCTGTTAGTTCTATTCGATACAATCGATCAATTATTTCGTCCATTTAATAACTTATCTCCTTTCTAAATAGAAATCATTTAATTTCTTTGCACCTTTTAAAAAATTACATATATAAAACAAAGCTATAAAGCTGATTGCTATGCCATTTCCCCCAGCGCGGGATTAATTATAAGACTAAAGTTTCAAAATTACAATTATAAACGTTAAAAACCCCTAGGTAAAGGCTTTCATTTCATAATTATTTTCATTTGGGAAAAGTTTGGTTGACACTCATAGTACGGCTAGCATTCTCTTATCACTCCGTTAAAAAATCACTCTTTCTAGAAACCTTTATTTTTATTCCAGAAAAGACAATATACAGGCTCTAATTTCAATTATTGTAAACTAAAAAAAATCCTTGAGCCAGTAATAGGCCTAAGGATTTGGTTTTAGTAAGTACTAAAAAACGATTATTTTCAGCGCAACATCGCTTTTTTTGGTTAATCTCTAATTAGTTATATGAGACCTTGATTTGTAACCGAGCATAGAATTCTTTGAACCATTCACGTGTTGGGGTTGAAACTTCTGAAATGGCACAATATTTATCGACTAAAGTTACAATAAAACTCTCTTTAAATCTTGGAACGCCACCTTTAAGTGTACATAAAAACATATGTTTTAAGATGATATCTTTTTCCACTTCGTTAATTTCTGTAATCTCTTGAGCATTTTTCAAGGCAATCTTAGGATGTGCAGAGTTATGTGAGCCTAAGCCCATCTCTAGTATCTCATGTCTGCCTTCTAAGAAAAAGTCATGCAATAAACCAGCTCTAGCTGTTGAAATATAATCTAATCCACGTGATTTTGCTAATTTATAGCTTACATAAGAAACAAATAAGCTATGAGACAAACGTGTCGTGTAATGGTGATGCGTAATTTCTTCCAATTCTAATAATTTTTCATTGTTTAATAAGTCTTTGATAATGGTCATATATTCTGGGTCATTTTCCCAAATTTTACGGACGAACTCCATCAACATTCTCCTTTTAAATGGTTGTGTCCTCATACAAAATGCTGTAAGGCATTTATTAATCTTATTAAGTTACTGAACCTATTATACACCTTGAATAATGAAATAAAAGGAATATTCTATATTTTTAGTGATTTCTTAATAAGTTCTTAAATAATCCGTAAATAATGATTAATAGCCTTCATCTAGTTTTACTAAATTTTCTGGAAGTTCCTCGCCTTGCACGTAAGCTTCAAAATTTTTCATAAAAATTGGAAAAATATATTTCGGATAACTTTCTACTCGTCCAGCAATATGTGGAGTCATCAAGACTTGTTCATAACCCCATAGAGGATGATTTTCGGGTAATGGTTCTTCCTCAAATACATCTAGACCTGCACAACGGACCTTTCCATGATCTAAAGCGTCCATTAAAGCGGAAGTGTCAACAGACTCGCCCCGTCCGACATTTATAAAAACTACGCCCTCTTTCATTTTTGAAAATAGGGTTTCATCATATAAATGAGTCGTTTCTTTAGTTAAAGGTAAAATATTTACAATAATATCCCCTTTATGGATGATTTTTGCTAATTCTTTTTGCGTATACTGTTCATCCATGTTTTCAATTTTACGCCCACTACGATTTATTCCAATCGTATCCATATGGAAAGCTTTTGCGACCCTCCCTAACTGAACCCCTATCTTCCCAGCTCCGACAATTAGCATAGTTTTACCAGCTAGTTCGTAGGCCGTTTCCTCATTTTCCCATTGATCTTTCCAACGTTTTTTCTTTTGGTTTTCAGCAGATTGTACTATGGATCTCGTTAAACCTAACAAGAGGCCTATCGTTGATTCCGTTACTGGATTGGCATGGATTCCACTACCATTTGTAAGTAGAATATTCTTTTTAGCAAACAATTCTAAAGGTAAGTCGTTCACTCCAGCATAAGCAAACTGCACCCATTTTACCTTAGATTCATCGTTTTCAATAAGCGGAATTAATTCATCTGACCAGCCTATAATAATTTCAACGGAATCTTTACCTGTTTCTTCTATAGATTCCACAATATTATAGTCGGTTGCCTTCTCTTTTAATTCCTTCAATTGTTCGGAATATAATTCTTGGATAACTAAAATTGATTTTGTCACTTCTATATTCTCTCCTCTTAAAATATATTCTGTTATTGAATAAAGTGAAACATTAAGATACTCGCAGCGATCGCAACATTTAATGACTCAGCTTGACCAATCATCGGGATAAATATATTTTGATCAATCATAGAAACTATTTCATTATTCATCCCCGAGCCTTCATTGCCTACAACCAAAGAAAATGGCGTATCGACATATACTTCTTTATAAGACACAGCCTCTTCATTTAAAGCTGTCCCAAAAACAGGATACCCTTCTTCTTTAAATGCAGGAATGAAATCTTTCAATTCTCCTTCATAAATTTCTAAATGAAAGTGACTCCCTTGGGCACTGCGCAAGGTTTTAGCATTATATAAATCAACGGTTCCTTTTCCTAAAAAGACCCCTTGAAAACCTGCCGCATCCGCTGATCGAATCATCGTCCCTACATTCCCAGGATCTTGTACCGCATCTAATAATAAAATGGGCCCTTCAATCTCTTTTGGAAAATCATTTGTGGTAATCGCTAACTCAGCAAAAATTCCCTGATTCGTCTGTGTCTTACTAATTTCCTCGGCAACATTCAAACTAACAACAATAATCTGATCCGTATCTAGATTTAAATTTAGAAAATCTTCCCCCTCTAACAAATCTTCCCGGACAATAATATTCGTCAGCGCATCTTTTTTATACTTAAGAGCTTCTTCTACTAAATGAAAGCCTTCAATAAGATAAGATTGTTGCTTCACACGTTCTTTCTTTAAGCTTAACTTCTTCCACTTCTTGACTTGTGGATTATTGACAGATGTAATCTGGAACAATTTCTTCACCTCATTTATTCATATACTATCCAATCATACCGTTTTTTTCGGTCCTTTTCATTAAATACGAATAAAAAGCAGGATCAATATAAAATTTTTTTAAACGTTTCTTCCATTTTCTATCTATATAAAAAAGAAGTAAAAACTAAAAAAAACACATTAAGTCAAGTTTCCCTGTTTGACTCAATGTGTTTAACAACATGTGATTAAAAGTTCACATAATTTCTAGGATTTACTGGTGTTCCATTTTTATGAACTTCAAAATGTAAATGGACGCCTGTTGAAGAACCGGTAGTTCCCATTGTCCCAAGTTGTTGACCTTGTGAAACGGATTGACCTGCAGATACTCGCAAATCAGATTTCATATGAGCATATAAAGTGGTTATCCCATTTCCATGGTCTATTTTGACATAATTTCCATATGAATTATGGTACCCTGCTACTGTCACAGTACCTGATTTAGCTGCAGATATTGCACCTCCACCACCAATGTCGGTTCCAGCATGTAATCGTTTATATCCTAGAATTGGATGTGTTCTATAGCCAAATTCAGAAGTTACATAACCATTCGCTGGTCGAACCCAACCATTACTACTCGTAGCAGGAGTTGGAGTGGGAGTTGGAGCGGGCGTTGGAGCGGACGAAGAAGTAGTAGAGCTTTCTTTTGCAGAAGACGCAGTTTGAACTTTTTTAGACTGTTTTAGACGTTCTTTTTCTGCAGCTTTTCTTTGGGCTTCCGCTAATTTTTTTGCTTCTGCTTCTTCGCGAGCTTTTTGGGCAGCAATACGTTCTTTTTCAGCCGTCATCTCTTGGTCAATGGCATCTGTCTTGGAAGCCACTTGAGTTTGTTGAGATAACAATTGATCGCGCTCGACACTCGTTAAATTGTATTTTTCTGTAACGACTTGTATCTTATTATCTAGATTTTTACGCTCTGCCAATAGTTGATTGCGACTAACTTCCATGTCTTCTTTTACACGGTTAGTTTCTTCTTTAGCTAAATCAACTTCTTCGCGTGCTTCTTCGACAGCTTTTCTGTCTTGAATTTGTTCTTCCATAATATTGTTATTATTTTTAACTAGTACATTAATAACTTCGATTCGACCTACTAAGTCAGATAGACTATCTGCAGATAAAACAATATCTACAAGGTCTTGAGGAGATCCAGCAATTTGGACACCTCTTGCTTGTTCAGCAAGTAATTCATTTCGAGCTTCTATTTTTTCTTCTAACGCTTTGATTTCTTTATTTAATTGATTAATTTCTTCTTCTAAACGAGCAATTTCTTTTTCTTGTTTATCAATTTGTGCGATAATCTCTTCAATGTTATTTTGAATTTCTGAGATATCATTATTTAATTGTTCACGTTCTGAATCTAATGATTGCATCTCATTTTCTGCATCATTAATATCCCCATTTAATTTATTTTTTTCTTGTTGCAATTGTTCTTTTTGTTGTTCTAAATCATTTAATGTTTGGGAATTAGCACTTACAGAAGGTGCCATTGAATTTAAAGAAAGAAAAAGTGCTGTAGAAGAAAGCAATGAAAATACCTTTGATTTATTCAAACTTCATTTCTCCTCTATGTGGTAATCGTTTTGAAATGACAACGAATGTGAAACTCGGGTCAAATCAAAAGCTACAAGTATATTAACAGTGAAAGGAGTAGTTGCCAAGGTGTTTGGGTACTTTGTTATTTAACTGTAACTTTGAACTTTTTTATGAATATCCTTCTTTTTATCTTCTGTTTATAAAAATGTGATTGAATTAACTTTCTTCTCATTTTTTGCCCCGTATAATCTCTTTTAAATGCAGGAATGTTTTTTTAAAATACCATTTTTGTAAAATACTGTAATTTTTCATACTGAAAAGTATATCATTAGCAGTCTATAGAAATTGCATAACATAATTTGCAAAAGAAAAATCCCCAATCCTAGATTCACTAGGAATCTTTTTTGGAGATTTTTTACAATTACTCTACATTTGGGTTTCTATTAGAAACTTTCTCTGCAATTTTGCCCGAACGATAAGCACGCAAAAGTTCCTTTAAATCTGCAACTTGTTCTTCTAATAGCTGCCCCACATCTGTTTCACGGACTGTCATTCGTTCTAACTCTCGATCAACTACACGGCGCGTTGAAATAATATCTAATTCTTTTTCAATGGCATCTTCGATATTTGTGAAGGGTTGATGTGTAACTAGCTGCATCCCAAACGAATTATAGAGTAATGTATAACCTGCCAAACCCGTTGTTGGTTGATAAGCTTTAGAAAATCCACCATCAATCACTAATAACTTTCCTTCTGCCTTAATTGGTTCTTCACCGCTTCTTTCTTTTACCGGTGTGTGTCCATTAATTATACGTCCTTTGCTAGAGTCGACACCAAACTCTTCTAGTATGTTTTCTACAATTTCCTTTTCTTCTCTTAATGTAAAATAAGGATTTTTTGGTTCCTCATGCGTTATTTTGTCATCGATGTAATAACGCTCAAAAGTGGTCATTTTTGTTTTTCCAAATAATGAAGAGCCTACTCCTTGCCACATATACCACATATAATCTAATACTGGGTTTTTCGCTTCGTCTTCTTGCCGATTTAAGTAGGCTTGTCTAAGAATTTCTTCAAATTTATCTAAAAGTTCTTTCCCTTTATATTTCTTTCCATTCACATCGACTAACATAAAACTACCATCCTCATTCAAAGGAATACAACCATGTATCAAAAGATTATCATTATAAATATTATACATATTCCCTTTGCTATATAAAAATGAAATATGTTTCTGTAAAGGCTGACTGTTTAAAAAATCAGCTTGCAAACGATTAATCATCCACTCCTCATCTTCTGATAATTTGTAAGGATTCTCTGGATCAATTGTTGGAAAATATGTATTTTTTAATGGATAAGTTTTATTGTCAATCGTAATTGTATTCTCTTCATAATTTATTTTATGTAAGAGCAAACGGTCATTTGCCTTAAATTCAGGATTTCTACTAATCACTTCATATTCTAATTTAAACTGAAGAATGGCGATCGCTTGTTGAATACTTGCGAGTTGCTTATCTTCTTCTGGGAAGTGAATAGCTACATCATCTAATTTTGGTTGAAAAGATTGAGAACCATTTTCTGGGTAAACCCTCTCCGCAAAGGAAGCTAAGGCTCGAAGTGAAATCCCATAACTGTCTTCAATCACTTCTAAATTGTCGTATCGAGCACAAATTCGCAATACATTTGCGATGGCAACTTTAGAACCACTCGCTGCCCCCATCCATAACACATCATGATTTCCCCACTGGATATCTAAAGATTTTTTCTCCATGAGTAAATTCAGTATTTTATCCGGAGCAGGACCTCGATCATAAATATCGCCCAATACATGAAGGTGATCGACAATTAAATCTTGAATCAATTCTGAAAGGCTGATAATTAAAAGATCAGCAGCTTCTAAGTTAATCACATTTTGAATAATATTATGATAATAGGGTTCTTTATTTGAAAGAATTGAATCTTTAAATAATAATTCTTCCATGATATAGGATAGATCGGGATCCATGGCCTTTCGAACTTTTGATCGTGTATATTTAGAAACAACAAATTGCCCCAATTCAACTAATGCTAAAATTGTATCGTGATAAAATTCTTCTCTCTCTTCTTGAGAAGACAAAGTTTTAATAATGCTTGCAACCTTTCTTTCCGGATAATAAATAATTGTCGCCAATTGATTGATTTGCTCAGAATCCAAGCGTCCAGAAAATACTTCATTAATCTTTTCTTTGACATTTCCAGAACCATTGTGTAGCACATGAGACACTGCTTCATATTCTCCATGTAAGTCGCTAATAAAATGCTCTGTTGCTTTGGGAAGTTCCATAATCGCCTCTAAATTTATAATTTCTGTCGTTACGGCTGAAATATTAGGAAATTGCTCAGAAAGTAATCCTAAATATTTTAGTTCTTTTTTCATTTACCACTTCTCCCCTTTTCAAAATTTGAAATCGATTTCTAGTTTATAATAGCATATTGTTTATTATTATGTATAATAAACATTAAACAAGAGCCGAGAGGTGAAAAAGTGAAAAACAAACCTACATTTAGAAACATTGAGAATTACAGTGAAATCACTGAGGAAAATGATTTTTTTATCCAATTTACAAATGAAGAAATTCCGGATCGTTACGATGCCAATTATGTCTTACTTAAATTCTCTCCTTCTCTACCAGAATTTAAATTGATTGAAAAAATGCATATAGAATATCAAGAAGCTATCCAGCAAAAACATTTAAAGTTTAACTGGCCCGAGAATACAGGTCTTCATCCAGAACTTTTAAATTATTTCAATCAAGAAAATTATAAAATAGGTATGCAAAATTTGTATTGGGTAGTTCCAGAGTTATTTAATGTTAAAAATATAAATAAAACTCTTTGCATCCAAAAAGTAACAGATCAAAATTTGGATGATTTTTTAAATATTAATTTAGAAGAAGATATTTTGCACGGTAGAGATTTTTTTGAACATAAAAAAAAAATGTATGCTTATCAATATCAACTAGAAAACACTACTTTTATTCTAGCCTATCTAAAGGATGAACCGGTAGGGTCTCTCATTCTGATTGACTCTAAAGATTATTTAGAAGTAGACAATGTGTTAACTAAAGAGGAGTTCAGAAAAAATAAAATCGCTACAACAATGTTAAATTATGTGGTAAGCGAACTTTTAACCCCCGAACAATCCGTTATTTTAGTAGCAGATGCTGAAGACACACCCAAAGAAATGTATGGAAAGATGGGATTCCAAACAAATGCCTATCAAATTACGGCTCAGAAATTAATTTCATAAATAATATTATTAAAAGTGATCATTTTTTTATTATTAAATTTGTGCTATATTTATTGGTAATATTTATTAACGACTTTAATTTGTTTTAAAATCGTAAGGAAGAGGTTGGTAACTTGCGACATATTAATAAAAAAGCCAAGCATGAAAATATTATACGAATAATTTTGGCCATAGCAGGCATAGTATGCTTTGCTTTTTCAACTAGTTTTGGTTGGGGAGTTATTTTAGGAGGAATCGTCTCTAAAGAAAATATCCGATTAAGAACGAAAGAAGGTTGGGGACTTTTAGCTTTAATTTCAGGTGTAATGTTGTTAGCTATTTATTTATTACTCGAAATACCTGCTATTTATGGCTATATCGTATCTACCATTTCTTATTTTCTTCTTCGTGAACTCTTTAACTATTTCTAGACTTTATAAAAAGAGCTAAGCCTTGTCTTAAGGCCTTTTTTCAGCAATAGTCTTTGTCTTTTCGGTCAAAAGTCAGTATACTCTGTATAAATGAGAACTATTCAGGAGGAATGGGTTTGAAAATAGAACATGTAGGGCTATGGGTTAAAGATTTAGAAACGATGAAAGAATTTTATGAGACGTATTTAGAGGGTGTTGCGGGAGAATTATACCATAATAAAAAAACGGATTTCCGTTCTTACTTCTTAACTTTTGATGACGGAGCAACTCGGTTAGAATTAATGAATAAACCTGCTTTAGAAGAAAAGACCGCTGAAAGCTTTGGGTACGCGCACATTGCTTATCAAGTCTCAGATGAAGAAGCGGTAAATACTCTTCATCAAAAATTAGTGAATGATGGTTATAAGCATGTAAATGGTCCGCGAACAACTGGTGACGGTTATTATGAAGCAGTTGTTGAAGACCCTGAAGGAAATCTCATTGAAATTACAGCTTAAATCATTTACTCTTTTAAACTAAAAAAACATCATCTAAAAAGAATGGTTATTCTTTCGAGATGATGTTTTTAACTTTTTCTATTCCGTTATTTTTTAGTCATATTTACTTACTAAGTCTACAAATTTATCGATAGCCGTTTGTAAGAAAACATCTGTACCCTCTTGTAAAAACTCGCCATTTTCACCAAATAACTCAGGGGTTCCTGCTAAATAAACTTCGGGTTGTTGAACAACTGGCACGTCTAAGAATGTCAACATTTGACGCAAGTGATGATTGGCACCAAAACCACTAATCACACCAGGTGATTGGCTGGCAATTAATGCTGGTTTACCGCCCCATTTATTATCACCATATGGACGAGAGGCCACATCTAAAGCATTTTTTAAAGCGGCAGGAATACTACGATTATGTTCTGGAGTAACAAATATAAAGGCATCTTGTGCAGCAACAACTTCACGGAAATCTACATATTCTTGTGGAGAATTTTCGTCTGAGTCTTGATTGTAAAGGGGCAAATGGTCAATTTGTAAATAAGTGGCTTCATAATCTTCTGGAAGTAAGTTAATAAGAGCTTTAGCTACCCTTCCTGAAAAAGACCCTGCACGAATACTTCCAACAACGATTCCAACTTTTACCATAATAAAGACCTCCTAATGTCTTAAAACACCTAAATACTACACCTGAATTATACCAAGAGGTTAGGGAGTTTTCTAATAAAAAGACTCGAATTCGAAACTTTTAATTGATTCCTCTTAAAAATCACTAATTTACTTGCAATATGTTTTAGGTTGGCCTAAAATAAAGTTACACATATAAAAAAATACAGATTTATCATGGCATTTTAGATAAGTACCTGTGCTTTTGGAAGGGAATAATTACTATGAAAATGTCTCCCAATAAAGAAGATTACATTAAGGCAATTTTTGGTTTGAGTAAAGAAAACGATATTGTGAGTAATAAAGACATCGCAAATAAATTATCAATTTCAGCAGCCTCTGTCACAGATATGATTAGCCGTTTAGTTAAAGAAGGAATGGTGACACACTACCCTTACAAAGGGGTTAAATTAACAGAAACAGGTATTCGAACGTCAAATCAGCTCATCAGAAAACATCGTGTTTTAGAAGTCTTTCTCTATGAAAAATTAGGTTTTAAATGGAATGAAGTTCACGAAGAAGCCGATCGATTGGAGCATGCATCCTCTGATAAATTTATTGAACGATTGGATGAATTTTTAGATCATCCAACATATGACCCACATGGTGGGGTTATTCCAAATGCTGACGGAACAGTTGATGCCCCTTTGAATACATTATTAAATTTGAGTGATTTAGAAATCGGCGATCACTTTTTAGTACGAGAAGTCTCAGATGATGAAGATTTACTCAATTACCTACACGATAAAAATTTTTCTTTAAATAAAAACTATGAATTACAAAATATAGATTCCTATGATGGAACCATCACTATAAGCGATGACGAAACCGGTGCAGCACTCACTATTAGTGAAAAAGCGCTTAGTCAGATTAAAGTAAGCCCACTACCAAAAAATGATTAAAATTCTATATATAATAAATGCCTATATTCCATTTGAGTATGGGTATTTTTTTATGATACAATCAGCCCAAGAACTACCAACTAAAAAAATAAAAAATGGGATGAAATCATGAAAAATAAAATTTATTCAAGCTTAGTATTGTCGGCCTTTCTACTCGCAGGTTGTAACAACGAAACCTCTGCTCCAGAAAACAGTGAACCTGAACAAAATAATGAGGATACAACCGAGCAAGTGGCAGACGACAATACTGACGACACAGAGACGGATGAAGAAACCGATGAAACTGAACATGAAGAAAGCGAAGATGAAGAACTTACATATCAATATAAAATAAATCCGAACACTTTTTCCGTAGAACCGATTGATAGCGAAAATAGCAATGAAGATGAAAAACTAGTCCTTCTAACTTTTGATGATGCACCCTATGGAAATACAATAGAAATTGCTGAAGCTCTTGAAGAAAAAGATGTTAAAGCTTTATTCTTTATTAACGGAATGTACATGGAAGATGAAGAAGGTTTTGAAACTATCCAAAAAGTTCATGATATGGGATTTGAAATCGGAAATCATACCCATACTCATGCAAAATTAGATGATTATTCAGAAGACGAACAACGAGAAGAAATTATTAAAACAAATGACATCATTGAAGAAGCTATCGGTGAAAAACCAAGATTTTTCCGTGCTCCTCATGGCGTAATGACAGATTATGCAAAACAAGTCATGGAAGAAGAAGATATGACTTGGATGAACTGGTCTTTTGGCTATGATTGGGAATCCGAATATCAAAACAGCGCTGCTTTAATTGATATTACCTTGAACACTGAATTCCTCAGTCCTGGAGCCAATATTTTAATGCACGACCGGGAATGGACGGCAGAAGCTGTTCCAGAAATTGTTGATGGATTAATCGAGAAAGGTTACACTATTGTCGATCCAAAACTCATTCAAAATGAAGCAGAATAAACACATAAAATGAAGAGAAAGAGCCTGGTAAATTTTCCGGGCTTTTTTGTTTAGTTAGAAACTTTAAATCGTGATGTAGATGCAATCATGTAGAATTATTTTTAGATTTTTATATAAATAGTAGGAAATTTGGATACCCTAACAAGTGAGAGAAAAAGACGCTCACTTGAACAGATTGCTCAGAAACATAAAAGATTAAAAAGAGGATACAGTAAAAACTGCATCCTCTAAATGATTTGACTCATTTACTTTATCTTAATATCTTATAATGTTGTTTCTACTACTTCTTCAATTGGCTTTTTACGAATGACCTCTTCTGTCTCTACATCAAAGAAGTGCGCTTTATTCATGTTAAAAGCAACTTCCATCTTTTCACCGGCTTGGTGGAAATCTCTTGCATCGACAACAGCGACCATTTCTGTTCCACCCACATCAATATATAAAATAGATTCAGCTCCTGTTAATTCAGCCACGGTAATTGTGGTTTCTACGACTGTTTCGGGTGTCGTGTCTAAAGCAATTTGTTCCGAATGAATATCTTCTGGACGAATCCCAAAGATGACGGTCTTCCCTTCATAGCCTTTTTCATCTAATACTTTTCTTGAAGGTTCACTGACAAGAAGATCAATCCCTTGGCCTGTAATACGTCCTTGACTGTATGTCACTTCGTGTAAATTCATCGCCGGCGAACCGATGAAACTGGCGACAAAGGCATTATCAGGTGAATTATACACTTCAAAAGGAGTTCCTACTTGTTGAATGACACCCGCTTCCATAATGACGATACGATCTGCCAAAGTCATCGCTTCCGTTTGATCATGCGTGACGTAAATCATCGTTGTTTCGAGTTCTTCATGCAATTTAGCGATCTCTGTACGCATATGTACACGCAGTTTCGCATCCAAGTTGGACAATGGCTCATCCATTAAGAAAACTTTGGGACTTCGAACGACCGCTCGTCCTAAAGCCACACGCTGTCTTTGTCCACCGGATAATGCAGCCGGTTTACGATCCAACAAATCGGTTAGTCCCAGCATCTCTGCAGCTTTTTGAACTCGTTCTTTGATTTCGCTTTTCGGCATTTTACGTAATTTCAAACCAAAGGCCATGTTATCATAAACCGTCATGTGCGGGTACAACGCATAGTTTTGGAAAACCATTGCGATATCTCGGTCTTTTGGTGCGACATCATTGACGACATCCTCATCAATATATAAATCTCCTTCAGTGATTTCTTCAAGGCCTGCAATCATCCGTAGAGTTGTAGATTTCCCACAACCTGAAGGACCCACAAAGACAATAAATTCATTATCTTGTACATCCAGATTAAAATCTGTCACTGCATAATCTTCAGCGTTCTCATAACGCTTATGAATGTGTTCTAGTTTTATCTCTGCCATAATTATTCTCCTTTAAAAGTAATCGTTATCAAAAAATGTTTCTATTACTATTATAATATCACTTGTTCAGTATTTAAGATATTATTATCATTTAATTTTGTTTTATAAAAAACAAATAATAACATAAGAACGAGTCCTAATGTTTGAATTGAAAGCATCAAAGTAATATCGAAATGTATCAGCGATAGAAACACAGCAATGAAAGTCGGTAAAGTTAAAAGATTTAAAATTAAATTCACTGACTCTTTATATGTTCTAATTGAAGTTATTGAGCTTTTTTTCGTTAAATATAAAAACAGAGCCGAACCAAAAGTAATGAGCAAAAGCATAACAAAAAGAAAAATAGAAATCATGAAAGAAAAAATCATGACCATAAAAATTCGATTTTGATTAAACCATTGTCGATTTACTTCATTCACTACTTCTTCTGCCCGAGTAAGTCCCTTTAAGGAAAAATCTTTGGAATATAAAATGGTAGCTTCTGGCCTATTACTTTCTTTGATGATTAACTGGTTTTGCTCAAATAAAATAGAATGATTTTCTTTGGCTAAATCTTCTTTTTCTTCTAACGACAATCCTCCTGCCATTATTCCATACTCACTTTCAGTAATAAAGGGTGCATCAAATAACATTTCTCCGTTCCGATATTCAATATCTTTTAGTTTATTGATATTTTTATCATCAATTATTTTGATTGCGTTCGGGTAAAAACTTTCTAATGAAACAGAATCTAGTTTGGTATAATTCATTGTTACCGGAATAGTCATTAAGCCATTTAAAAAAAGTAAGACAATAACTAGATGAAACCAGTTTAATTGATGTCTATTTTTAAAAGCTTGGATGGGTGACCAAACACTTTTAAAATAATTGATTGGAAATAGGTCAGTTTTCATTTTTATCCCCCTATTCTACAGTGAAAATACTAGCCCTTTGTTCCACCAGAAGTTAAACCAGAAACAAAATTCTTTTGTAAATAAAAGAATAGAATCGAAATAGGTACTGCAATCAAAATCGCTCCTGCTGCAAACAAAGTTACTCTTTGTTGTCGTGGATCATTTATAAATTGTTGAAGTCCGATAGCTACAGTATATTTTTCTGGACTCCGTAAGATAAATCTTGCAAGCATAAACTCACCAAATGGAGTCATAAAAGCCCAGAGAGCCTGAACAGCAATCATTGGTCGCATGAGTGGTAAAACAATTTGAGCAAACGTTCGCAAATGTCCGGCACCATCTAACTTGGCTGACTCGTCTAAATCAATCGGTACCGTATCAAAATACCCTTTCATCAACCATGTATTCATAGGAATAGCGCCCCCTACATATAGAAAAATTAAAAATCCATGGGTATCCAAGCCACCAACTAATAAAGCCATAACATAAAAAGCAGTTAGTGCCGCTATTGTTGGAACCATTTGTACCACAATAAAGAATTTTAAAGAAGATTTGCGGCCAATAAAACGATAACGACTATAAGCATAACCCGCTAAGGTAATAATAGTTACTTGGATAAACATCGCAACAACTGCAACCATGAGTGTATTCATGTACCATGTTCCATATAAGGTATCATTAAACAGTCTTCTAAAATTATTTAATGTTAATTCCCCCTCAAAACTTAAATCAAAGGAAATGAGATTTCCTGATTTAAAAGCGGAGGTTACTGTAATTAACAACGGATAAATTATAATCACAGTCATAAATATTAAATAAACATACGTAAAAAATTGATTCCAAAAACGCTTATTTTTCATTTTTTTATGATTGTTTTTTGCCATTACTCATCAATCCTCCATTTCAAAAGCATTCGCACGACTAAAGATGACCAATGATACGACAATAACGACAGCGGATATAATAAATGTAATCGCTGAAGAAACATTATATTGAGGAGATTGGCCAGTCGTTAATTTATAAACCCATGAAATTAAAATATCCGTGGATCCTGCATTATTCCCTACACTTCCTGGTCCACCTTCATTAAACAAATAAATCATTGTAAAGTTATTAAAGTTATTTGTATATTGTGTAATAAAAATTGGCGCTGCTACAGCTAATATATGTGGAAATGTAATCGAATTAAATTTTTGAATCGTATTTGCTCCATCAATTGAAGCAGCTTCATACCACTCATTGGGTATCGATTGCAAAATAGAAGTCGTTAATACATAAATATATGGATAGCCTAACCATCCTTGAATCCCAATAAGTGCTACTTTTGTCCAAAATGGATTGGTCTTCCAAGATAAGGCAGGAATTTTAAGAAACGGAATGACTGAGTTAATAAATGGAATCACCTGGGTATTAATCGCACCTGCACTCGGATTAAACATATTTGAAAATGTTAGAATCGTAATAAATGCAGGGACAGCCCATGGAAGCAATAAAATGACTCCAAAAATTCGTTTAAATTTAATAAAGGGCTGATTCATGACCATGGCTGTAAAAATTCCTAAAGCAATTTGCAAAGTGGTTGCAGACAAGGTCCAAATAATCGTCCATATAAAAACAGATGTGAACGTTTCTCGATAAGTATTTATGGAAAACATCGTTGTAAAGGTATCTAAACCTGTCCATTCGATTAAAGTGGCAGGAGGGATATGATTAAAATCATAATTTGTAAATATAAGTAAAAAGGTGACAAGAACAGGAAAAATAATCGCAAAAAGCATTAATATATAAGCAGGAACGGTTAAAAGATAAGGAAAGCCATTCTCATAAACATTAAAGAGAATGTCTTTTATAGAATGATTAACCTTTGACGGCGATATTGCTTTAATTTTTGCGACTCGATTGGCATCATATAACTGAATAACATAAAAAGCTAAAAATAAAAAGATATAGAGTAATTGTAATACCCCTTCAATTAATAGAAACAAAGAATGATCTTCACCTGGAGTAGTTCCAAGTGTTATCAATCCAGATATCGAATTTAATCCTGTTGCATATAATTGATAAAGAAACAAAATAAAAATAAGTAGAAATAAAATTCCTTTAGGTACCTGTCTATTATAAAATTGCCCTCCCCCTGGTATAATCGACATAAGTGTTGTATTTCTAATTTTTATACGTTCTTGTTTTGAATAACTTTCTTTCGATTTAGTAGCTGCTGTACTTTCCACAGCATTCAACTCCTTTATTTAAAACAAAGTGATTCAACAGTCATTTTTAAATTTCCTGTTGAATCACTTCACTTTTCTTGGTTCACCAAAAAATATATGGATTAATATTTTTGTTCAATATTATCGGATATAATTTGAACAGAATCGTTCGCTGATTCTTCTGGTGTTTTATTTCCTGAGACTGCATCAAACATCATTGTTTCTGCACCTTCCCAAACTTCTGCCATTTCTGGGATATTAGGCATTGGAACTGCATTGTTATATTGTTCTACAACAGCAATGGCCAATGGATTTTCATCTGCATCTATAATAGATTGTCGAGCTTGTTGGTTAGCAGGAACTTCATTATTAAATTCATGAAGGGCTAACATATTATCTTCAGATGTTATGAAATCAAGCCATAGTTGAGCATTTTCAGCATTTTCAGTGTAATTTGAAATAATCCAACCCTTACCTCCTCCAAAAGGTTCATACTCATTTCCATTTGGTAATGTTGGAATTGGTGCAGCTGAATAATTTAAGCCTTCTGCGTCATAAGAAGCTGCGGTCCATGGACCACCAATAATTGCGGCGGCATCCCCATTAATAAAAGTATCATCCACAAAATCTCCCGCACTTGTCGCATCTAGCATACCTTCAGGCCATTTACTATACCAATCCTCAGCGTATTCGATTCCTTCAATCGCTCCCTCTGAATTTAAGCCAATGTCTGAAGTATCTGTTCCATCTTCTCCAAAGACATAACCACCAAATCCTGAAAGTAAGCCATATGAACTATAGAAATCTACCCAGTTTGCTAAAAATGCTGTATTTTTACCAGATTCACTTTCGTAAGCATATTGATCGTCTTCTGATAGAGCTTCCAATTCTTCAAAGGTTTCTGGCGCTTCATCTAATAAATCAGTGTTGTAATACATTATTAGCGCTTCAATTACATATGGAGAACCATATATTTCATCATCAATGGTTACTTGTTGTTTATCCGTCTCATCATATTGATCGTTATCTGGAAGAGTTACCGTATGTAAGTGTCCTTGCTGTCCTAAACCACCAATACGGTCATATGGAGCAATTGTAACATCTGGTGACAATCCAGCGGGACCATCAAGAGGTAAAGCTTCTAATGTTTCAAACATTTCACGCTCAGAAACTTCTACTTCTACTCCATATTCTTCTTCAAACTCTGAAGCTTTATCATTTATAAAATCAATATATTCAGGAGCCACAGATACCTCAAGAGAACCACCTACTTCTTCTGTATCCGCTTCGTTCCCCTCATTGGTATCTGTATTATCTGTTTCTGCTCCGCCATCTCCACCTCCACATGCAGCCAAAAGTAGTGTAGTTGATGCTGTAACTATACCTAATCCCATTTTTTTCCAATTTATAACGCTCATTATTTACTTCCTCCTCTATTTGTAAGTGCTTTCATATTCATTATTTCATATTTACCCATTTATTGCAACCGATTTCGTAAAATTTATAATTTCTTTTTACTTATATTTCAATCATATGTTATCTTTCTTTTATTTCCACTAGTTATCTAAATGCCAAATTTCATGGTTATACTCTTCAATCGTACGATCAGAAGAAAAGAAACCTGCATGTGCAATATTAACTAATGATTTTTCCCACCATACTTTCTCATTTTCATAATCTTCATAAACTTTTTCTTTAATAGCAATAAACTCAATTAAATCAATTAAAGCCATAAAATAATCTTTATATTTTATATCATTGTGAAGACGTTCTAAATTTTCTTTGTTCCCTATTTCTAACATTGGATCGCTCACAATAAAATCAACTAAAGGTTTAATTGTAGCTTTTTTATAATAATACATAGAGTCGTATCCATCATTTTCATACAAATCTACAATTTCCTCACTTATACGCCCGAAAGTATAAATATTTTCATTTCCCACAAGCTCTTCTATCTCAACATTTGCCCCATCAAATGTAGCGATGGTTAAAGCACCATTTAACATGAATTTCATATTTCCTGTACCACTCGCTTCTTTAGAAGCTAGAGAAATTTGTTCTGAGATATTTGCTGCCGGGATTAAATATTCCGCCTCCCCCACATTATAGTTTTCTACAAATAGAACTTTGAGATACGGATTCACCTGTTCATCTTGATCAATTAATTCTGAAAGACATAAAATTAAATGAATAATATCTTGAGCAATCGTATAAGCAGGTGCTGCCTTTCCTCCAAAAATAATCGTGATCGGAGTAGCAGGTATATTTCCTTTTTTGATATCCATATATTTATAAATAATATATAAAGCTAGCATTTGTTGTCTTTTATATTCATGGATTCTTTTAATTTGAATATCAATAATTGAATTCGGATTAATCTTAACCCCTTTTGTCCGTTCTAAATGATTTTTCAATTGAACTTTACGATCATGTTTAATCGCTTTCAATTCATCTAAAGTTTCTTCATCTTTTTGATAATCTAATAAGGCTTTTAAATCCGCATCTTTGTGCCATTTTGTTCCAATCTTTTGATTTAAAAAGCTTGTTAATTCAGGATTAGCTGCCATTAACCATCGACGGAAAGTAATCCCATTTGTTTTGTTTGAGAACTTTTCTGGATAAATTTTATAAAAATCATGGAGCTCAATATCTTTAAGAATTTCTGTATGGAGTTCTGAGACCCCATTTGTGCTGAATCCAAAATGAATCGCTAAGCGCGCCATATGAATCACATCATTGTCATCAATGATATGGACTTTTGGATAATTTGAAAATTCACTTTTAATCATTTGATCTAGCTGTTCAATGATTTCTGAAATAATTGGCGTGACCTCTTCAATATCTTCTAAGGGCCATTTTTCTAAAGCTTCAGATAAAATTGTATGGTTGGTAAAAGCAACCATATTACGCGTAATTTCTACTGCCTCACTAAATTCAATATCATGCTCTGTGGTTAATAAGCGAATAAGTTCTGGAATAATCAGCGTCGGATGCGTATCATTGATCTGAATAACCGCATAATCTGCCAAATCTTTTACATTACTTCCTCGCTCTATCGCTTCAGCAATAATCAATTGTGCAGCATTAGAAACCATAAAATATTGCTGATAGATTCGTAACAGATTCCCTTCACGATCTGAATCATCTGGATATAAAAATAAAGTTAAATTTTCCTTGATGTTCGTTTTATCAAAATCAATGGAATCTTTATGAATAATATCCCCAGTAACACTCTCTAAATCAAACAAACGCAACCGATTTTTTGTTTTTTGCTGATATCCTAAAACAGAAATATCGTATAAGGAAGAAGTTAAAGTAAAGGATTTAAATGGGACATTAAAAGAAATCTCTGATTTCTTGAGCCATGTCGGTTCACCTAACCATTCATCAGGTTTATACTTTTGTTTGTTTTCTTCAAATACCTGACGAAACAAACCAAAATGATAATTTAACCCGACACCATCGCCATTAAGTCCTAAAGTTGTGATTGAGTCTAAAAAGCAGGCAGCCAAACGCCCTAATCCACCATTTCCTAATGACGGTTCATGTTCTGCTTCTTCCACTTCATCTAAAGATTTTCCGTGTTTTTCTAGCTCTTCTTTCACTTCATCATAGAAGCCTAAGTTTAATAAATTATTCGTCAATAATTTTCCAATTAAAAATTCAGCTGAAACGTAATATAGTTTGCGTTTCGAGTCATTAACGGGTAGTTTTTGACTCTCATTTTGAACAAAATCCAATAATATTTTGTAAATCTCTGAGTTGGAACAATCCGCTAAGGGCTTATTAAACGTTTCCCTCGCCTGATTTTGTAAATTAAGCATTTGTCTCTCCTTAAAAATCATTTATTGTTTTATAATTTATAACTTTATATTTATTCTGTAGTTTTTATTAAATCACTAGAAGACATCTTGACTTCTACTTTTACTTTCTCACTTTCCAATAAAGCTTCATTCATTCGGAAGTAAGTTTCCGTCCACAAATACAATTTTTCTTTTACATCATTTGTAACAGCTTCAGGGTCCATCCGCCAATCCCAATTATTTCCAATGGTTGACGGGATATTCATTCTTCCTTCTTTGCCTAAACGAAGTAAATCTTGCATCGTATAAATAACAATATGACTAGCCGAAGAAGCAATTCCACGATTTAAAGCATCAGAAATATGTTCTCCTAAACGTCGATTGAGATAAATATCAACTTGATCCCGTTGTGTTGAATTTGCATAATTTAAATACCAATCTAAAGCCGTTGGGTTATCATGTGTTCCAACATAAGCAATGGTATTAGGTGAATAATTGTGGATTAAATCTGGACTATCTGTATTCGAAAAGCCATGTTGTAAAATTTTCATTCCCGGGAAACCTGTTTGTTCACGTAATTCAATCACCTCTTTTGTAATAAACCCTAAATCTTCAGCAATGACTCGAATATCCCCCAATTGATTTTTTATTTCTTTAAATAAATCAATTCCTGGTCCTTTTTTCCATTGTCCTGTTGCTGCTGTTTTAGAGTGACTTGGAATTTCCCAGTAACTTTCAAATCCTCGAAAATGGTCAATTCTTACAACATCATATAATTTATAGCTTTCTCTCATACGTGAAACCCACCATTTATAATCGTTTTGTTTCATATATGTCCAATCATAAATTGGGTTTCCCCAATGTTGTCCATCATCTGAAAAATCATCTGGCGGAACTCCAGAAACAACCGTAGGATTCTTTCTTTCGTCTACTAAAAAAAGTTCTGACTGGGTCCACATTTCAACACTATCCCTAGCTATATAAATAGGAATATCTCCAATAATTTGAATATTATTTTGATTCGCGTACGCTTTAAGATCAAACCATTGTTTAAAAAACCAGTATTGTGTAACTAAATGATAATACATTTGTCTTTCATATTGATTCACGTAATGAGTAATATATTCTTTATTATAATTTCTTAATTCTTCAGGCCATCGATACCATGGCTTGTAATCATTTAATTCTTTAACAGTCATATATTGAGCGTAAGTTATAAGCCAATAGTCATTCTCTAATACAAACTGCTCAAATTCGCTTGTTTTATGTTCCTCTTTTGACAAAAATACTGCTACCGCTTTTTCTAATAAAGGTCTTCTTTCATAAGAAACTTTGTTATAATCTACTTTATGTAGCTGCTTTCCAAAATTTTTATTTGAAACGTCTGATTCTTCTAAATAGCCTTCTTTTATCAAGACATCAAAGTCAATAAAATGTGTGTTCCCTGCAAAAGCAGAAAATGATTGATAAGGAGAATCACCATAACTAATAGTAGTTAATGGAAGAATCTGCCAATACTTTTGACCAGTTTCTTTTAAAAAATTAATAAATTCATAAGCAGATTGTCCAAACGACCCAATGCCATACTTATTGGGTAAAGAGGAGATATGAAGCAAAACACCGCTTGCTCTTTCCATCTAACCCCTCCTTTCTATTTATTTTTCTCTTATATTATAGGAGTATTCAATTATTTATGCAAGCCATTTCGTAAAATTTGTTAAAATATTGAAAGCGAGCTCAATATAAGCTATACTTAAAAAAGTACAATTCGAGAGGAATATATAAATGACTGTAACTATTAAAGATGTAGCAAAAAAATCTGGTGTCGCTCCTTCAACTGTTTCTCGAGTAATTGCTGATAGCCCTTCAATTAGTCAAGCCACAAAAGAAAAAGTTCGAAAGGTAATGCATGAACTCAATTATTTTCCAAATGCTAATGCGCAAGGGCTTGCAAGTAGTCGTTCTAAAACATTTGGTTTAATTTTACCCTTAGCCTCCGATGCTTTCTATCAAAACCCATTCTTTCCAACGGTTCTTAGAGGAATTAATTTTGCAATGTCAAAATATGACTATTCTATTTTACTCTCTTCTGGCCAAACTGATGAACAACGACTCAATCATATTAAAAAGATTGTTCATGGAAAAAAAGTAGAAGGTTTAATTTTTCTTTATGCTTCAAAAAATGATCCTTTATTAAATTTTGCCTTAAATGCAAATATTCCAACCGTCGTTGTAGGAACCCCAGATAAGGTGAAAGTCCATGTAATTGATAATGATAATGAAACCATTGGAAAACAAGCAACAGATTATTTAATTCAAGAAGGTTGTCAAAATATTGCCTATATTGGTGGAGATATGAATCAATATTTTATTAAAGATCGATTAAAAGGATATCAAACGTCTTTAGAAGAAAATAATAAGGAATTTAAAGAAGAGAATATTTATAATGATTTCGCCTTTTTATCTACAGATGGTTATCAACTAATCAAAAATGAGATAGATTTAGGAATATATGATGGCTTTGTCATTGCGGATGAGTTGGTTGCTAATGGTGTCCAACAAGCTCTTTTAGAAAAAAAAGTGTCCCATATTAAGACGATTACTTTTAAACCTTTCCAACAAGCCTTATATCATCCAATTATTGAAGAAAGTTACATTAATCTGCATACGCATATGCTGGGAAGTCGAGCCGTCAGTATTTTATTTGATTCTTTAGAAACAAAAAGTCAGTCTGAGCAACGATATATTCGAGAATATGTGGACGGAGAATTAATTGTAACGCCCTAGACTTAAAGAGTTTAATAAAAACAAAAGAATTTCAAGAAAGAGTTTTTCGCTTTATTGCTTTCTTGAAATTCTTTTTTATTGATTATCTAATCGCTATCATTTCTTTGTTCTCACGATAATACGTTTGTGTGTAATATAATAATTTTTCTTTTAAGGGATTGTTTAAAGCTTCAGACTTAATTCGCCAGGTCCAGTTATCTCCTGTTGTTCCGGGAACGTTCATTCGAGCCGAATTATCCAATTGCAATAAATCTTGCATGGTATAAATCGCAACACGACTCGGAGAAGCTGCAACTCCACGAATTAACAAATCTGAAATTGATTCATTCGGACAACGTTTAAGGTACGCATCAACTTGTTTTCTTTGTTGATCGTCAATATACTCTGTATACCAACCATACCCTGTTGAACTATCATGTGTCCCTACATATAAAAAGGAATGCTTTTGATGGTTATGAGGCATGGCTTCACTTTCATCTTTTCCGTTGAAAGCATCTTGAAGTAAAACCATTCCAGGAAATTCTGTGAATCTTAATAATTGTTGAACTTCTTTTGTAATATGACCTAAATCTTCTGCTACAATTTTTAAATCTCCCAATTCTTTTCTAATACATTCAAAAAATTTTTTCCCAGGGCCACTGACCCATCGTCCTTCTTTAGCAGAATCTGCACCATAAGGAATTTCCCAGAAGGATTCAAATCCTCTAAAGTGATCTAATCGCACATAATCATACCATTCAAAACTTGCCTTTAGTCTTTTAAGCCACCAATCATATCCATTTTCTTCCATATAATTCCAATCATAAATAGGAGTCCCCCAATACTGTCCCTCAGCAGCAAAGTTATCCGGAGGCGTGCCTGAAACTACTTTCGGTGTGCCATCTTCTTTTAAAAGAAATAATTCCGGACTAGTCCACATTTCAACACTATCTCTTGAAACGTAGATAGGTAAGTCTCCAAAAATTTGAATATAATGATCATTCGCATATTTTTTTAAATTCTTCCACTGCTCAAAAAACCAATACTGAGTCACCAGATGATACTTGATTTGATTTTTATGTTGTTGATTGACTTTATTCATCCGCTCGTTATCATATTTTCGATAATCTTTTGGCCAATTATAAGATTTTTCTTGATTAAAGTATTCTCTAAGGGTCATAAACTGGGCATATGGGAGCAACCATTTTTCATTTTCATCAATAAATGCCTGAAGTGATTTGTCATTCATTCCATTTTGTTCTAAATAATTTTGTACAGCCTTTTCAAGGACAATGCGTTTTTGAACGTTTATCTGATTATAATTCACCTTATCCATTTCTTGACCAAAATCTTTTTCTTTTAAATCCTCTTTATCCAAATAACCGGCTTCAATCAAAAGATCAAAATCAATGAAATTTGTGTTCCCTGCAAAAGCCGAAAATGATTTATAAGGAGAATTTCCGATTGTTGTTGTAGTCAACGGTAAAATTTGCCAAAACGTTTGTCTAGTTTCCACCAAAAAGTCTACAAATTCATAAGCACTTTTCCCAAATGTACCAATTCCGTAGTTACTCGGTAAAGAGGAAATATGCATCAATACACCACTTGATCGTTCCATTATTACCCTCCTTGTAATATATAGTTAAAGATCTTTTAAGTTCATGGGAGAGATCTTTTAAACCCGAATATTAATAGTTTTACTTGGTTATTGTGAAATATTCCTGAATAATTAGTCTAGGAAGGGACTACGGGAAAACACTATTCCTCCTTGTAGCTTGACTACGATGTTAAGTCTGTGACCCGACCCATGCCCTCAAACAACCAACTCACTAGCTGTTTCCACTTCTTTCCTACGGAATGTGTAGTAGTTCATTCCGGCGGCTTTGGAAAAAGTGATTAAATTCGATTAGGCAAGGGTGTTGTGGGACATGGCGTTCAGGGATATCCCACAGTAACCAAGGTTTTTCCAAATAATGAATGAAAGGAGGTTCCTTCCATGAAATTAATTGTAGGTTTAGACGTTAGCTCAACAGAATTGGATGTTTGCTTTTTGACAGATGATGATAATTTCCCTGTGCTGAAGGAAGCTAGTTTTGAAAATGATCAAATTAGTGCCACCCAAATCAAAAATTTTATTCTGCATTATGTGGAAGAGCTGAACATCGATCAAATTGTCATTGGGATGGA
>NZ_FQUF01000037.1 GCF_900129085.1 Atopostipes suicloacalis DSM 15692
ATTTTTGTCATCCTTACGCTTCTTTTGAACGAGGCACAAGCGAGAATCAGCACAAAATTATTCGTCGATTTCTACCTAAAAATCAATCGCTGAAAGATGTATCCGACACCCAAATTCAACGGATTCAACAATGGATGAATGATTATCCAAGAAGAATTTTAGACTATAAGACACCTCATCAAGCTTTTGTTCAAGAGTTGAAGAAATTGGACTTACCACTGGCTGCGTAATCTTTTCCTTGACATGGGGCCCTTATGGGCATGATGGACCCTGTGCGTTGTTTAGAGATGAATCTAAACAACACCACACATCCCCGCTATTGCGGGTATCATGCCCCTACCCATGTAAAGTAAAAGACAGTAAAACAATGTTCAATATAACTTTGTGAAATTCACAAAAATATTTTTTAGTAAGTGGCTAACTTAAACTTGAAATTCAGGGTTTAAAACAAAGAAAAAGCGAAGTTGTTCTTAAATGATTTAGATTGATTATGATATCTGATCAGCTAAAAAATAATAATGACGAACAGGTGAGTATTTAATGAATGATTAGATATTTTTCTGTTCGTTTTTTGTTATTTAAAGAGGGGAGGCGAGCATTTGGAAAAATTATTTAACGAATCTGTAACCGTATTAAATGGTGTCGGTGCTAAAAGGGCGGAAGCATTGAAAAAATTAGGCATTGAAACACTTTGGGATTTATTCACTTACTTCCCTTTTCGTTATGAGGATTTAACGGTTCAAGACATTGAAACGATAGAAGATCGGCAAAAAGTCGTTTTACAAGGGACGGCCATTGCACAAGCGCATGTACAATATTATGGCTACAAAAAGAGCCGATTATCTTTTCGAATAAATGTTGATCACGTGATTGTTCCTATTACCTTTTTTAATCAGCCTTATTTAGCTCAACAAATTGTAGAAGGTGAAGAGATAAAAGTCTTTGGGACTTGGGATGCTTCTAGAATGCAACTTTCTGGAATAAAGATTATTGGTGGAAGTACCGTCAATAAAAATGAAAAATTTGAACCTATTTATCATTCAAGCAAAGAAATCTCTCATGCAGTGATTAAAAAGCTTGTTGTACAAGCTTGGGATAAGTATCAAGGAGAGATACAAGAGGTTATTCCTGAAGAATTAATTTCAAAGTATCAATTAATCCCTATTAAAGAAGCCATTTATAATATGCATTTCCCTAAGAGCCCAGCCGTTATGGATACTGCAAGATCAACGATCGTTTTTATGGAATTTTTAATTTTCCAACTTAGGGTTCAATATCGTCGTTTACAGCATAAGAATATCGGCACAGGACAGGCTATTCATTATAATTTAGAACGCTTAAAGATTTTTTTCTCTTCTTTATCCTTTGAATTAACGAAGGCACAAAAAGAAGCTGTGAATGCTATATCAGCGGACATGAAGCGTCCTATTCAAATGTACCGTTTACTTCAAGGAGATGTGGGAAGCGGGAAAACAATTGTTGCTGCTGGAGCTATTGTGGCTGCTCAGTCGGCAAATGTTCAATCGGCTTTTATGGCTCCTACAGAAATTCTGGCGGAACAACACTTTCAAAGTTTACAAGCGATTTATAAAGACTTTGATATTAATGTCGTCTTGCTTACAAGTTCTACCTCTGCGAAAGAACGTCGAGAATTACTCATTGATTTAAAAAAAGGAAAAATAGATTGTGTAGTAGGGACTCATGCACTAATACAAGAGGATGTTATATTTAGCCATCTAGGATTAGTGGTTATTGATGAACAACATCGATTTGGAGTAAACCAACGGAAGGATTTAAGGGAAAAGGGTGAGCATCCAGACGTCTTGTTTATGACAGCGACTCCCATCCCTCGAACGCTATCTATGACGGCTTATGGGGAGATGGACGTTACAACAATCAATGAAATGCCCCCTGGAAGATTACCTATAAAAACGTATTGGATTCGAAAGAAGCAATTAAAAAATTTAATGAATACTATAATGAAAGAACTGAAAAAAGACTCTCAAATTTATGTAATCAGTCCTTTAATCGAAGAATCAGATGCCTTAGATTTAGAAAATGCAACAAGGCTTGCAGAGATTTATCGACAAACTTTCTCTCCAGCTTATCGGGTCGCTTTACTGCATGGGCGTATGCAAGCAATTGATAAAGAAGAAATTATGCAGCAATTTAAAAAGCATGAAATTGATATTTTAGTTTCAACGACGGTCATTGAGGTAGGTGTGGATGTTTCAAATGCGACAATGATGGTTATTCATGATGCAGATCGTTTTGGCTTAGCTCAACTTCACCAATTACGAGGGAGAGTTGGCCGAGGGCAAAAACAATCATATTGTATATTGGTTGCTGACCCTAAGGGAGAAAATGGGGTTAAACGGATGCAAATTATGACAGAATCTACAGATGGATTTAAGATTAGCCAAAAAGACTTAGAAATGCGGGGACCAGGAGAATACTTTGGAAAAAAACAATCAGGTCTGCCTGAATTTAAAGTAGCAGATATCGTAGAAGATGAATCTGTCTTAGAGGCTGCACGTTATGAAGCGGCAGATTTATTAATGGCAGAAACTTTTCTACAAAATGATGCTTATCATAATCTACGAACTTCAGTTGGGATTGAAGATGGGCGAATAAATGATATACTTGATTAGTATATTATGAGAAAAATATTTTTAAGTGATAAAGAAGGAATAGGAGTGAAAAAGTTGAGAATTGCTATTGATGCAATGGGTGGAGATGATGCTCCAAAGGTGATTGTAGAAGGAGTAATGTTAGCAGCTGAAGCATTTCCTGATACGACAATGGTTATGTATGGTCATCAAGATGAAATAAACAAATACTTAACAAAAAAATTATCGAATATTGAAGTCATTCATACGACTGAAAAAATTTCCGGGGATGATGATCCTGTTCGTTCGATTCGACGAAAAAAGGAAGCTTCTATGGTTTTAGCTGCTCAGTCTGTGAAGAATGGTGAAAATGATGCGTTGTTTTCAGCTGGGAATACAGGAGCCTTGTTAGCTGCAGGAACATTGATTGTTGGTAGAATACGAGGAATTGATCGCCCTGCTTTAATGTCTACAATTATGACATTGAATAAAGATAGAAATAAAATGCTTATATTAGATTTGGGAGCAAATGCGGATACTAAACCAGAAAATCTTAATCAGTATGCGACCATTGGCTCTTTTTATGCTCAATATGTCAACAAAGTAGACAAGCCAACCGTAGCCCTTTTAAATAACGGAACAGAAGATAATAAAGGAAATCAAGTCACTAAAGCTGCTTTTAATTTATTAAAAGATAATGAAACGATTGATTTTATTGGGAATACAGAAGCTAGAGACTTATTTTCTGGAGTAGCGGATGTTTTGGTTACAGATGGTTTTACAGGAAATGCAGTATTAAAATCGATGGAAGGTACAGCTCTAACCATTATGCAGCTACTAACTACCTCAATTAAAGAAGGTGGAATAAAAAATAAACTGGGTGGTCTTTTATTAAAAGATAGTTTAAAAGAGGTAGCAAATTCTTTAGACTACTCAAAATTTGGAGGCGCCATTTTATTTGGTGTAAAAGCGCCAGTGATGAAGACTCACGGGGCTACAAATGATGAAGCAGTCTTTCACACTCTAAAACAAACGCGTGAAATTTTGCAGTCAAACGTGATTGAAGATGTGGTTAAAAAATTTGAATCAAATTAATAATAAGTAAACAATTAGAGTTTGTTTTTAAAATGAGAATTATTTTAACCGGAAAACTGTGAAAACTATGGAAATTTGTTTAGAATTACGTTAGAATAATACCTATCAATATTTTTTAGTATGAATCTAAGATTAATTATTAAATTAACCGCAAATGAAAAATATTGCCTAGCTTAGAAAAATGTAGAGGTGAGGAGGTGGCTAGAATGACTGAACAAGAAATCTTTGAAAAAATTAAAGCCATTATTGTAGATAGACTTGGAGTTAGTGAAGACAAAATAACCTATGAAACAAGTTTCCAAGAAGATTTAGGGGCGGATTCACTAGATATTGTAGAACTCGTAATGGAAATGGAAGATGCATTCGATGAAGAAATATCTGATGAAACAGCAGAGCAAATAACCACTGTAGGAAAAGCAGTCGAATACATTAAAACAAAAATTTAAAGCATTTAAGTAAGTATAAAAAGCTAAAATATTCAAAAATGAAAACAAAATGAGAAAAAGACTTGATTTTTTAATAATATACTTTAATATAATACTTAGCTCGTAGGAAATACAGGCGAGTGGATTGGTTGCATTTTGATTTCAAGTTATTTCATTCATTAAAATTTTCTAATAGAATGCTTTTATAAAAACTTGACAGATAAAATGCATAGGAGGTTAATAATAGTGGCGACCAAAGAAACTTTATTAGAAATAAACAATTTAGAAGTTGGTTTCCGTTTTAGTGATGCATATCATAATGCAGTTGATGATGTATCGATCACTTTAAAAGAAAATGAAATACTTGCCATTGTAGGTGAGTCTGGTTCAGGGAAATCAACCTTAGCCACAGCGATAATTGGATTGCATGATCCAAATAATACACAAATAAAAGGTGAAATCTTATATAAAGGGTTAGATTTAACTAATTTAAATACTAAATTATATAACCGTATTCGCGGGAATGACATTGGGATGATTTTTCAAGATCCATTAGGCTCACTAAACCCAGTGATGCCAATTGGAAAACAGATTGAAGAATCATTAATTTACCATACAGATTTAAACGAAAAACAAAGACGTCAACGTGTACTTGAGCTACTTAATCAAGTAGGGATTCCTAATCCTGAACGTATAATTAAGCAATATCCGCATGAATTATCAGGTGGTATGCGTCAACGTATCGTCATTGCGATTGCACTGGCCAATAAACCGCCAATTATTATTGCGGATGAGCCGACAACCGCGCTAGATGTTACAATTCAAGCACAAATTTTAGATTTAATGAAAGATATTCAAGAAGAAACGAATTCGGGTATTATTCTAATTACCCATGACTTGGGTGTTGTGGCTGAAACTGCTGACCGTGTGGCTGTAATGTACGCAGGTCAAATTGTAGAAGAAGCACCTGTAGATGTATTGTTTACAGATCCAAAACATCCTTATACTCGTTCATTATTGAATTCAATTCCTCATGAACTAGAAGAAGGAGAAGATGACGAATTACACGTTATCCAAGGAACGGTACCATCATTGCAAAACTTACCTCGAACAGGGGATCGATTTAAAGATCGTATTCCATGGATCCCAGACGAAGCATTTGACGAAAATCCTCAGCTAGAGGAAATCGCTCCGAACCATAAAGTAAGAGGAAATAGTTGGAAACACTTCTACTTTGAAGGGGAGGAAGATTAGTCATGTCATTTTTAGAATTGAAAGATTTAAAAGTTCACTTCCCAATTCGCGGAGGAATCTTCAATACGATTCAAGACTGGGTTTATGCTGTTGATGGTGTAGATATGGTGATTGAAGAAGGAAAAACTTATGGCCTCGTTGGTGAATCTGGTTCAGGAAAAACGACGATTGGAAAAGCCATCATAGGGCTTGAAGAAGTTACAGGTGGAGATGTTGAATATGAAGGTGTTCAAGTAACCAACAAAGCAAGAAGTCGTAATGAACAATATCGAAATTATAACAAAGATATTCAAATGATTTTCCAAGACTCAACTTCTTCATTGAATCCCAAAAAACGTATCAGAGACATTATTGCAGAACCTATGCGTAATTACTTTGATTACACTGATAAAGAAGAAAAAGATGAAGTTATTCGTTTACTTGAGATTGTTGGTCTAAATGAAGATGCGATTTATCGCTATCCTCACGAATTCTCTGGAGGACAACGCCAACGTTTAGGTGTAGCTCGAGCTGTAGCAAGTAACCCGAAATTAATCATTGCGGATGAACCTACTTCAGCGTTAGATTTATCTGTACAAGCTCAAGTCTTAAACTTTATGAAACAAATTCAAAAAGAATATGGACTAAGTTATTTGTTTATTTCTCATGACTTAAGTGTCGTGAAACATATGGCTGACGATATTGCAATTATGCACCGTGGTCGGTTTGTTGAACGTGGATCAAAAGATAAAATTTTCAATAATCCACAACATATTTATACACGTCGCTTACTATCTGCTATTCCACAAATTGATCCGCTTAATCGTGAAGAACACAAGATTGAACGTCAAAAAGTTGAACAGGAATATCAAGAACAAGAGATCCATTATTATGATGAAAATGGACGAGTTTACGATTTAGAGTCCTTTGATGAAAACCATTGGGTCGCTTTAAATCCAAATGACTCATCATCTAAAACTCTTGTAGCAGATCAAGAAAAAGGGGGAAATTAACATGTGGAAAACGGTAGTACGTCGACTTCTAGTTATGATTCCTCAGATTATCATATTAAGTATGATTGTTTTTACAGTTGCGCATTTTATGCCGGGGGATCCATTTACAGGTCAACTGGATCCAAATATTGACCCACAACAACTAGATGCTTTAAGAGAAGCCGCAGGATGGAATGATCCACTACCTATTCAATACTTCAGATGGGTAGGAAATGTTTTCCAAGGCGACTTTGGTAAAAGTTACGCTCAACAAGTTCCTGTTACAACATTGATTGGAAGCCGTGCAGCAAATTCATTACGTTTAGGATTAGTTTCTACGTTCTTTACTTATGCAATTGCTTTGCCATTTGGGCTATTCGCAGGTCGATACAATGAAAGTTGGTTTGACCGTATTGTAATGGTCTATAGTTATGTAAGTTTTGCGATACCAACATTCGTATTAGCATTAATTATGGTGTATTTCTTTGGTTATAGATTAGGTTGGTTCCCGACAAGAGGTTCCGTAAGTTCCTCCTTAACCGCAGGAACGGGGGCTTATTATTGGGATATGTTTTACCGACTTCTCTTACCTGGCTTTACGGGTGGAGTATTAGGTACAGCTTCTACAATACAAACTTTACGTAATGAAGTGATTGATGCAAAGACACAAGATTATGTAAGAACAGCTAGATCAAAAGGTGTACCTGAAGGAAAAATCTATTCAAAACATATCTTTAGAAATGCATTTTTACCAATTGCATCATCTATCGGTTTTATTTTTTCAAGTTTATTAAATGGTTCAGTTTTTATCGAACGAATCTTTGCATTTAATGGGATGGGTGATTTATTTATCACATCAATAACAAGCCGTGATTATTCAGTGGTGATTACTCTTGTATTATTATATGGGGTCATTGCGATTATCGGCTCCCTTGTCTCTGATATTGTATTAAGCTTAGTAGACCCTCGCATTAGAATTGATTAAACATACGGAAAAATAAAGGACTGAGAAAAGATTATGAAAGAAAAAGAAGAACTCGAGAGACAATCAACAGTTGAAGTAGCTAGTGAGCAGCTAGAGGTTTCAACCCCACCAATGGGTTTTAAAGTGATCATTCGAGAATTTAAAAAAGATAAAGTTGCATTATTTGCCTTAACAATACTAGCGCTAATCTTAGTAACAACCTTAGCTTGGTACATAAAACTTGATGCAAGCCAAGTCATGGATGTGGACATTTTAAGAAACTTTGCAGAACCAGCTGATTTTAGTTGGGGCTTAGTGGCTGATGCTTGGAATGGAGAGAAATCTCTCATTTTTGGAGCAGATGAATATGGGCGTGACGTCTTTATGCAATTGTTCTTAGCCGCTGGTAATTCTATTTTAATCGCATTTGCCGTAACAACAATTATTGCTTTAATCGGAATTACTTTAGGTTTAATTGCTGGTTATTACGGTGGGCAAGTAGATAATGTGGTTATGCGTATCACGGATTTTGTTATGACTTTACCAACAACGATGATTATTATCGTCTTTTTAGTTGTGGTCCCTAAATATACAATAACATCATTCATTTTTATTATGAGTATTTTCGCTTGGACAGGATATACTCGAATTGTTCGAAGTAAGGCCCTCTCAGAATCTCGACTGGATTATATCAGTGCTTCTAAAACAATGGGGACGCCTACTTGGAAAATTATTTTGAATGAAATGTTACCTAACTTAACGTCACTGATTATGGTTCAATTAATCCTATCTTATGCAGGAAATATTGGACTTGAAACAGGCCTAACTTTCTTAGGTTTTGGTCTACCGGATCAAATACCAAGTTTAGGACGCCTAGTCAGTGCTGCAACAACTCCATTTAATTTGGAGAATAGACCTTGGGTTTGGCTCCCAGCATCAACTTTAATCCTAGTGTTGATGTTGTGTATAAACTACGTCGGACAAGCATTAAAACGTTCGTTAGACGCTAAACAAAGACTGGGATAAAATATACCTATAATAAAAGGGGAGAAATCATATGTCACTTAAAAGAAAATATGGACTATTAGCTAGTTCCGCAGCAGTAGCTTTGCTACTTGCAGCATGTGGCGGAGATACAGGAAGTGAAGATACGGGTACAGATAACGGTGGAGATTCTGCCGAAGTAGAAAATGGGGATACAGGAAGCGATATTCCTGAATTTGATGCGGTAGTTGAAAATGAAGGAGACCCTATTGATGGTGGTACTTTACGTATTGCTATGGTCGCAGATTCAGCATTCCCAGGAATTTTCAGTACAGAATTCTATGGAATTAACCTAGATTCTCAATTAATGGGGCCTATGTTAGGAGATCTTCTACGTCAAAATGATGAATATCAATGGTCTGACGGTGCTGCAAGCATGGAATACGATGAAGAAGAAAATAAAGTAACCATTACTTTACAAGACGGCGTAAAGTGGCATGATGGAGAAGATGTTACTGTAGACGACATTGTGTTTACACATGAGATTGTTGGACATCCTGATTACGATGGCGTGCGTTATAGTGAAGCACTTCAATCTATAGAAGGTATGCCAGAATACCATGATGGCGAAGCAGACAGCATTTCTGGACTAAATGTAGTGGATGATCATACATTAGAGATTCAATATACAGAACCTCAAGGACCTGCTATCTTACAAGCTGGTGGTGGAGTTTGGGCATATGCAGCTCCTCGTCATTACTATGGAGATTTACCAATCGAAGACATTGAATCATCAGAACAAGTTCGTGAAAAACCAATCGGCTTTGGACCTTATAAAGTTGCAAACATTGTTCCGGGTGAATCTGTAGAATATGAAGCGTTTGAAGATTACTTCGAAGGTGCGCCAAAAATTGATAAAATTATTGTAGAACGTGTTCCGACTTCAGGAGTTGTCGAAGCATTAAAATCTGGTGAATTCGATGTTACTTGGGGAATGCCATCAAACCTATATGATTCATTTGATGAAGGAATTCCAGGATACACTACTTTAGGAACTCCAGGTCAATCTTATGACTACTTATCTTTCAAAGTTGGAAAATGGGACGGTAAGAAGAACGTTTATGACCCAGATTCAAAAATGGCAGATAAGAGCTTACGTCAAGCAATGGCTTACGCGTTAGATATTGATGCTGTTGGAGCAGAGTTCTATAACGGTTTACGTTACAGAGCAACTTCTCATATTGTTCCTAACTTTGGTGATTTCTTTGATTCAGATCTTGAAGGATACCCACATGATCTTGATAAAGCAAATGAATTATTAGATGAAGCAGGCTATGAAGACGTTGATGGAGACGGAATACGTGAAGATCCAAATGGAGATCCATTAACCATTAACTATGCTGCACGTGCTAACTCAGACGCAGCAGAACCAATTGCTTTATACTTCCTCCAAGCATGGAAAGAAATTGGTTTAGATGTTCAATTATTAGAAGGACGTCTACACGAAACAAACTCTTTCTATGATCGTGTTCAAGCAGATGACCCAGAAATTGATGTTCATGAAGGTGGATGGGGTGTTGGTTCAGATCCTACTCCAGATGGGTTATATGGAGAAACAGCAGCATTTAACTTCCCTCGTTTCGTAAGTGATGAAAATAATGCTTATATGGATGACATGCTTTCACAAAAAGGATTTGATACAGATTGGCGTTTAGATGTATTCCACGAATGGCAAGAATATTTCATGGATGAAGCAGTATCCATTCCTACATTCTGGAGAACAGAATTACAATTGGTTAATGACCGTGTATCTAACTGGTCTCATGATGAAGTTCCAGGTGCAGATCCTGCAACTTACGGCTGGCATTCAATTGAATTGTTAGCAGATGAACCATTAACTGACTAATTGAAATAACTATTTGCATTAAATGATTTCGCTTAAAATCTTTAATTGCTCAATAACGAAAAGACTTCGATTTAGATATCGAAGTCTTTTTTGACTTTCTAATTTAATCTCTCTAAAATTTAAGGGTATTTTATTAAATCCTTATTAATCAGATAGGAAAAACTTTGAAAATTGGAAATACTAGACATTTTCTAGGATAATGTCTAGTAAGTACAAAATACGAGACATTTTCAAGAAAATGTCTCGTAAATCAAAAATACAATCAAAGTAACTTAATTATAAACACTTTTAAAGATATTTATGTTATTGTTATTTAGGAATTAAAAATATAATTTACAATATAGAGTGTAAAGCGTACTGTGAAAGGGAAAAGAATATGTCAATTCAATGGAAAAAATTTATCACTCGTTCGTTAATCTCCATTATTGGAATTACTTTTATAAGTTTTGGCGCAGCTTTAAGTGAGACAATGGCTATGGGATTGGATCCATTTACTGCTTTAAATCGTGGAGTTTCTTCTTTATTAGGGGTTAGTTTAGGAAATTATCAACTAATCGTAAATTTATTGAGTTTAACGGTTATTTTCTTTTTGAAACGTTCCTTAATTGGTTGGGGTTCTGTGTATAACATGATTTTAATCGGATATCAAATCGATTTTTTTAATCAACTATTTAGTCAATTTTTTCAAACAGACAATTTTAGCTTACTCATGCGAATTATGATTACAGTTGTTGCCATTTTGATTTTTTCTCTAGGAGTAGCGATTTATATGGATATTCAATTAGGTGTATCCCCCTATGATGCAATTGCCCCTTTAATTGCTGATAAAACAGGCTGGCGTTACACACCCGTAAGAATTGGACAAGATATTTTAGTTGTTACTGCTGCTTTTTTATTGAATGGACCGGTAGGAATTTCTACCGTAATTACTGGCTTCTTTGCGGGTCCCTTGATTACAATGTTCTCAGATAAAATTTCTAAACCCGCTATCGAACAACTAACCACTACGGATTAAAAAAACTTCTGAATAAACGAATAACCCCCTCCTATTCATCGACAGAATAGAAGGGGGTTAAATTTATAGGTTAAAATATTCCGTTAAATATTTGGCTAAACCATGTTCATGGTTTGTATAGTTGGTAACATCATCAGCCACTTCCTTAAGGCCATTAATTCCATTTTTCATCACAACACCTAAGCCCGCATATTGAATCATTTCAAAATCATTGGCTTCGTCTCCAAAAGCAATTATATTATCTTGTGAAATATTATAATATTTTGCAATTTCCTCAACACCCATAGCTTTCTGGATACCTGCAGCAACAATCTCTAAAGTTGGAGTAGGGCCGCCCCACGTACGAACTTCAACTTCATCTCCATAATGTTCAATAATTCGGTCTTGTATAAAGGGAATAAAATATTCTTCAGCGGTAAAGACATTCACTGAAGTAGGAGATTCTTGCAAATTTTCTTTACTGAAAGGAATAGTTGGAACATTTTTAATAGGTGAACCTGTACTATACGTATCTTCAGCCGCTCGATCAACGTAAATATGGTCTTGGGATTCAGCTGAAATCAGTTTTACTATAGGAAATCTACTTAATGGGAGTAAAGATAAAGCAATTTCTCTATCCAACCGTTTATGATAGCCATTTTCCCAGTTATAATTATTCGGATGATGGCACCAAGCCCCATTAAAGTTAACTATTGGAGTATCTAGTCTTAATTGTTTATAAAATTGTTGACTTGTTCGAAAAGGTCGACCGGTAGCAATCGAAACAACATGTCCTTGTTCAATAACTTTCCTTATTGCTGATTCTGTTTCCTGAGCTATTTGTGAGTCGTTGTTTAGTGTAGTCCCATCTAAATCAATTGCAACTAATTTTCTATCCATAGTATATTAGAATCTCACTTTCTTTAAGTATTGGTAAAAGTACGTTTCTATATTGTATATTGTAACAAATATTTAGTATAATTTATATAAAGGAGATAAAAATAATGATTACTTTAAAACACGACATTGTGTCAGATGTTCCATTAATTGAGTTATTTGAAGAAGGTAAAGAAAACGAACAATTACCTGTAGTCGTATTTTACCATGGCTGGGAGAGCAGAAAAGAGCGTGTTCTTGAATATGGCTATTATTTAGCAGAAAACGGCTTTCGAGCTTTATTACCAGAAGCATTAAATCATGGTGAGCGTAAAATAGAGAAAAATGCTGCACAAGATCCTATGAATTTTTGGGAAATTGTTTCTAAAAATGTGCAAGAACTACCAGATATCTTAGATGAGTACATAAAAACAAATAAAATAGATGCTGAAAGAATTGGTATTTCTGGTTTATCTATGGGTGGAATTACTACGAATGCCGCTTTGACTCAATATGACTGGATAAAATCTGCAGCAGTCCTTATGGGAACTCCCTCACCAATTGCCTTTACAGAATGGTTACTTAAAAATTATAAAATAAATGGTTCATCCGCTTATGAATTTTTAGATCAAGAGTTAATCAATTTACGATTAAAAGAGTTAGAACCTATCTCACTTGATTTACAACCTGAAAAAATAGCCAATCGCCCGCTTTATATTTGGCATGGAGAAGCCGATCCAATTGTACCGACTCATTTAACACATTCATTTTTTGAAGAGGTAGCTAAAGAACCTTACGGAAAAAATATAGAGCTGGAATTTTCTGAAAAAGTGGGTCATGAAGTTCCACAAGAAATAATTTTTAAAATGGTAGAACACTTTTTAAAACGCCTATAGAATGTGGTATAGTATTAGGGCGAGGAGGAGAAAATATGGCGGATGAATCCCCTAAAGTAAACATTGAAAATGAAGAATTACAAAAGAAAATTATTGAACATTTAGAGACAGTGATCGATCCAGAGTTAGGAATTGATATTGTTAATCTTGGATTAGTTTATGAGGTCAATTTATTCGAAGATGGTTTATGCGAAGTTCAAATCACTTTAACAACGATGGGCTGTCCTTTTGGAGACGTCATAGAAGGAGATATCATTGGAGCTTTAAGCTCAATACCAGAAATAAAAGAAACAATTGTAAAACTCATTTGGTATCCTGCTTGGGATCCTTCTCGTATGAGTCGTTATGCAAGGATTGCTTTAGGAATACGTTAATAGATTATCTAAGACCTCTGTGCATAAATTTGAGGTCTTTTAAAATGTTTCTATAGAGATTTAATTCGAAAAGTTTTAAGAAGTAATAAATAGTTGGATACTAAAGAAGAGGGGTGAAAAAGTGTCATTTATACAGCTTCAAGTAACCAGTACCCATTCATTGATGGAAAGTACATTAACTATTCAAGAATTAATAAAAAAAGCTAAACAAGAAGGATATGAAGCTTTAGCTTTAACAGATCATAATGTTTTATATGGTGCAATTGAATTTTATGAAATGGCTCTGAAAAATAATATTAAACCAATCATTGGGTTAACCCTTGATGTAGAAGGTTTCATTATGAAAAATGAATCTTATCCCTTACTGCTGTTAGCTAAAAATTTTGAAGGCTACCAAGCCCTTATTCAATTATCTTCAATGTATCAATTGAACGATCAAAATGCGGTTCCCTTAGCAGAGATTATCGTCAGAAATGAACATTTAATTGTGATATCTCCTGGAGATCAAGGAGAAATTATTTCGTTGCTTCAGAATAAACGAATAGCTGAAGCCCAAGAAGTGCTTCAATATTTTAAAGAAAATATAAAGGATTTTTACTTAGGCATTTCTTTGCAAGATTCTTCAGAAGAATCCTTATCTTTTTATAAACAAAATCGAGAAAATTTAGTGGCCCTCGGTAATGTACAATATTTAGAGCCAAAAGATGCTCTCCCTACAAAAATTTTACAAGTTCTAAAATCGGATATGCCTTTAGGTTCAGAAAATCAAGCACGGATTAACCAGTTTTTATCGGAAAATGATAGAGATTACTCATTGAAATCTCCAGATGAGGTAGTTCAACAATTTAGTGCCGTTGATTTAGAAGAGGCTTGTCAAGCTACGAAGATAATCGCTGAGAATATAAATCTTAAATTAGCATTAAATGAACATATTATGCCTACATATCCTGTCCCTGAAGGAAAAAACTCTGCTCAATATTTAAAAGCCTTATGCGATGAAGCACTTGAACAGCGAGTGGAAGAAGTTACGGAAGCATATGTTGAGCGATTAGAGAAAGAATTAAAAGTCATAACAACGATGGGTTTTTCTGATTATTTCTTAATTGTATGGGATATTATCCGATATGCGCATCGACAAAAGATTTATACAGGGTCTGGTCGAGGGTCAGCTGCTGGTTCGTTGGTTGCTTATTTATTAAAGATTACAAATGTTGATCCTATTCAATATAATTTATTGTTTGAGCGTTTTTTAAATGAAGAGCGTTATACGATGCCAGATATTGATCTAGATTTTCCTGATAATCGTCGGGAAGAAATTCTAACTTATATTTATGATAAATATGGAAGAAAGAACGTAGCGCAAATTGGGACGATAGGTACTTATGGAGCAAAGTCTGCCGTAAGAGATGTGGCGCGTGTATTAGGAGCTTCACAAGAGGAAATTAAACGATGGGCGAAAGCGATCCCTAGTGGACCAAATGTATCGTTAGAAAATGGAATTAAAAATCAAGACTTACAAAATTTAATTCGTGAAAACGCACGAAACCAAAAGATTTATGAAATAGCTAAAAGTATTGAAGGTAGAAATCGACATATTTCTACCCATGCAGCGGCAGTTGTTATTGCGGATCACCCAGTTATTGAGCAAACGCCCTTGCAAAAGGGGAGTGGAAGTATTCACTTAACCCAATATACAATGGAAGCGGTAGAAAAAGTTGGTCTATTAAAACTAGATATTTTAGGCTTACGCAATTTATCTATTCTAGCAGATTGTATTCGATTTATTCCTTATGAAAACAAAGGAGAAAAAATAGATATTGATCAGATCCCTTTTGATGACCAAAAAACATTGGAGATCTTTCGAAAAGGAAATACAGATGGGGTCTTTCAATTTGAATCTGCCGGAATTAGACGAGTGCTCAGAAAACTACAACCAAATTCCTTTGAAGATGTTGTGGCAGTGAATGCTTTATATCGTCCAGGCCCTATGGAACAAATCGATACGTTTATTCGTCGAAAAAATGGAGAAGAACCGATTAAATATCCGCACGATGATTTGAAAGATATTTTAGGTATAACTTATGGGGTTATGGTTTACCAAGAGCAAGTTATGCAAGTGGCTTCGATAATGGCAGGTTATACATTGAACGAAGCAGATATTTTGAGAAGAGCTATTTCTAAAAAAAGCCACAAAGAAATAGAAAAGGGACGGCAACAATTTGTTCAAGGCTCAATAGAAAATAATTATTCGAAAGAAACAGCTCTAGAAGTATATGGTTATATTGAACGTTTTGCAGATTATGGATTTAATCGATCCCATGCAGTGGCTTATTCAAAAGTTGCTTATCAATTAGCCTATATTAAAGCAAATTATCCTGCGAGTTTTTTTGCCGCCATTATGAAAGCTTCCAACAAAGATAAAATAAAAACCTATAGAACAGAATCCAAACAATATGGTGTTGAATTATTGGCTCCGGATATTAATAAAAGTTATTCCTCTTTTACTGTTGAAAGAGGTAAAATACGTTTTGGTTTAGACATTATCAAGGGTTTGCCAAAAAATTTTGTTCGAGAAATTATTAAAGAGCGTAGGAACAATGGCGATTATGTCAATATCGTTAATTTTTTAAACCGAATAGACGAAAAATGGTTAAATAAAGAAATTATCTTTCCTTTGATAAATAGTGGCGCTTTCGATAAACTTAAAGAGAATAGAAACTCACTGATTCATTCACTTCCAAGTATTATAGACAGTATAAAAATGAGTCATGGAAATGTAGAGTTGTTTGATATTTTTGCACCGGTAATTGAACAAAAAACTGAAATATCGGACGAAGAAAAAATGAAGCAAGAGTATGAAGCAACTGATTTTTACTTTACTTCCGAACCAGGAGAAAAGTATAATGAATTACGAAAAGACCAAACAATCAAATATTTAACAGATATTTCAAAGGATACTTATGTTAGACTGTTAGTAACGGTTGAAAACATTAAAAATATCCAAACCAAAAAAGGACAACCGATGTCCTTTGTCGATGTAGCAGACAGCACTGGAAAAGGGAACTTAACACTTTTCCCAAATGTTCATCGACAATATATACAAAAATTTGACCAAGGGGATACTATCCTTATCGATGGGAAAGTAGAACAAACTAAATACCCTGCGAAAATTATTGTTAACAAGCTAGCTCTTGCGGATGATTTATTAGATGAACCATCTAAACAGCTAGAACACTCGAATGAGAAGAAGCAAGTTCTTTATATCCGGTTTGAATCCTTGAAATCCGAACAAAAGAAGTTTTATGCTTTGCAAGAGATCTTACTTCAGAATAGAGGGCAAACGCCGGTTATTCTTTATGATCAAGAAACGAAAGAGCAAAAACCGTTTAAACAAAACTATAATGTAAAAGTAAATGTCCAAATATTAGAACAGTTAAATAAAATGTTTGGAGAGCAAAATATTGTACTCAAAAATTCTTAAATTAAATAAAAGTGTTAAGTTTCAAGACTTTATGTAAAATAAATGATAGAATATCTAATGAATAGTTTTTAAATTTTAAGAAAGTATAATAAGGTGGTTAAGATATGAAAAGAATTGGCGTAATGACAAGTGGCGGTGACGCTCCAGGAATGAACGCCGCGGTTAGAGCGGTCGTTCGGCGTGGAGAATCATTAGGGGTTGAAGTTTATGCAATTACTAATGGGTATAAAGGATTAGTAGAAGGAGAAATTCATCGACTAACTTCTAATGATGTTGGAGGGATTTTAAACCGTGGAGGAACGATGTTGTTCTCAGCGCGTTACCCAGAATTCAAAGAAAAAGAAGGACAACTTAAAGGGGTAGAACAGCTTAAAAAACATGGAATTGAAGGAGTTGTTGTTATCGGAGGAGATGGATCTTTCCGAGGAGCACAATCTCTATCCAATCATGGATTCCCTACAATCGGTGTTCCAGGAACCATTGACAATGACATCGCAGGAACGGATTATACTTTAGGCTTTGATACAACAGTGAATACAGTGGTTGAAGCCTTAGATCGTGTTCGCGATACAGCAGGTTCACATGGTCGAGTCCTTGTTGTAGAAGTTATGGGAAGAGATGCGGGAGATATCGCTATTTGGAGTGGATTAAGTAGTGGGGCAGAAGCTATCGTAATCCCTGAGAAACCATTTGATATCAATCAAATTATAAAAGACTTAAAAGATGGATTTGCAGAAGGTAAAAACCAAGGATTGATAGTTTTAGCTGAAGGAGTCATGCCAGCAGCTGAATTAGTTCGACAAATCCAAGAAGTTGATCACACATTTAATATTCGAGAAGTTGTATTAGGTCATATTCAACGTGGTGGACAGCCAACTGCGAGAGATCGCGTGTTAGGTAGTTCATTTGGTGCAAGAGCAGTAGAATTATTAACCGAAGGAAAAACAGGTTTATGTGTAGAAGTTGTTGATGAAGAAATTGTTACTAATAAATTTGACGATATCTTTAATAATCTTAAACACGAACCTAAACTTCATTTACATGAATTAAATAAGTTCTTAATCTAATTATATTAATTAATTTTTATAAAAAAACACTATTTATATAAAGGAAGGGTAACTCTCACATGAAAAAAACAAAAATAGTTTGTACGATTGGTCCAGCAAGTGAATCACCAGAAATTTTAGAACAATTAATCGAAGCAGGAATGAACGTCGCTCGATTGAATTTCTCACACGGAGATCATGAGGAACACTTAGTAAGAATTAAAAGAATTCGTGAAATTTCTGAAAAATTAGGACAACCAGTAGGGATCATGCTAGACACGAAAGGCCCAGAAATACGTACACATAAAATGGCAGAAGATGTTGTACACATTACAAAAGGGGATACTGTTCGTGTTTCAATGAAAGAAGTATCTGGAACAAAAGAAAAATTCTCTGTTTCTTATGGACACTTAATCCATGACGTTGAAGTAGGTATGCAAATATTATTAGATGATGGTCTAATTGAGTTACAAATTAAAGAACTAGACTTTGATAACGATGAAATTGTAACAACTGCATTAAATACCGGTGTTCTTAAAGATAATAAGGGAGTAAACGTTCCTGGAGCTTCATTAAACTTACCAGGTTTAACAGATAAAGACCGTTCAGACATCCTATTCGGTTTAGAAAATGGTATTAACTTTATTGCGGCGTCATTTGTTCGTCGTACAAGCGATGTTTTAGAAATTAAAGAAATTTTAGAAGAAAATAATAGTTTGAATGTTCAAATTATCCCTAAAATTGAAAACCAAGAAGGTGTTGATAATTTAGACGAAATTATCTCTGTATCTGATGGTTTAATGGTTGCTCGTGGAGACTTAGGTGTAGAAATTCCTGTAGAAGAAGTACCAATCGTTCAAAAACAAATGATTGATAAATGCCGAAGTGCAGGTAAACCAGTAATTACAGCTACACAAATGCTAGATTCTATGCAACAAAACCCTCGTCCAACACGTGCAGAAGCATCAGACGTTGCAAATGCAATTTTTGATGGAACAGATGCTATTATGCTTTCTGGCGAAACAGCTGCCGGATCATATCCAGTAGAAGCTGTTCGTACGATGAGTAATATTGCTGTCCGTACAGAAATGTCTCTAATCGATCAAGATGCTTATGCTTTGAGAGCCTTTGATCAATCAGATACTACAGAAGCTATCGGTCAAGCAGTAGGTCATACAGCTAAAAACCTAAATATTGGTACCATTGTAGCAGCAACAGAATCAGGACATACTGCTCGTATGATTTCTAAATACCGTCCTAAAGCAGATATTGTTGCGATGACTTTCTCAAAAGAAGCTGCTTTAAACTTAACCTTAAAGTGGGGCGTACAACCTTATGTTGCTGAAAAACCTGAATCAACAGATGACATGTTTAATGTAGCAGCTCGTTTTGTTGTTGAAGAAGGTTTTGCTAAAGAAGGAGACTTAATCCTTATTACAGCAGGTGTTCCAGTTGGTGAAAGTGGAACAACGAACTTAATGAAAATTCAAATGATTGGTTCTAAACTTGTTCAAGGACAAGGTGTCGGAAGTGACACAGTTATTGGTCGCGCCATTGTTGCAAACACAGCAGATGAAGCTGTGAGAAATATGGTAGAAGATGCTATCTTAGTTGTGAAAACAACGGATAAAGACTACCTCTCTGCCATTGAAAAAGCATCCGCAATTGTTGTCGAACAAGGTGGATTGACTTCACATGCTGCAGTTGTTGGAATTGCAATGGGTATTCCAGTCGTTGTTGCTGCTGAATCAGCTACAGAGCTTATTGAAAATGGTGAATTAATTACCGTAGACAGTCGTCGTGGAATTGTTTACCGTGGTGAAACAACAGCAATTTAACCTAATGATGAAACTTTGAGTGATTAAGGACTTTGCACATTAAATATGCAAGGTCCTTTCTTTCATTCAAGGACAATCAAGGTTATAATAAAGTAGAAAATATTAGGAACAAGGAGCATACCAATGAATAATATACTGGGTACAATTACTACTGCGATGGTTATTGACAAAAATCAGACCAACTTATTTGCTCAAAAAGAAGGGGTCACCTTTAAAGTTTTAGATGAAGAAGTTAGTGCTTTTGATATTGGAGATGTAATCGAAGGATTTTGCTATATCAATAAAAAAGATGAATATGTACTGATGACTAAAATTCCTTCTATTTATGAAGGAGTGTATGATTGGGGAGAAGTTGTCGAAGTACAACGTGAATTAGGTGTATTTGTTGATGTGGGTTGGACGGAAAAAGATTTAGCCGTTTCTCTGGATGATTTACCGGTATTTACAAATGTTTGGCCAAGAAAAGGAGATCGGCTTTTTCTGACTGTAAGAACGGATCAGAAAAACAGAATGTGGGGTCAATTAGCTCAAATTGATGATGTAATTCAAAAGGCAACAGAAGGTCATTCAGAAATGCATAATGAAAATATTGAAGGAACTGTAATTAGTTCGTTAAAAGCAGGAAGTTATCTGTATCTAGATAACGACTGTGTTGGGTTTGTTCATCCAAACGAAAGAGATCGCGAACCTAGACTCGGAGAAGCTGTCAGCGGAAGAGTTATTGGTGTTCGAGAGGATGGCGTTCTTTATGTTTCTTTATTACCACGAGCGTATGAAGCATTAGATGACGATGCTGCTATGATTTTCACATTATTAAAACGTTCTTCAAACCATCGAATTCCTTATCATGATAAAAGTGACCCAGAGGATATTAAAGAATACTTTGGTATTTCAAAAGGTCAATTTAAACGTGCCGTTGGTCGATTAATGAAACAAAGATTAGTTCTTCAGGACAAAGACGGAACCTATCTAACAAAAGACGGGCTCGAAAGAGAATTGTAATCATTTATCGTTTTTCGGCAGAAGACTCTCACTTCTAAGCAAAGCAAAAGTGGAAGATGAATGCCGATTGAGCGTCAGCTCAAAGGCCTTTCGTTTCT
>NZ_FQUF01000007.1 GCF_900129085.1 Atopostipes suicloacalis DSM 15692
GCTCTCACAATCATCACCAACCCTAATGTAGTTAGTTCAATTATAGAACATTCGTTCTTTAAAATCAATTATCAACAACTAACTTTAACAGAGCCATCTATTAAAAAATCTAATCAGATTAAAAAGACCAAAAACTAAAAATATCGTTCCAGAAATTATTCCAGTTATTGTACTATTTGTTAACTTAGTATTTTTCGAAACATATAAAGAAACCCCTGACACTATCACCAATAAAAGACCTAAAATATTTAAACTGAAATCATCAAAAACATATCGCAATCCAAAGAAATGAACACCGACTATAAAACAAACCCAAGGTGCGATATAGTGTCCCTTCGTATTTTGGAACAAGATAAAGGCCCCGATTCCTGCAATTACGAACTCAAGAACTACGAATACATAATAATAGATGAACGATTGCTCATTGGCTAATGCCGTTGCTTCTCCCCAATTTTTTATACTTAAATAGACACCGAGTAGACAAAGTAACAAAGCAATCCCTGTCAAAATCCCAATATACTTTCGCCAACTTTTTGGTGGTTCTTCTTGCGACCAACCAAACCAAGCCATGCTCGCAAAGCTAAAGATCGCCACCATCATCGCATAATCTCGAATATAATTCATTTTAGTCTCTCCTTATGAATGTTCTCGATTATTTCACTAAGTACAGAAATAGTCCCTTCAAATTATAAATGACTAAAATTGAATAATAAGCCATAAACTAAGCATCGTAAATATAAAAGCAAGAGGTGCACTGATTTTAAATTTGAGTGTTTTCGTTTTATGACGGAAAACAGACATTCCCAGTATAGCTCCTATTCCACCGAATAAAAAAGTGAAAGTTAATAATTTTTTCTCAGGAATGCGATGCTTTCTAGCGATCGCACGTCTTTTATCCACAAAATAAAGGATGAACGTATATAGATTGATTAATCCGAGGAAAATAAGTGCATAATATTGCCAAGTTTCTAACTGAGCGAACATAAGAGACTCCTATCTATTGACTAAAAAATAATTTAACGAAGAACCAAAGAGTTTTCGATTCTTCGCTAGAATGTTTTACTTGTTTATTTTATTCATTTGGAACAACCGCAAAGACTTCTGCAGAAAAGCCTGGTGAATCTTTAATATGTGGCATTCCTACAAAAATAATACTCCCAACAGCAGGGACTTTGTCTAAATTGGCCATTAATTCAATTTGATATTTATCTTCTCTTAGCCAATATTGTTGAGCCACTAAAAATCCAGCTTCGGCAGCTTCTACACCACTATCTGTATTTAACGTCTCATGCCCAATGGCAGTCACATTGCGTGTACGACTCAAATACTCAAGCGCTGGAATAGACCATCCTGGGGTATGTTCAACGCCCTCTTCATCCGCGTTCTTGAACACATCCGAATCGTAAAATCTTTTATACCAACCACTCGAAAACGCGACAAAGCTATCCGCTGGTATTTTACCATATTCTGCTTCAAAATTTTGAATATCTTCTACTGTGACCGCATAACCTGGATCATCTTTTACTTTATCTTCTAAATGAATCACATATAAAGGTAAAGCCCGCTCTTTTTGAGGAATATCCAATAAATCTCTTTTTCCTTCTGCAAAATGACTAGGCGCATCGATATGTGTACCATGTGAACTTCCAATTGTATATTCCAAGGAATATACATTGTCCTCATCCATCGATGAAATGACTGTCTCCTTTAATGGATTAAAAGTATGGTAAAAAGGAATCTCCTCATGAACTTCATGCGATAAGTTCACCCATTCATGATCTTTCAATTGACTTAATAGTTGATGTAATTCATGCATTCTCTTCACTCCCTTTGATTTTCACTATTCATTCTATCTATAAATACAATTTAATTCATTTGATAAGTCTCTTTATTTTTATGAGTTCATTTCACGTAAAAGTTTTTCTCAATTTTGGTACACTTATGTTCAAGAAGCCTAACCATTCCTAAACATTAAACTAAAAAACTAGATTATCCAAAGGTGGTGAAAGCCGATGATCAATAGATTGGGACAAGTGATGGTTTATGTTAACAATCTCGAGAAGGCGAAAGAATTTTGGACGGAGAAATTAGATTTTATTGTGCTGGAAGAAAATTTAGAAATTCAAGGATTGCGTCGAATTGAAGTCGCTCCAAAGAAAGCAATGACAAGTATCGTATTAACTGATAAAGCATTTGTTGCCGAAATGGAACCCGAAATGAATTTAGGTACGCCATCTCTCATGTTTTTTACCGATGATCTCGAACAACTCTATTCGGATATGACAGAAAAAGAAATTACACTTGGTGATCTGGTTACTATGCCTTCTGGTGAAAAAGTATTTAATTTTGCTGATGATGAGAACAATTACTTCGCGGTTTTGGAAAAATGATTATTCTTTTAAAAAGAGAGTTTTTCAGTTTTAACTTTAACTGAGTCCTCTCTTTTTTCATCTTCAACTGTATCCTTAAAGGCTTTGTCTGAATTATGATATACTTTATTACGAAAGAGGGTCACGGCGGTACTGAATAAAACAACTAAAACACAGATATTTGAAAATAAAAGGACGTGATTTTTATGTTGCAAAAATATCCGATGACTTTAGAAGGAAAAAAGAAATTAGAAGAAGAACTAAATTATTTAAAAAATGTGCGTCAGCAAGAAATCACTGAAGAAATTAAGCGACTTCGAAAATTTTGTGACTTTGAAGAAGACAAGTGTTTTAGCGAATCGCTGGAACAGCAATCCTTGGTAAGAGAACGAATTAAAGATATTGAAGAAATATTAAATAATATTGAGTTAGTCTATTCAAATAGTGAGTTACATGAAGCTATCATCATTGGCAGCACGGTAAAATTTATGGAGTTGCCCAATGGCAGTCAAGAAATCTATACAATCGTTAGTCCAGTCGAAGCCAATCCCTCAAAAAATAAAATATCTGTTGAATCGCCTATTGGTAGAGGATTGTTAGGTCATAAAGAAAGCGATAATGTACAGATTGAGACACCAGCAGGCGAAGTAAACCTAAGGATTCTAGAAGTTTCTTAGGTTCTTCCAAATATTCATAAAGTAGAAAAAGTACTGCTTATCTTTCTAAAATAAGTCGGTACTTTTTCGCATACTCTGAATATATTTCATTAAAATAAAGAGAATTCATGAGGTAAGGTTGTTCTTTTGCCACGGCTAATTTCCAAAGAAGTCTTTTTAAAGGAAGAGTTGAGCCTCCTTCGGCCACTTTTTCAATATTTCTGTCAAAATTTGCTCTTGTTTTCGCATCCGCTAGATCCTCTACATAACCCCAAATATGCTGAGCAGCATTTACAGCCGTTCCACCTCTGATTGGCTTCTCTAACGCTTTATCAATCCATTCATAAAATTCTATCACAGGATAATGATTCTTATCCTTTAAGAGTTGGCGAATTTCATTATAAATTTGAGGAGAATGCTCTAATACCCAGTATTTATAACGCCCCCATTCTTTCTCTAAATATTTGATATGAGGCGTAGCTAATAAATTAATACCTTTTATTGCGGATAGATTTTTATCTTTCACTTCAAACATAATATCAATCTCTTTAGTCGGTAACTTAGAATAGAATTTAGCAAACTTCTTTAAATCCACCGTTCTTGAATGAGCCCCTAGTCTTTTTTCTGCGTCTTGTTGAGCATAATGAATTTTTTGTTGCCCATCTTTTATACCCCACGTTTTTTTGCTTTCTATCATCCATTCTGCTTCGCTCAATTCATCATCTGGATTGCATTCATGATGAAGATTATCAAAAACAACAGGTGTATTAATTTTTTCAGCAATCGAAAGCACATCAGAAATAGTATATTGTCGATCATCATTTTCAATAATCAGACGCTTATGAATTCGTTCATCTAGTTGTTTATAATTTTCAATAAAGCGCTCCATTGCTGACTTCTTATCACCATAAACTCCACCGACATGTAAAATAATTTTATGGCTTTCATCAAGATTCATCGCATCTAAAAAGCGAGTATGATACAAAAGATCCGCTGCTGCTCGATGAACAACATCTATGTTTGGCGAATTTAATACTGTATATTGGCCAGGATGCATAGAGAGACGAATGTCATTGTCCTGTGCTTTTTTTCCCAACGCAACCAATTCCTCTTGAAATAATTCCCACCATTTTAATTTATTGGCTTCATGTGAACCAAAAGGGATAATATCGGAGCTAATTCGAAACATTTGGATATTGTTTTTAATGTTATAATCAAAAATTAAATCAAGTGAATGTAAATTGGAATGAATAAGTTCTATTAACTTTTCATCCGTTATATTTTTTAATCTTGTGGTTTTAAATTTTACTCCTGGTATTCCCACTGTTTGACTTGCGTATCCTATTCTCATAGAGACTCCTCCAAAAATTTAATCCTATTCTTAAAATCCTCCAAATGCTGTAAAGAACTCCATTCTTTTATCCATCTAAAGTAAACCCTAAAATCCCTGGTTCAATCGTGATTTCTTTAAAATCAGGATTATCATATTCTTTTACCCATGTTTTATATCGGTACGCGTACATTTTCCCTCTTTCCTTTTGTTGCAAAATCTCGCAAAGAGAAAGAACTTGTTCACAACACCTCTTTCCTTTTTCAACATTCTCTTCTTTAAAGGCAAAAATTCCTTTATTAAAAAGTAAATTTAAATGAGATTCCACAAATTCAGAATGATGTTTGAGACTTTCTTCAAATAATAATAAGGTTTCTTTCGCATAATCCAGTCGATTATGAAAAATAAATGTAGAAAAGTTATTGGTCAAAATGGTATGCAGCAACTTCATATCTTGAGGTATTCCCTGATAGAGTTGACTTCTTTTAACGGCTGTTTTCATTAGAAAATAAGTCGTCTCAACAGGTAAAATAAAGCCAAATAATGCATATATTCTTAACTCTCGCTCTCCCCAATCTTCAATTTGCATGAGATAATCTCGTACATAATTATCCGCATCAAAAGGTTCGTTGTTCTTTGCTTTAATAAGGTTCTCAATAAAATAAATCATATATCTTTGCCAATCGTAAGGACCGGGATTGCTATCCTTTAATTTCTCTCTTTCGGTTTCAAGCACTTCAGTTTCTTGAAACTTTCCATCTAATTCAATAATTCGATAGAAAAAATCTTTTAACTCCTTTTCAGGATCTGCTCCCATTAAAAAATAATATTCTTGAGGGGTTGTATTTATATTGCTTAACATCTCATAAAGTAAATCCACGGTCACCATGGATTGTTCATTCTCAAAACGAGAAAGTTGAGCTTGAGACATACTTTCTCCAGCCGCTTCTTTTAGGGTCATCCCTTTACTTTTACGAATTTGTTTAAATGTCTTTCCAAAATCCATAAAATCTCCTCTTTTTTTACATATATGTAAATTTTAACTTCTATGTAGTTTACTTCTTTTATACTTTATTTACAAATAAACAGGAGGGGATTAAAATGTTTTATTACATTTACAAATTTTGGAAGGAAAATTTAGTCGTCACTCTTATCTTATTTCTTACTGGCTTATGTCAGACTATTGTCAGTGTACAAGTTGCTAGTGCATTGGATGCACTAATTGCCTTTAACTTCAATCATTTTCTAAGAATTGTCGGAATAGTATTAGGCTTGTTTGCGATTCAACTGATTTTCGTTCGTTTGCAAATCATTAAGATTAGTCAAGTGAAACAAAAAATGGCTACCGCAATCAGGACCGATATCACTCAGCGCATAGAGAAAACGAGCTATAATGAATTCCACAAACGACAAGTTGGAACGTATGCTTCTTGGCTCAGTAATGACTTATCCACTATAGAAACAGTTGGTTTTGACAATTTCTACGCTTTATTAACTGGCTCAATTGCTACCTTAACCTCTGTTATTGCCTTATTCTTTTTCCATTGGAGCCTTGTTCTATGGACCATTGTAGCAGGTGCACTCACAATTTTTCTGCCAAAAATATTCGAAAAACAAATGGCAAAATCTTCGTTAAATACGACAAAGGAAAACGAGCGGTTTCTGAGTCGTGTTTCCGAAGTTTTATCTGGTTTTGATACTTTATTTTCTTATAGTCTTTTAAAAAATATTACAAAAAACACTCGAGAAGCATCGCTCAAATTGGCGGCTGCTAAAAATGATCAAGCCGTAGTTGTTTCTAATGTAACGATTGCTGGAGTTTTTGGGAATGTTTTTGGACAAATCTCTATTCTCACATTAACTGGTTTCTTAGCTTTCCGAAAAATTGTACCGATTGGTTCTTTTGCTGCAACGAGTAATTTAGGGATTACCATTTTTAATACTCTAGGTAATGTAAGTACCCAACTCGCACAAATTCGCTCGGTGCAACCTATTTTTGATAAATTCGAAAACATTGAAGCACATACAGAAAACAATCAACATCTCATTCCTTCTGAAATCCAAGGAATTAAACTAAGTCATTTAAGCTACGCCTATGGAGACAAACAAGTACTATCCGATATTTCTTATCACTTTGAGCTTGGAAATAAATATGCCATTGTCGGATCAAGTGGCAGCGGAAAATCTACTCTACTCAATATACTCATTGGAAAATTAATAGATTATACTGGATCAGCTACTTTTTCCAACCTTGAATTAAATGAGATCAATGGAAAAGATTTACGAAATAATATTTTATATATTGACCAAACGCCCTATCTTTTTAGCGGAACAATCCGAGAGAATATTACTTTAGGTGAATCTTTTTCTAACTCAGCATTTAATCAAGTCATTAAAGAAGCCGTTTTAGAAGACATTATTGAAAAATTACCAGACGGCTTAGATACGGATATCGGTGAAGCTGGCCGATTACTCTCTGGTGGACAAAGACAACGTATTGCGCTGGCAAGAGGATTAATCAGAGGTAAACGAATTATTTTAATTGATGAAGGAACCTCTAGCTTAGATGAATCAAGTGCTCTTCGGATTGAAGAAAATCTAGTCAATAATCCGAAGTTAACGGTCATTATGATTACTCATCAATTGCGGGATAAAATTGAAAAACAATTAGATGGTGTGCTTACGTTACTGTAATCAAAAAATAGTACTCAAATAAATTTATAGCATTCCGTTTCTGTTTTCTTCTGATTCAAGAAAACGATTAAATTGTATGTTAAGATTTATTGAAAGAAGACGTTACAATTTATAGGAGGTTATTATGGCTTTAAAATATAAGTGTTTAATCTTAGACCATGATGATACAGGAGTAAAAAGTACACCAGATATACACTATCCATCATTTATTGAAGCTCTTAAGGACTTAAGACCCAATGATGAGCCGATTACTTTTGAAGATTTTGTTAGATACTGCTTTAATCCAGGTTTTTCTTCCTTATGTACAGACATTATCAAATTCACAGAAGAAGAGCAAAAACATCAACAAGACGTTTGGAAAAAATATACTGCATCAACGGTACCAGATTTCTATGATTTATTTGCCGAAACCATTCTAGAATTTAAAAAACAAGGTGGGATTGTCACTGTTGTTTCTCATTCTGAAAGAAGCCGAATTGAAAGAGACTATTCTATTCATTGTGGATTTGTCCCTGATGCAATTTTCGGATGGGAATTACCAGAACATCAAAGAAAGCCACATCCCTATCCGATTGAAAAAATCTTAGAACGCTTCAATCTTCATGAAACAGAAGCCTTAATGGTGGATGATTTGAAACCAGGATTAGAGATGGCCAAAAGTTGTAATGTAGATTTTGCAGCTGCGGGTTGGTCTCATAGTATTCCTGAAATTAAAGAACACATGCGAGCAGAATCTACCTACTATTTTGAAACGGTCAAACAATTCAACGAATTCATATTATAAAATAACGATTTAAAAATGGCGCTTCAGCTAAAGTCTATAGACGCTGAAGCACCATTTATTTTTATTAAGTATACTTTTTTTGAAGATTCATTAAATAATTTGAAATATTTTTATCGTAAACTGGATAAGAAACCTCTAATTTTTTAGCAACTTCCATTGAGGATTCTCGAAATAAACAGTGAATAATTTTTAATACTTACCAGCACGCACTTTTTAATAATTTGTGGGCGATAAACCCCTATTGTACGCACTTTTTAATAATCTGTGGGCGATACACTCCTATTGCGCACACTTTTCAATGATTTGTGGGCGATACGCCACTATTGCACGCACTTTTTGATAATCTGTGGGCGAGACACCACTATAGCGCACTTTTATCAGCAACTCATGCGTAGTGGAAGTGCTTTGATAAATATAAACATATTTTTTGTTTTTACAATGAGAAAATTTGCTGAGCAAATTTTGACATCCTTGATTTTAGTTAGTGTTTTGGATTTTTTAAGTGTCTTTAAAGACAAAAAACACATCTTAAGAAAAATCAACTTCTAAAAGTAAAGGTGTATGGTCTTGTCTTTCTCCGGAATCAACCATTTCAGATCTAACCACTTTATCTGCTGCTCGATCGCTTACTAACCAATAATCAATTCTCCATCCCGAGTTATTAATTTTACTTGTTTTCGCACGCTGATTCCACCAAGAATAAACATCTGTTACATTTCCATGGACATGACGGAAAGTATCCGTAAATCCTTGATCTAGAAGATGAGTAAATCCTGCTCGTTCTTCATCTGTAAAACCTGCTGAACGACGATTTCGATCTGGATGTGCAATATCAATTTCTTTATGCGCCACATTAAAATCTCCTGATGCTAAAACAATTTTTTCTTTATCTAAAGAAACTAAATATTCTGCATATTTTTCATCCCATTTTTGACGTTCTGGCAAACGAACCAGCTTTGACCCAGCATTCGGCGTATAAACTTGTGTTAAGTAAAAATCTTCAAACTCTAAAGTCAAAATACGCCCCTCAGCGTCCATTGTATCCGGTGCATCAATTTCTGGATATGTAATTTGAGGCTTTAGATGATTTTTATATAAAAACATTGTTCCGGCATAGCTTTTTCGCGCCGGTTCTTTCGAAATATTCCAGACAAGTTCGTAATCCGGGAAATTTTCTGCTAATATTTTTAAATGTTTTTTAGTTGGTCCGGTTCTAGGTAATTTTGTCTCTTGAATAGCAATAACCGTCGGATCGATTTCAATAATGGATTTTAAAACTTCTCTCGTCATTATTGCTCGATTTGAATCACTTGTTAATGCTGCGTTTAATGAATCAATATTCCATGAAATAAATTTCAATGTTATGCTCCTTTATTTTCCAAATATTTACTTTGTTCTTAAAGTTAATAGTAACATTAATTAGTATTTATGACGATTAATCAGGGATGAAAATGATTAACTTATTGTTCACTGTCTTTTCTCTTTGATTAAATCCTTTGATAGTTTATACTATATTTGAAAAATTGAAAAACGCTCTCTTTTTTGACTTGTCATTAGTTTTTGAAAGGAGTCGTTCAAAATGGAAAATTTTTATCAAAATATTATGTTACCCGTAGATGGATCGCAAGAATCGATTGACGCATTTAAACGAGGAATTCAACAGGCTAAATTATGGGGAAGTCATATTTTTTTAGTGCATGTTCTTCCAGAGGATAATGTCGGCTTTTTTATTGACGAACGAAATTCATTTTTATCGGCTTTAGAAAATTATGCGAATAGTCAAGGCGTTCATATCCATAAAGAACTCATTTATGGAGAACCACGTACACAGATTACAAATAAATTGGTGGAACGCTGGGCGATTGATTTAATTATCATGGGAGCTACGGGAAAAGGTCGTATTGCTAAAGTGTTATTGGGATCCGTAACCAGCTATGTTATTCGCCATGCAAAATGTGATGTCATTATTAGTCGCTAATTGGTTAAAACAAAAAATGGTTATATAGACAAAAATACCTATATAACCATTTTGTTTTTTTATTTCAGATAAAAATACACATCCGCTTTCCCTTCCTGTTTCGTATAATCATAATCACGCGTATTGAAGCCACCTATTTCAAACCCTTGTTTTAAATAAAAGAGACATGCGGCTAAATTGTCATCTTGACCTACCGTATAAATTCCCTTATAGCCGAGCTCTTCTGCATAGTTTTGACCTTCTTTGATTAATCTACTCGCTACCCCCATTTTACGAAAATCAGAATTTACCTTTAAATCATATAAATATAAGTAGTTATTCCAGTTATATTCATAAATGGCTAAACCAATACATTTCTCTTTATGATAAGCGCCAATCGCAAAGCCTTTTTCCTGAATTTGATGAAAGTCGTAGTTTTCATCCGGAAATACCATCGTCTCTACCTCATCAAACTCCTCAATTTCATAAGACCATTGATTGTTTATTCGACTAACAATCAACCGGCCGAACAAATCAAAGGGTTCGTTAGGTAAAAGGATATCGTCTTTATTTTGAATTGTCATTTTTTTATAATCCATAATTTTTCCTGCCTTTTGTTTATTTTCATTTATTCTTATTTCTAAGTTTAAACGTAAGAACTTGACTTTAATTGGTTTTCTAGACAATAATGAATAGAAAGATATTGATATTCATTACAGAGTAATTTTTTCTTCTTTATAGTTTACCATGGAATCAATATAAAAACTTTTCTCAATCGTGTTTTACGTGCCTCAGAAGAAAATGAGCAGGGAGGAAAATAGATGTTTAACCTATCGTTTGATTTGTCGGAATTAAATTTTATTACGATTATTTTGCGAATGGTGTTTGCGATTGTTGCGGGCGGAATTATTGGAGTGGATCGTGGAATTAAAAATGAAGCGGCTGGTCTACGAACCCATACGCTAGTTTCTTTAGGTACTACGATTATTATGATGACAAATATCTATATGTACGAATTATATGGGGATGCCAATATTGATCCCACACGCATGGGATCTTATGTAATTAGTGGAATTGGTTTTATTGGGGCGGGGACGATTTTAGTTACAAATGAAAATCGAGTCCAAGGATTAGCAACCGCAGCAAGTATTTGGAGTGCGGCCGCTCTTGGCTTAGCAATAGGCGGTGGCTTTTATGCAGCAGCCATTGCTGGTGTATTTTTAATTGTAGGAATTATTATTCTACTTCGTCCATTTAAAGATTATATTCAAAAAAAAATAGAATTCACAGAGATTTCCCTCATTGTTTTTTCCAAGCATGGATTTAGTCATTTTCTTGAATATATTCATTCAGAAGATTTAGAGGTTTCTAGTCTAAATATTGAACAAGAAAGCTCAGGCGATGAAGATGATCAAGGTATTATTTTTACAATTACGCTAGATATCGGAAAAAAAGCCAAACGGAATGATTTTATTAAAAAACTAAAGGCAATCGATGGGATTGAAAATGTCGTAGAAATTAATGGCTAATAGCGAAATATTTTGGCTATTTTTAATATTTAAAAAGGACTGCTTATTATCTCTAAAGCAGTCCTTGTTTCATTTCCCTATTTAATTTTCTTCTTTATACAATAAAACTTTACTCTTTGGATAAGTTGGAAATCGGTTCATTGGAATTTCAAAATCTTGTTCTGGTACAGAAAATTCATATTTATTCACTAAGTGATCCGATAATACACGCAAGGTATGCAAGGTAATCCATTCACCCGCACATCTATGCATACTACGAAATTCTCCGCCACCTTGAGCAATCATTTCGTATTCTTCCTCATAAGAAATACGTTCTGGGTCTTCCTGATAGCGGTCAATCCTGAATTCCTCCGGCTGATCAATCGTTCTCGCATCATGATTCGTTCCATACAAATCTAAAGCCACCCAGCTACCTTCAGGAATTCTATACCCATCAATTTCCACTTCTTGCAAGCTAATTGCAGGGACAGCTGGGAAGAAAGGATAATAACGTCGCATTTCCTGAATGAAAGAATCTTGTAGTTCATCAAAGTTGGCTTTCAATTGGTCATAAATATCTGTGCGACTAAATAAAGCATGCCCCATTAGAGCCGCCCAAACAGTCAATGCCAATGTTGGTCGAATAATATTTAATAACTCAACGGCCGCTGTATCGAGAGGAAGTAGCTCTCCATTCAAATCTTTTGCGGAAGCAAAAGCATATAAAGCTACATTTTCTTTCCCTGGGACAGGATGCTCACGAGCAGATTCAATTAATTCTCTCGCCCATTTCTCTGATTTTTTTCGATCTTCTACCCCTTTTATATGGTCGACTGGGGAAGTAAAGGTTCCGCTAATCATAGAAATTTGGTATTTTGATAAATCATCAATTTCTTTATCGGATAGATTATCTAGATTAATTCCTGCCCATTCCGTGACCGCTTCAAATAATACTCTTCGGGTTAAACTGAATAGCTCAAATGTCCCCTGCTCAGCATCTAAAGCAGCAGTCATCTTTTTGTCTAAAATTTTATGGTACTCATCCATCCGATCAGGAGTCATTAAATCCATAAATATATTTTTCCGATGGTGGTGTTCATCTCCATCTAGAGTTTGAACCCCTGCTTCACCAAATAATGTTTTAATGACTAGATCAGGCATTGCCCCTTCACGTTTAAAATTTTCTGGATTATAAAATTTTCGAGCGGCGTCTGCACCATAAATTACATACAGCTTTTTCGTAAAGGCCTCTGCTTCAGCGACTGGAGCTCCTGCTTTTTCACGAATATCTGTCAACAAAGTATAGCTAGGTTCTAATTCATGTAATTTGACTTTAACTTCTGGTACTTCCATAAAGTTCTCTCTCTTTCTTTAAATGATTTATAAGAATAATTTATCACTAATTTTGATTTTGACCAACCATAAGGTCTTACCTTCACTCTTTTTTCATCATTTTGAATAAAGTGTAAAGAGAGTGTTTAATTTATAGTTAAACCATATCTTTTTATTTATTTTTTATTTATTCTTTATTTTCTTGATAGTCTACCGCTATTTGAAGCGTTTCTATTGGATCCGATGTTTCTTGTTCAACTTCATAAACGGTTAGACCATCTTGCCAGCGGATAGTTGTTTCTGGATGATCTTTGAAAGCTGTTATTGTAACAACTCCCCGTTCACTTGGCGGAGGAAGAATATGGTTTTCCAAAAATTCTACAACAGCTTCCGCCATAGATTGGCCATCTTCGTATTCATCTGCAGCATATTGAGGATCTAAGGGAAAATCAATTTTGATGAGCCAGTTACCTTCATTCCAGGAAATATATTCATGACCAGCAGCTCCTTCACTTAAAGCTTCAATACCATAGCCTAAATCGGTATTTGTTTGCTCAACGACTTGATAATCATCAATCGCGGCGACTGCTTCTTCTTCAGTAGCATAATCTTCTTCTTTTACTTGATTTGGGACTGAGTCTTCTGAAGAAGCTTCGTCCGTTTCTGTTTCCTCTTGATTTTCTTGATCGCTATTCTCTGACTCTTCTGATTCCGATTCTTCCGTGGAATCATTATTCTCTTGGTCCGGTTCAACCTGTTCAATATTCTCGTTTTCAGATTCTCCAGAATCTTCATTTGACTCAGTATTCTCATTGCTTTGACAAGCCGTCAACAGAAGTAATGAACAAGCCACTCCAATAAGGGTTCTCTTTTTCAGCATATTTCTCCCTCCAGTAGACTTTTTGCTATTTTTATTTCTATTTTATTTTAAATGACTACTTAGTTAATGACCTTCTCTGTACCGCTGATACATCTGTCCACGAATAAGATCACTCGTTCGATACGCTACAATTAAAATTCCTATACCAACGAGGAACAAATTAATGCCTACAAACTGCCAGTTAGTTACTTCAATTTCAAAAATCTCTAATACCTCATTTGTAGCGATTAAACTAATGAAAATTTCTGCAACCGCCAGATAAGCCCAAGCAATAGCTCGATTGGATAAACCGAATAGCTGATCAAAATCCTTAGTATTTATAGTAATATCATGTAAAATTTTTTCCATCCGTCTCTTTTCTAACCAAACTTTTAAAGGAGGAAATAGCCAATACATTGCTGATACATTTTGATATTTTTTTGAAGCCAATTTTATATCATTTAAAGCTTCCTTTTGTTCTGAAAGTTCGATGACTGCCTGGTGTAAAGAAAAAGTAAATAACACCCATTCTGCAATAAATCCAAGAACTGTTAATACATTTTTTCGCATCTAATTCACCTGTCTCATTTATTCCTCTAATTTATGGCGACCTAGCCATTCTTTTAAAACCACTGCCTGATTGTTTTCACGATCTTTGGCCCCATAAAGAAGTGTGACATTTTGTTTTTGTAATTGTTCTTTTACTTTTTCAACAAAATCATCCGCTTTCTCATTTTCAGCTAATTCATGTAGATATTTCTTCCGGAAATCATTATATTTTTCTTTTTCATGGCCAAATTCTTTTCGTATTTCTGAAGAAGGAGCGATTTCTTTTTCCCAATCATCGTAATGGAGGTCTTCTTTTTTGATTCCTCTCGGCCACAATCTATCGACCAGTACGCGGTAGCCATCCTCTTTTTCCACATCATCATATGCACGCTTTAACTTAATCTTATACATAAAAGAGCCTTCTTTCTTTCGTATTTTGAAAAAAATTACATAATCATTATAAAATAAGTAGAAAGGAAATTCAGGGAATAACTTTATGATTCAAGAAATTTTTCTTATTCATTTGTTAGTGAACCAGCCGATCCATTATTCCAACCAATTCATTCATCATATAAGGCTCATAAGGGCTATGCGCTCCAGCTTCGATGACATGTAAATTCGCTTGAGGCAAAACGTTCTTTAACTCATAAGCACCACGTACACGACAATTTACATCATATCTTCCGTGCACAATATCAGTTGGAATAGAATGAATTTTACCGACATGATTTAAGATATAGTTCTCTTCTGGCCAAAACATATGATTCGCAAAGTAATGCGCTTCTAAGAGCCCAATCGATAAGTCACTATCTTTAATCTTTGGATTTTGATTAAACTTCGGAAAAATATTGACCAATCCACTTTCCCAATCTGCCCATTTTTTCATCGTTAACTTTCTAGTTTCTTCGTCTCCCGTTGTCATTTTATGATAATAGGCTTTAATTAAATCGCCTCTATCTTCTTCGTCAATCCATTCGATAAATTCTTGGTATTCTTTTGGGTAAAAATGCTTCGGCCCATTTAAATATAACCAATCTATATCTTCTTGACGTCCTAAAAATATCCCTCGTAAAATGAGATGGCGAACTCTTTTCGGGTGGGTAATGGCATATACTAAAGCTAAGGTTGTTCCATAGCTACCGCCAAATACATACCAATTGTCAATTTCCAATTTTTCTCTAATAACTTCCATATCGGACACACTGTGAAAAATTGTATTATTTTCTAAAGATAAAAAGGGAGTGCTTTTTCCGGTCCCTCTTTGGTCAAATGCGATAATGCGGTAGTGTTTTGGATCAAAAAAGCGTCTTGATTTTTCACTAATGGAACCTCCAGGCCCGCCATGTAAAAAGATCACAGCTTCACCTTCTGGATTTCCAGATTCTTCTACATATAATGTATGTGTATCATCCACTTTAATCTCATAGGTTTCATTTAGTGGAATATTTAAATATCCTTGTATATTCATCAATATCTCCTTAATTTATTCATTTTCATTTAGCTCAATCTATTTTACAACCAATCTTTCTTTTTGAAAAATCGAATCATCATAATAGTGATAAAAATACTGACTAGCCAAAAGACAGGGTAGCTATATTTCCAATTAAGTTCCGGAAAATATTTAAAGTTCATCCCATAAACGCCGGCCAAAAAAGATAATGGAATAAATATGGTGGAATAAATAGTTAAGATCTTCATCACATCGTTTGTTTTGTTTGAAATACTCGAAAGATACGTATCCAGCATTCCACTTGAAATATCACGATACGTTTCTGTCAAATCAATCATTTGAATCGCATGATCGTACACGTCTTGGAAATATCGGTTCGTTCTTTCATCGATTAAATCAGATTCGTTTCTAGAAAGAGTGTTCAAGACATTTCTCATCGGCCAAAGTGTATTTTGTATAAAAATTAACTCGCGTTTTAAAGTATAAATTTTATGTAAAACATCTTTGTTAGGATCAGAAAGTAATTCATCTTCTACAAGATCAATCTCATCCCCAATTTTTTCCATCACAATAAAATAATGATCCACTACAGTATCCAATAAGCCATAAAGTAAATCATCTGCTTTATTTTTTCTGATATAAGTTCCTTCGGCTAGCCGCTTATTTAATGGAGAAAAAATTGAAGACTCCGATTCTTGAAAAGAGATCAATTGATCTTTGAACAGTAAAAATGAAATTTGTTCGGTATCTAATTCATCCTCTTTATTAAAGACAATTGATTTCGTGTTTAGGAACAAATATTGTTCATAGTCTTCGTATTTGGCGGCTTGTCCGGTGTTTACAATGTCTTCGATTACTAAAGGGTGGATGTCTAATGCTTGGCATAAATTTTCGATGAGTTCTGTATTTTGTAAACCCGTGATGTTCAGCCATTTAACTTTATCGGTTTCTTGGTCATTAATGAATTCGTCAATGTCTTTGATATTTTTTCTGTCTATTTTTTCTTTGTTGTATTTTGTATAGGTCAGTTTGGCGTTTTCCATTTTCTTATCTCCTACATGTGTAGCCGTTCCAGGAGGAGTATTTACATTTTCAGTAATATTTTTTCCTTCTTTAGGCATGGTCTTCCCTCCGTTTTTACTTAATCTAAATCTTCAATATTAAAATAATTATAGCCTAGATGATTTTATTATCCCATAAATTCATTTATTCTTCATTGATTTCCACGACTGAGTTGTTCTATACTTTTTTTAAGATTTCATCAATGAGGAGAGATAAAATGGTTCTGTCTAAATATAAATGGGTTAATGGAATAAATGACAAACAAATTTTTTTGCGGTTTTGGGATGATGTGGACCATCCAATAGGTGTGGTTCAAATTATTCATGGAATGGCAGAACATTCAAAACGATATGAAGACTTTGCTCATTTTTTAAATCGTCAAGGTTTTATTGTTTATGCGGATGACCATCGGGGACATGGGAATTCGTTAGAAGACGATGAAGCATTTGGCTATATTGGAGAGGATGGTTTCAATAATATTGTGGAGGATGAAAAGATTATCTCCGATTTCATTAAGAAAAAACATAAGGAGCTTCCGCTCTATATTTTTTCTCATAGTTTTGGCTCCTTTATTGGACAAGAATATATCATTCGATATTCAAATACTATTGACGGAATTATTTTATCAGGTTCAGCCAAACAAGATGGGTTGGATGTTAAGGCTGGAAGAATATTGGTTAGTATCCAAAACAAAGTTTTTAATGATCAATCTAAAGCTAAATTAATTGATAAATTATCTTTTGGGTCCTTTAACAAAGCAGTAGAGCAGCAACAGACTAAATTTGATTGGCTTAGTCGAGATCAGCAGGAAGTGAAAAAATACATAGCGGATGATTTTTGTGGATTCGTTTCCCCCATTAATTTTTATTATTATCTTTTTAAAGGATTTAAGACGTTATACCAACCCCATCGCTTAACGGGTATTTCTAAAGATTTACCTATATTGGTCATTTCAGGAGACAAAGATCCTGTAGGTAAATATGGCAAATCTGTCAAAAATTTATACCAACAGTATCAAGATTTAGGCATTAAAAATACTTCCCTTAAGCTCTTCCCAAATGGCCGCCATGAATTAGTTAATGAAACAAATAAAGAAGAGATCTTCCACTATATCTTTCACTGGCTATCAACTGAAGCAACCAATTAAGAGACTTAAGATAGATCGATCGCAAAACGTTATTCTCTGAAAATGGATTGAAATAGCCGCTCGCGTGCGGAGGAAATTACTCGCACGTGAGCTAGGCGAGCTCGAGCGCGGGGCAGAGCGTCGGCACGCGAGCTCCACTAGGATTGTCCAAACCAACTTTTTTTAGCAAATATTTCTTGGAAATAAACAAAATCTAGTGCGCTGTCTGGATAATTTCAACTAACGCTTTAAAGCTCTCGGTTTGAAACTTATCCTTGTGAAACACGATGTGGTTTGTATTGACTAACTCAAAATTTTCAACCTGTATTTCACAGAGTTCTCCTTTAGCCAGTTCTTCTTTGACTAAAATTTGAGGCAATATACTTAGACCCAAATTTTGTTTGACGGCATAAATCAGGGATTGAGAGTTGATACTGGTCCATTCCGGATTGGCCTTTAAATTATGCAACAGCAAAGCACTATCAAAAACATCACGTATAGCACTTCCTTTTTCTCGCAATAATAATTTTTCTTGGATAAGCTGATGAACACTGATTGCTTCCTCTGAAGCGAGCGGGTGCTCAGGCGAACTAATAACGGCCATTTTATAGGAAGAAAAAGGAATTTTAATCAAATCTTCATTGTAAATAACCCCTTCGATTAAACCTAAATCCACTTCATTATTCGACAATTTTTCTTCAATCTTCCACGCATTTTCGACGGTAACTTCCAGCGGAATATTTGGATAGATTTCTTCAAAAGCAATTATTTTTTGCGGTAATACAAAATTGGCAATCGTTATACTGGAGCCGATTTTTATTTTAGCCTGCTCACCTAACTCTTTCACATTTTGATCTAAGTCATCATATAAATCGAGAACTTTATTTACTTTCGCTAAAAAGAGCTTTCCTGTTTCATTTAAATAAATATTCCTAGAAATACGATCAAATAAGTGGATACCTAAAAAATTCTCTAACTCCCTAATCGCATTTGAGACGGCCGGTTGAGAGATATATAATTTTTCAGCCGCTTTAGTGATACTTTCTTCTTCACAAACAGCTTTAAAAATACGTAAATGTCTTATTTTCATATAGACTCCTATTCATTACTTTTTAGTTATGTATTATATAAAACTATACTATTATACTTATGAATAGACAAGGATTATACTAGTAAAGTTGAAACATTTACTGGAGGTTTTTATATGAAATTTGATCGTTTAAAAACAATTTTTACACTTTTTAGAATTACTTTTTACATTAGTGCATTTACTTTTGGCGGGGGATATATTGTCATCCCCATGATGCGGAAATATTTTGTCGATGATTTAGACTTGATTACGGAAAGAGAATTAATGGATATGGCCGCTATCGCCCAATCAAGTCCGGGGGCCATCGCCGTAAACATCGCTGTCTTAGTTGGGTATCGCATTGCAGGAATTTTTGGTGCAGTGATCAGTGCAATTGGGACAGTTCTCCCTCCCATCCTCATATTATCCGTAATTTCCATTTTTTACAAAGCATTTAGAGATAATCACATCATCTCAGCCATTTTAAAAGGAATGGAAGCTGGGGTGGCTGCCACGATCGTTGATTTAATTATTGATATGATGCAAGGGATTTTTAAAGAAGAGAATTTGCTCTTTACTTTAATGGCTCCTATCACTTTTATCGCAAGTTTTGTCTTTAATGTAAATGTGCTTGTTCTCATTATTTCCTGCGCACTTTTGGCTATTGCACAAACTTATCTAAAAAACACGATGAGAGGAGCTTAAATAAATGAAAATGATCCTTACTTTATTTATTCGTTTTTTCCAAATTGGCTTATTTAGTATCGGTGGCGGGTATGCAATCATTCCATTAATACAAGAACAAGTCGTCAATAATTTCGGTTGGCTCACTCTTCAGGAATATACCGACATTATTACCATTTCTCAAATGACTCCTGGCCCGCTAGTCGTTAATACTGCTTCCTTTGTTGGGATCCGAATTGCTGGTTTTTTTGGAGCCGTAGCCGCTACAGTGGGGAGTATACTATCGGGGTTTATTATTTCCATCTTTTTATATAATTTTTTTAAAAAGCATCAAAATACAGAAAGCATCTCTAACGTCTTAAGAGCTTTACGTTCGAGTTCAGTAGGCCTTATCGCATCCGCAGCGTCCACCATTCTCTTGCTGGCTTTCTTTGGAGACACTACCCTTAATATCCAAAGCGCCAATCTCAACCTTGCCGCAGTCATTGTATTTATATTCGCCTTATTTTTGCTCAGAAAATACAAATTAAATCCCATCCTCATTATGGTTCTATCAGGAATCATCGGCTTATTTCTCTATTAATTCAAAAAATGGACTGTAAGAATCAAAATTACAGTCCTATTTTTGACCAATCAAACAAACTTCCTGGGTCAGTTTTCCGACCGGTTGAATATTCATCATGCCCCACAATATGCGCTCGATTCTTTTTAATTCCGGGGTATCTTCCAACAATATCCTCTATTAATACATTTAGCGCTTGATATTGTGCTTCCGTATACCCCACCAAGTCCGAATCAATTAAATCAAAATTTTCTACAGGAATCATCGTACTCATTTCTTCACACGTGCCAATCGCCAAAATTTCGATGCCAATCGAATAATAATTCAAACGATCATTATACTCCGGGAAATCAGACAAACTCCCTTTTCCCGCATGATAAGCCACTCTATTTTCAGGTACAAAAGAATAAATCTCACCACTTCGTCCAATGACATAATTTGTTGAAACACCACTTTCTTTAAAAATGTCATATGCATCTTCTATAAGGTATGGATCTTGCGGCTTATTGAGTGCATTACTCGTAAAATGCAAAACCACATGGGTTGGATGTTCAACCCTTTTTTCTGAATTAGATAGCGGAAGATCATACTCAATTGTTTCTACAGATTTTGTTATTTTTGAACTGGAAGGTTCCACTGGTTTTTCTTTTGAAGCGGCTAATTGACTAGCCATCCTTTGTTTCAAATGAACGCCTGCAACTATAAACACAATCAGTACAATTATTCCTATTACTATATTTTTCATCTCTTTTTTCATAAAAATCTCCACTCTAAAATATTAAAAAACTAATATAAAGAGTATATCGCTCATTTATTTGTTATTCAATGAACAATCAAAAAGCATCCATTAAGATTTAAATCTTAATGGATGCTTTTCTCTTATAGCTGTTAATTATCGTGTTTTAGCGTACGCACGGTTCCCTCGAGATTTGCTTTTATTCGATGGGTTTGAATTCTTCCCTCTGCGATTTTTATTTCTACGTCCTCCATTTGAATGTTCGGATTTGTTAGAAGCATTCGCTTTTTGAGAAGATGGGTATTTTTTGTTTCTTCGAGCGTTTGATTTTTTTGAAGCCTTTTTCTTTGGTTTATTAGCTAAAGGAAAAGGATTTTCTGTATTTTCAGGAATATCTTTATCAATCAACTTTTGAACATTTCTTAATAAAGATTTTTCTTCGTGGTCACTAAATGAAATAGCCACGCCACTATGACCTGATCGTCCAGTTCGTCCAATTCGATGGACGTAAGTTTCTGGAACTTCAGGTAAGTTATAATTAATAACATGAGAAAGTTCAGAAATATCAATTCCACGAGCAGCAATATCAGTAGCTACTAATATTTTTGTTCTTCTTTCTTTAAAGTTATTTAATGCACGTTGTCGTGCTTTTTGGGTTTTATTCCCATGAATAGCTTGTGCTGAAAATCCAGCTTTTCCAAGTGAACCAACAATTTTGTCAGCTCCATGTTTTGTTCGTGAAAAGACCAATGCTGATTCAATGGAATCATCTTTTAATAAGTGAATCAATAGATTGGTTTTATTTCCTTTATCTACAAAATACACTTCCTGTTTAATTGTATCCACTGTTGAAGCAACAGGTGTGATTTCTACTTTGACTGGATTTTTTAAGATAGAACGTGTAAGTTTTTCGATTGCGTTAGGCATGGTTGCTGAAAAAAGCATTGTTTGTCTGTCATTTGGAATAAATTTAACGATTTTTTTCACATCGTCAATCATTCCCATATCTAGCATTAAATCTGCTTCATCTAAAACAAAATGCTGAACATTTTTCAAACTAATATGTCCTTGATTAATCAAATCTAATAGACGACCAGGTGTTGCTACTAAAATATCAACGCCTCGTTTGAGTTGTTTCGTTTGAGGATGTTGTGAGACGCCCCCATAAACCATCAATGTTTTTAATCGAAGGTTTGCGCTATAATTTTTAAAGTTATCCCCAATTTGGATGGCTAACTCTCTTGTAGGTGCTATAACGAGTGCCTTAATTTGACGTTTTTCTTTTTTAAGTGGTTTTTCAGAAGCTAAGTTTTGTAAGATAGGAAGCGCGAAAGCGGCTGTTTTACCTGTACCTGTTTGGGCACATCCGAGTAAATCTTTTCCTTGAAGAAGTTCTGGAATAGCTTGTTCTTGAATAGGTGTTGGCTTTGTATATCCTTCAGATTCCAAAGCTCTTTGAATCGGTTCAACTAAATTTAAATCATTAAAATACAATATCATTCTCCTAGTAATATTTAGTTAAAGTTTTTTTGTTCCTGGGATGTCTTTTAACCCCCAAACACTATTAATATTACTCATGAATATGTAATATTCCAGAATGATAAGTTTTTGAAATGACTTACGAAATAGTGCTCATTCGTCGTGTATGCTGTATTTCACACGAGACTTCTTATTATAACACACCTAAATCGTTAATGTAGATTTATTTGCATTTTCTTTTAATACTACAAATAAAGGTCTAAACATCGTTATTCCATCAAATATATGCCGGCGGGTATTCACCATCAAAGTAAGCACCAAAGCCCTAATAGGATCAAAGCTTGCCTGTAAAACATTCACTGCCACAAATTGCATCCCCTTTACTCATCAAAAATTAATGAATACATTATACCTTTTTATAGCAATAAAACATAAAATCATACATTAAATATTTTTTCGTTCAAAATCTAAAAAACGAGTCCCTTGAAAAGTAAGAATTCCACTATCTTGTTCTACAAACATTCCATAATCCTTACCTCCTACTTTAAATTCTATCCGGTCCCCACTCTCTACTTCAAACGTAATATAATAGGTTATCGATGAAGAATTATTACTTATACCATTTGATGTCCCTGAATGGTGATGAACATCTGATCGTTTTGTAATAACCACTGCAGCAATGGAAAGAACTGGTGACTGATTATTTTTCCGCCACTGTTTCGCTCCTTGAATCGCTCTTACCATAAATGTACCTATGACAATAACAAAAACAATAGCAATAATAATCGGCACGTTTAAAAACATAAAACTACTAAAACCGCCAAAAGGGAATGAATCCATTCTCTCTCTCCTTTAAGAATATTAGGGTTAAACCTTATGTACAGTATACCTTGAAGTTATCCTAAATACATCATTTTTTATAGCGAAACAGTGTTTCTTTAACTTGCGATTTCTTGCATTTCCTTCCCTGCCAACATATAATAAATAAAATCATTGAACGAGGTGCTCTATGGATGACTCTGTTCCAAATACATCGCCTATTTCAAGCAGTGTTTTAAAATGGATCGCTATTTTTACTATGATGATTGACCACATCGGAGCTGTGTTGATTGAACCTTTGCTTTACAATCCTTCTAGCTCAGTTGTGGGAGGAACCGTTAACTGGCAAACGATTTATACAAGTAGTCGTTTAATCGGTAGACTTGCCTTTCCCATTTTTTGCTTTCTTATTGTGGAAGGCTATGTTCATACACGAAGCGTTTCAAAATATGCTTTTCGTTTAGGTTTATTTGCCCTTCTTTCTGAAATTCCATTTGATCTAGCATTTTCAGGTCAAGTGTTTGATTGGTCTACACAGAATGTATTCTTTACGTTACTCCTAGGCTTATTAGCTATCTGGGCTTATGATACATTGACTCTGCCACTTTTAAGAATTGGCTTACCGATCGTTATGGCTCTGTTCGCTTTAGTTTTTCAAACAGATTACCAAATATACGGGGTTGTCTTTATCTTTATTTTATTTGTTACACGATCGAACCGGTTAAAACAAACCATTCTTGGAGCTATTTACGGCTTTGCACAAATAACGGCCAGTTTAGCTTTCATTCCAATTTATTATTACAATGGCAAAAAAGGACGTGGTAATAGTAAATGGTTATACTGGTTTTATCCTGTTCATTTACTTATATTAGCTGGAGTTGCTTCTTTTATCTTTAGCTCATAATTTTTATTTTAAATAGCAGAAAATCCTCTTATTAAACCTGAAATTACGTGGTTTATAAGAGGGTTTATCTTTTATTTTTAGCTATCTTTGACTAAATACTCAATTAAGACATATTTAATGTCTTCATAAGTAGCTTCTTCCTCTAAATATTCTTTAACAGGTCGTAAGGCTTCTGTCCCTACTTTCCGAAAGGCCTTTTTAATTAATTGCTTTTTTGAGGCGGCAACATCGGCATCAAATTCTTCTAACTCCCCTTCCTCCGCTGCTTGAGTTAAATGACTAAGCACCGTGGATTCTGAGATTCCTCTTTCAATCGCAATCTCATACGGAGTCAATCCCTCTTCTGCATACTCTGCACTCTCTAAATAGCTTGCCGTCTGGGTCGTGTTTCGACGAAGGGGTTCAGGTTCTTTTGTTGTGATGTTTTTATTGGTGGATAAAAACTCTTGGATTACGGGTAAGAATTGACCGGCATATTTATCGGCTTTAACGGATCCGACACCTTCTACTGCAAGGAATTCGTGCTCATTTTTGGGACATTTGCTGGCCATATCTTCGAGTGATTTATTTGAAAAAATAATATAGGCTGGAACTTTTTCGGCTTGAGCGAGTTCCCAACGAATTTCTCTTAAGGCTTCGTATAAATCTGGATTCACATTTGTTGAAGGACGAATGGTTGTCGATTGAGTCGTTTCTTTGTATGTTCGCTCCTTAATGGATAAACCTGCTTCACCTAATAAGAGACTATTGGCTTTTGAGGTCGCATAAAGGCCTCGATATTCGGTCACACCAATATAACGATGAGCGACTAAGGCCGAAAGAATATCTCGAATTTGCTGGGCCGAGTATTTTTTCATAATCCCGTGTGTACTTAACTCATCGAATTTATTTTCAAGAATCCGCTGATTTTGACTGCCACGAAGGACATCCACAATCATGGTCATCCCAAAATTGAGTTTCATCCGTATGATACAAGATAGAATCATTTGCGCTTCTTTAGTTACCTCGACCAGTTTCACTTCTCCTAAACAAGTCGAACAATTTTGACAGGCTTCTGTCGTATCTTCACCAAAGTATTCAAGGATATAATTTCGCAAACAGCCCGTAAAATTCGCATAGCGAATCATTGTTTCTAAACGTTCCTCCGCCAATTGATCTGAACTTTGCGCGATTAAGTATTTATTGGTCATAATATCTTGCGAATGATATAAAAGAATGGCTTCAGCTTCTAGGGAATCTCGCCCGGCTCTCCCCGCTTCTTGGTAATAACTTTCCAAATCTTTCGGCAAATTATAGTGAATGACTTTCCGGACATCCGTTTTATCAATACCCATCCCAAAAGCATTAGTCGCAACGACGATATTGGTTTGGTCATTGATAAAAGCATTTTGTGCTTGCCTTCTTTCTTCCTGTTTCATTCCGGCATGGTATTTACTAACCGCATAGCCTTTTCGATGCAACTTTTCATAAAGTTTATCGACTTGCTTCCGTGTGCTCGCGTAAATAATAATCGCTTCTTCATGATTAATCAGCTGGTATAAAGTCGCTTCCCGATTATCCGGTTCGAGAACTGTAAATTTAATGTTGGGACGATCAAATGAATTAATAAAAACTTCAGGGTCTTTTAAATCTAACTGTTTCACGATATCTTCTTGGACTAAGTCTGTAGCTGTTGCGGTGAAACTGGCAAGGACCGGACGCTCAGGCAAATAATCAATAAAATGATTAATCTTTCGATAGCTTGGTCGAAAATCAAAACCCCATTGAGAAACACAATGGGCTTCATCAATGGCGACTAAAGAAATTGGTTGTTGGCGCAGAAAGGATATAAACCCTTCATTATCCAAACGCTCTGGCGCTATATATAATAATTTTAAGGTGTTTTGTCTTAATTGGCGGGTCACTTCTTGAAATTCTTGATTAGAAATGGTTGAATTTAAATAGGCTGCTGGGATTCCAAGCTGTGTCAGTGTATCGACTTGGTCTTTCATTAAGGAGATCAAAGGTGAAATGACTACAGTTAATCCAGGCAACATTAAGCCACTCAATTGATAGCAAATAGATTTTCCCCCACCTGTTGGTAAAACCCCTAGCACATCACGTCCGGATAAAATCGTCTCAATAATTTCTTTTTGCCCAGAACGAAAAGATGAATATCCAAAATGTTGTTGTAAAGCTGTTTCTAATTGCACAGTATGCTCTCCTTTTTTCTAAAAAATAACCGTTCGTTATCAAATGATCTCTACATATTATTACACATTTCATCGTGTTTTGACACAGTCAAAAGAAGAGATTCTTCATAGATATTCATTGATAATTTTTCGCTCGTTTTTATGGAGCTCGAGTGCCGGCGTTCCTCCCCGCGTGTGAGCGGACTGAGCTCAAGTGCCGACAGTCTCCCCCGCGTGTGAGCGGGCTAAGCTCACGTGCCGACAGTCTTCCCCGCACGCGAGCGGGCTAAGCTCAAGTGCCGACAGTCTTCCTCGCGTGTGAGCGGGCTGAGCTCACGTGCCGACAGTCTTCCCCGCACGCGAGCTCAGCCTTTTTAGCACTTTTTCCATCAACAGCTAATTTTAAAGTCATTTTACTCCGTGATTCGGACATAACAAAAAAGCGATAAGGATTGATTATTTTCCATAACCCCCTATCGCTTTATTTTAGTTTTTTAAATTATTTTTCTTCTTCTTTATTTTCAGCTTTACCTTGTTTAGCGACAGCTTCCATTTTCTCTTTAACTGCTTCTTGATCACCAAGGTAATAGCTATCTGTCACATTGAAATCATCATCGAATTCATACACTAAAGGAATTCCTGTTGGGATATTTACTCCCATAATCTCATCATCACTTAATTCGTCAAAATATTTAACAAGAGCACGAATTGAATTTCCGTGTGCAGAAATTAAGACACGTTTCCCATCGAGCATTTGTGGTTTGATCGTTTCTTCAAAATAAGGAACGGCTCGTTCAATCGTTTCTTTTAAGGATTCATTCAATGGTAATTCATCTTTATTTTCAACTTCTCGATAAGCTGCCATATTACGTGGAGCTTGTTCATCATCTGGATCTAAAGCTGGGGGTAACACATCGAATGAACGACGCCAGATTAAAACTTGTTCATCCCCATATTTTTCAGCTGTTTTTGCTTTATCTAATCCTTGTAAAGCTCCATAATGGCGTTCGTTAAGTTTCCAGCTTTTAATAACGGGCAACCATGCTCTATCTAGCACGTCTAAGGCATTATTTAAGGTATGAATCGCACGTTTTAAATAAGACGTATAAGCAATATCAAAATCATAATTTTCTGCTTTTAAAAGTTCTCCCGCATTTCTGGATTCTTCGACGCCTCTTTCAGATAAATCCACATCAGTCCATCCAGTAAATAAATTCTTTTTATTCCATTCACTTTCACCATGTCGAACGAGTACTAATTTCATTCAAAACTCCTCCTTTAAATTTCTTATAGCCACCTATCATTTACATTTTATCTCTCCTCTCAGCAAAATGCTACTATTGACTATTCTTTTTTCAAAATGATGTGAAGTTCTTTTTTTATTCCTAAATTAACTGTATATATATGTTATCATTAAAATAAATTTAAAATATAAGGTGCTGTATGAACAAAAAATTAATTACTCATTTAAATCGCTTGATCACAACTTCAGTCTATATTACATATCCTATAGTTCTCTTCTACTTAGTGTATCTCCGAGATGTACGTTTTTGGAGAGTGCTATTGGCCCCAGGAATTTCTTTTGTTTTTGTTAGTATTTTTCGCCATTACGTAAATGCTCCTCGTCCTTACGAAGTAGCAGATATCGAGCCCATTATCGAAAAAGAAACTACTGGAAATTCTTTTCCAAGTCGACATGTATTTTCTATATTTGTGATTGCAACGACACTCTATTTCATTTCAAAACCTTTAGGCATTCTATTAATGATTGCGGGGGTTTTACTCGCTATTTTACGTGTTGTTGGGGGTGTCCATTTTCCTAGAGATGTTATCGCTGGTGCAATCATTGGGATCGTGTCTGGAGTTCTAGGATTTTATTTGTAGGAATAAATTTTCATACCACAAAGCGATAACACACTTTTAGTAAAGATTTAATTTTTTTTGTAGTTCCGAAAAGAACATAGAAACATGATACCCATCCGCAATAGCGTGAGAGACTTGAAAAGTTATAGGCATTTTAAAAATTTCATCTAATTTTTCATATTTTCCAAGGGTAAGCATTTTGATTATTTGATTTTCCTGAGCTTTTGAGTTGGAAGAAAAATGTTCGAAATGCATCCATGGAATGCTAGAAACATTAAATATATTTGGTGGTAAATTTCCCTGGGGAACGATAGTATCAGACTCTTCATACTCTCTTACTATCGATTTATATTGCTTATCAAAAGTTATATAATCTTCCTTCATATCTGCATATAAAGTAAAAAACTTCTTGCTATTTTGGTTAAAAGCAGAAAATGTTGGAACTATTTCTTTCCATTGAACGAGCGAACTGTCGAGAAAATCGTATTTAAAGTTTTCAAACGTATTAATTGTGTTATAAATTTGAAACAATAAGTAAGACTGAAAACTAATATCTTCATCTTTACACTTTTGAATAGCTTTTGTGACATCTATTTTTACAGTAAATTCAATGACATTTCCAACACTTGTAAAGTACTGGAAGTAATCAGCTCTTTCAAATTTTTCTATGTCAATTTCTTTATATTCTTTCATAATACACCCCTAAAATTTCTACTTTTATTAATCATCCTACTAAAATATTCTATTAACAAATTATAGCATATCTTTAAACAAAGAATAGGAGATGCAAAATTGATGATTATTAGAAAGTTTCAACATTCTGATATTAATCAAATTGTCTTATTATTTTATAAGACTGTACATTCAGTGAATGCAGCGGATTATTCAATAGAACAACTTAATGCCTGGGCATCCAAAAATGAGATAGAAGAAAGAATGAAAAACTGGCCTAAATCTCTCAACAATAACTTTTCTTATGTTGTTGAAAAAAATAATAAGATTGTTGGTTTTAGTGATATGACTTATAAAGGGTATCTGGATAGACTTTATGTTCATAAGGACTTTCAGGAACAAGGAATCGCAACAGCTTTGGTAAATAAAATCGAAGCTGTTGCAAGGAAAAATAACCTTCTAAAAGTTTATACGGAAGCTAGTATAACAGCTAAAATTTTTTTCAAAAAACGTGGATATACTATAATAAAATCGCAAAACGTAGAACGTAAAGGGATTGTATTATCTAATTATTTAATGGTCAAAGAATTAATCTACTAGGATAATTAAATAGTTCCATCATCCTTTAAAAATATAACACTTTAAATCATTAAATGAATCACTCCACCTACAATTGAAACCGTGAGCATTATTTTACTAATTAAAAGTGAATCCTTACTTCTTAAATCTAATACGAAAGCTATTAGTGCGATGACTCCCCAAACCAATGCAAGCACCTTCTGGCCTATATAGTTACTAGGTAGTGCTGAAAATGCCATATAAGAAATAACTATTCCAAGTACTGTATTTCCTATGATAGCACCTCGTCTCCAATATTCTTTATAAAGTAAAAATTGTCCTGCAACTACTAAAATTATTAAAACAATAAATACTATTTTTAAAATTCCTAAAGCCATACATAACCTCTCCTTTTTGATTCATCTATTTATTCGAACCTGCAATGAACAAGAATGATTCCTTTCATCGTAAAACTTATTCTTACTTTAGAATGATATCAACAATTTCGCATCTGAAGCCTAATAAAAATAAAATACCCTTTAAATCCACATTAGAATTTAAAGGGTATTTTTCATACGATATTATTTAATATATTTAGATTCTAATCCTTCAGCTTCTAAAAACTCTCTAAATGGAACAAGTTCTTCCGCTTCATATTTTTCTTTATATGCTTTAATTTCATCGTCACTGTATAGTTTTGGATCTAATTTTAATGTTTCAACAGGAATTGGACGGTCTTTTGTAATCTTACAATCTAAAACAACCGTACGACCTTGTTTATAGTGTTCAACCGCTTCTTGCATAACTCGGTCAATATCTTCAATACGTGATACTGTTAGTCCTACAGCGCCTTGTGCTTCAGCAATTTTAGCATAATCTACGTCTGTAAAGTCAACTCCAAATATATTCTTATTCGTATCTTCATATTTATTTTTAATGAATGCATACTCTGTATTTGTGAAAACCACGTTAATTACAGGCATATTGTAACGAACATTGGTTACAACATCTGGATAGGTCATTGAGTAAGCACCATCTCCCATAATGTTCCATACTTGGCGGTCTGGATAAGTGTTTTTAGCTCCAATCCCACCTGGTATAGCAATACCCATTGTTGCGAATAGTGGAGAAGTACGCCACATATTCTTTGGTGTCATATGCAAGTGACGAATAGAAGTTTGTGTTGAGTTTCCAACATCAATTGAGTAAATAGCATCTTCATCTGCATGGTTATTAATTGCATTATAAACTTGATAGAATTGAAGAGGTCCTTCTTCTTTTGTTTCTAACTTATTAATAAATCCGCGCCAATTTTCGATATTTTTAAGGTTGGCATTCCACCAAGCCGATTCTTCAACGGCATCCACTTTGTTTAAAATTGAATCAACCGCTTCTCCTGCATCCCCAAGAATGGCAACATCTGTGTTATGACGTTTACCAAGCATCGTTGAGTTAATATCAATTTGAATAAAGTGTTCAATATTTCTAAAAGTTCCCTCAATTTCTGCGAATGGGAAGTTTGATCCAACGAAAAGCACAGTATCTGCTTCAAGAATTGTTTCATTTGCTGGCTTCCAACCTACACGGTAAGTTGAACCTGCTAGGGCTTCAAAGTCCCATTCAAATGTTTCAAAGTTTTTCCCAGTCGTAATAACAGGAGCTTTGATTTTACGTGCTAATTCTTGAACAGCTGGTCCATGTCCCATTGTTCCAATTCCTGCATAAATAACTGGACGTTTAGACTCATTTAACAAAGCTACCGCGTCATCAATATCTTCTTCATTAATAGCAGAAGGTACATGGTCACGATAATTAGAACCTGAAGAGTAGAAAGCATCTTCAGCAATTTCTTCAAATCCAAAGTCTGCTGGAACTTCTAAAACAGCTACTCCACGTTTTGAAATTGCATGTCTTGCAGCTTCATCCACTAATTTTGGTAATTGTTCAGCATAAGCTACACGACGATTAAATACAGAAATATGATCATACATTGGATTTTGATTTAATTCTTGGAAAGCATCCATGTTTAATTCTTTTTGAGGGCGTGCACCTAAAATTGCTACAACTGGAATATTATCCATCGCTGCGTCGTAAAGCCCATTAATTAAATGCGACGCTCCTGGTCCACCAGAACCGACACATACACCTAGTTTTCCACCAAATTTCCACTGCATGACTGCAGCCATTGCTCCTACTTCTTCATGTTTCACTTGAAGAAATTTAATGTTATTTTCTTCATCACCCATTGCATCCATTAATGAACTTAACGTTCCTGATGGAATACCATACATGGTGTCTACTCCCCAGCCTTCAAGTACTTTTAATACCGCCAAGCCGACTTTAATATTTTTAGCTGACATTTAGTAAATCCTCCTATAGATGGTTCTTTTCAATTTATTTTTTCTCAACATTAAGATACTATCACTTTTGTCTACAATAATCCAACATTTTTAACTATATTTTTCTTTTTTTCTAAGTGAAAAAAGTACATAAGATAATCAAGAGAGAATCATACAAAAATGGCTGCAGAATGCGTTTACACCACTAAAACTAATCATTTTTTTACCAAGTAAAAACAATTTAGTTTTTATATATAACAGACTCTAAGAAAGCTTTCAATTTTAATATTATTATTTAATTAAAAAATAATGGACAAATATCATTTGTTAATGATACTGTCCATACAATTAAAAATTATTTCGCTGAATTAGATACTTCAAAAATCGTTTCTTTGGAAGATTTATAATACATACTTGATTATTTGTATGGCTACTTTTTATTCTTTAGATCTTTCTTAACACTTTTTCATAGGGATGAGAAAGATTTTTACTATTAACAACAACCAATTTATTATCTTCTATCATCTTGTTCATCCGCAAAGCATACCAGCTATCACTAATTCCTAAATTATATTCTCCTAAAAGTTTTCCAATAAATCGTCCCAGAATAAAATCATCTTCTGGGAGATTACTCTGGATAATGAAATCATAAAAATCTTCTGGTACAGAAATAACTTCTCCATTTATAATTGCTCTTAAAGGTGCATTCTCTTCTATTAATCTCTGCCAATAGCCACTATGCATTTTCTTTTCCATCTGAGATAATTGCTTTTCAAATGGTAAAAATTGATAAAATCTTCCCGCTTCAACTTCTGCCCAAGAATTATAAACAACTATTGCATCCTTAAATACTTTCTTTTCAGGTAAAGAGACAACACTTATCTCACAATCAATATCTCTCAATATATAGCAAACAAAATAAAAACCACAGATTGAATAAGGAGCATCACTTTTCCATATTCTTATCGGTATATTATTTTTAGCAGCATTCAGCAGTTTCTCCATATCTTTGCGTTGATTTTGAAAAAAATGCTCTTGTTCTTTATGATCAAAGTTAAAATGACTCCATAGATTTCGAAAAACATTTTGACGCTCTTCTCCATCGATTGCTCCTGAGATCTTCCCAACATCAAGAGAAAAACCGATATTAACGACATCTTCAGATTTACCACCAATTGCTTGTCCTTGAAAATGTTCCTTTCGTTCAGTCTCTGTTGGTTCTTCACCAATATGTCCGATGATTCCTTGTTGCATATTTCTTTCATCATAATTTTTTGCGACTATGAGTGAGCCTTTCTCACTATCATTGAATACAACTTCAAGCATCATTTCACTCCTATAATATGTTTCTAACAATAGTCTATTTTTACAAATAATTCAGCAAGTAACTAGACAATTATTTAAACTCTAAATTAACTGGCTCTTCGGGAAAAGTATCTTCAGATTCTCTAATATCTGTAGTAGGCGTTGAATCATTTACTTCATCAAAGGAACAAAGATCGATCCAAATTTTCCCTGAGCCTGCTAAAATAACACCTATATTAATATTAATACTTTCTTTTGGAATATCTAAGACACATGAATAATGGTTCCAAGAAGTGGAGCCTGTAATTGGTCGATCAGACATGTTATCAAAACCTAGCATCTCATAAGACTTATCATCGATCCTCATCCATAGACCACTCCATCCATCAACATCTTCACTTTTAATAAAACCAGAAAATCGCATGCGTTTCCCTAAAAATGATTTTGCTTGAAAGGTCTGCATCAAATTTGAAAAATCTTGGCCTGCGTCTATTGTAGTAAGATTTGAGGAAATTCTTATAGAATAATCCGATTGATTTGAATCCAAATAGTCTTTTTCCATACTGTATTTATCTACATCTGTTCCAGTAAATGTCCAACCTTCTATTGGTGTATCCATTAATATCTTCTCCTTTTCCATTTGAATTAATTCTTTCATTAAAACACGATATTGGCTTGGCGTTTGGTGATAAAGTTGCTGAAACGACCTTGTAAAAGCTTCGTGACTATTAAATTGATAAGAGTAAGCAATATCAATTATTTTTAAATCAGTATAAATTAATAATTTTGCTGCACTAACTAATCTTCTTCTACGAATATAATCATAAATGTTATAGCCAATCTCTGACTTGAATATTCTATGAAAATAATACTTTGAATATTTGAAATGTTTTGCTAGATCATCCAATGTTAAAGGTTCATCTAAATGGATTTCAATATATTCAATAACAGAATTTATTATACTATCATGCTTCATACAACCACCACCTGCTCTATATACTACCACAGCGGAAAAGAAGGAATTTGATAAATATTGCTTTTTTCATACTTTTATTTAATTGATATTCTGTTCATACTCATTTTTGAACGTCTAGATACAAAAAGAGCACTATTTTCATAGTACTCTTTCGTTTAACTCAAGTAAGCAGAGACTTATTTAATATACGTATTTAAATATTTTTCTGTTGCCTCTAATGATTCCTTCAACTTATCTTTATCAAGGTCTTTCATGATTTCACTAGAACTTTCATCTTCTAAAAACTGTTTAATCGGAATAATTCTATATTCAAATTTTCCATCCACTTCTGTTTCAGTTCTTGATACCCATGTTGGGATATAATCAATGTCACTAATATGAGTTTCATCTGTTTCTAGGTCTTTTTCTAACTCGATTTTAACCATTGCCCCGTCTTCTGTACGTTTAAAATCCTTACCAAGTGTTTCACGACGTTGATTGGAAATAAAATTACCTAGTGAATAAACAATAAATGTATTATTTGTCTCTAGCATGTCGCTTTTTTGAATGACGTGTGGATGACTCCCAATAATAATGTCTACACCTTGTTCTGCCATAAACTGTGCATATTCTTTTTGCGTGGCAGAAGGTTCCTGACTATACTCAACACCCCAATGCATAAAGGCAATGATGATATCTGCGCCATTCTCTTTTGCTTCGGCAGTATCTTTTGCTATTTGGTCTTTGTCCATTAAGTTAATGGCATCATGGATTTCATCATCTGATAATCCTAATTGATCTTGTTGATTAATCATTTCTGTATAAGCTAGTAAACCAACTTTGAATCCATTAACTTCTTTCATCTTAATTCTTGATTCAGGTTTTTCTTCGTAGGTACCAATAAACTCTAAATCATGTTTTTTTAATTGTTGAGCCGTTCTCTTCAAACCATCTAAACCCGTATCAAAACTATGATTATTCGTTGTCGTTACCAAATCTATTCCCGCATTTTTAATTGCATCAATCACATCATCAGGCGAGTTAAAAATAGGATAACCCATATACTTAATCCCGTCTCCACCAAGTGTAGTTTCGAAGTTTGCTACAGCTAAATCTGCTTCAGTGAAATAGGGGGTTACATATTCAAAAAAACTATTGAAATCGTAAGAGTTTTTCTCTTCATCATATACACTATTTAATTGGTCATCATGGAACATAATATCCCCTGCAGCTATTAAGGTCATCTTAGAAGTAGATTGCTTCTCATCACTATTTACTGCATTATTTTGCTCATTATTTTGTTCGTTATTTTGTTCGTTATTATCAACAGCTGGTACATTTTTATTTTCTTTTCCAAATATAAGATATGCACCAACTGCCAGTATAATAACGAGCAAACTTATTGAAATAAAAGGAAGAATCTTTTTCTTCTTTCTACGGTTTAACATCTTCTAATATCCCTTCTTCTTCGACAAACTCTTCATAGGAAAGACCGCTATTATAGACTAAAGTTGCTAAATCAACTCCAAGATAACGAATATGCCATGGTTCATAAATGTATTTTGTTATTTCTTCTTTATCTTCAGGATAACGGATAATAAAGCCATACTTATGGGCATTTTCTGCCAACCAAATTCCTTCGTCTGTTTTACCTAATTCCTCTGATAATTGTAAATCTACACTCTGAGCTGTAACATCCATAACCAGACCTGTTTGATGTTCACTTTGACCAGGTTTTGCACTAAATTTATTCGCTTCTTCTTCTCCATGTTGAGCTGCATAATTATTAAATAAACTTACCTGAGTTTGATAAGATCGATAACCTGAACGTGCATATAGCTTTATGCCTTCTTCTTCCGCATCTTCAAACATTTCAGCTAAAGCATTGGCAGCAACTTCTCGAAGTTGATTAACTTCTTCATCTTCCAAAACGGTATCTACCGAAACTCGGACAAGATCTTCTGGAATATAATCTTCTGATAACGAATGTTCTCTGTTTACTAGTACTTCAACAGAAGGGTCGTGTTCGATAGTATCCAGTACATTTTTCTCTTCTTCTATTTCATTATTTTGTTCATTTTGCTCGTTTTCTTCAATCTTATCATTTGTTTCTACATTGTTTTCATTTTCATCTGTACTACAACCTGCAAAAATAAACATGCTTGTACAAGTAAGTAAAGTTAAAAATTTTTGTTTCATTATATTTCATCCTAACTATAGTCATATTCAACAGGTTTTATTATAAACAACACAGTCTCTAAATACAATGATCCTCTTCATTCAAAATTCGCAAGAAAATTGTTTTGGCTTTCCGAATAGTAAAGATCCAGCGATAAATTTCAAAAGTCTGAAACCCTTTGAAATAGAAGCTATTCAATAAATGGAAGAGTTAGGGATTTTATATTTGAACGATTTTTAATATTAAAAATCGTATACATAAAACAAATTTTTGTTTTTTTTCTTAAGAAAATTTCTATAATGGGTCGCTCGCGTGCCGACGACTTCCCCCGCGTGTGAGCGGACTGAGCTCGCGTGCCGGCGTCTGCCCCCGCGTGTGAGCGGACTGACCTCGCGTGCCGGCGTCTGCCTCCGCGTGTGAGTAGACTGACCTCGCGTACCGACGACTTCCCCCGCGTGTGCGCGCAACGATCTCATGTACCGGCAACTTCTGTTCTCCAAATCTCTTTTTCAGGGATAGCAGCGTGTAAGGTGCTTCAAAAAAGTTGGAGTTTTTAATTTATTTTCTAGAACCAGTTAAGCTTGGACGCGAAAGTAGTTGTTGACGTCCAGAACTTCCAATCTTGGACGCCAATGAGAGTTTTCGCGTCCAAGGTGCCTTTTTTATACCAATCAACCGTCTTTCTCTTTATTTTTGAGCACATTTAAAAACTTATCCTTTCCTATACGTAAATAAAAAGACGTTCGTTTCTGAACGTCTAAGTCTAAAAGTATTTAAGCTTAAGTATTTTTATATTGTTCTTCTTTCTAGCAATGCTACACACTCCACATGATAGGTCTGTGGGAACATGTCCACAGGCTGCACTTTTTCTACTGCATAGCCACCTTCGCTCAACAATTTTAAATCTCGTGCTAAAGTATTTGGATTACAGCTCACGTAAACCATCCGCTCAGGGTGCATTTCTAACACAGCATCTATAAATTCTGGGGCTAGCCCTTTGCGAGGTGGGTCAACAACGACGACATCTACTTTTAGTCCTGCTTTCGCTTTTTTTACTAACCATTTTCCTGCGTCTGCCACTTCAAATATTACATTTGAAATCTTATTATCTTTTGCATTTGTTGTCGCATTTTGAATGGCTTGAGGGACAATTTCAACGCCGTAAACTTGTTTTGCTTTTTCAGCTAGAGATAAGGTCATCGTTCCAATTCCTGAATAAGCATCGACCACTATCTCGTCTCCTGTTAATTGGGCGTAATCAACAGCTACAGAGTATAGTTTTTCGGTTTGTTCGCTATTGACTTGATAGAAGGACTGATGCGATATTTTAAAGGTGTGATTCATTAATTCATCGGTATAATAATCTTGTCCAAATAAAACCATCGCTTGTTTTCCTAAAATAACATTTGTTTTGTCCAAATTAATATTTTGCACAATGCTGACTACTTGGGGGATTTCCTTTTTTATATCCGTAACAATTTCTTGGGCATGAGGTAACACAAAAGAATTAGTGACTAAAACAATCATCAACTCCCCGGTAAAATGACCTCTACGAACGAGAATATGACGGATGTCACCTGTATGGGTTTCTTCATTGTAAGGTGCCACATCATATTTTCTTAAAATATCACGAACAATCAAAATTGCTTGATCTATTTCTGGATGCTGGATAACAAAATCCTCAATGGGGATTAAGTCATGCGATCGTTTTTTATAAAAGCCAGTTGTTAGTTGTCCGTTCATTTCACGGACTGGAATTTGTGCTTTATTTCGATAACCGTACGGATGCTCCATTCCTATTGTCTCAAAAACTGGAACGTCAGTTAAGCCACCAACTTTTTCTAATAATTTTTTGACTTGTTGTTGTTTGAATTTCAATTGTTCCTTATATTCTAAATGTTGAAGAGGCATGGTGCCACTTTGAAAGTGCATATCTTCTAATTGATCCACTCGATGCGGGCTTTTTTTGAGAAGTTCAAGAACCTCGCCATGCCCCATTCGTTTGCCAACATGTGTGATTCGAATTTTCAGCTCTTCACCTGGCAAGGCATTTTCAATAAATAGAGGGTACCCATCGATATGAGCAACACCTAAGCCTTGATGAGACAAGTCTGTTACCTTAACTTCATATATTTTATTCTTTTCTACTGGTATTTCTTTTTTGTTTTTATTACTCATATTCTTCCCTCATAACTTTCTGATTGTTCTTATTAAATGCAAGAAAAGGTACGAACATTCGTACCTTCCTCGTAGTTTTATTCGATTTCTTTTGATATCTTAGCTTTTAATGTTAAATGGTCGTTTGAAATGAGTTCGTTACGGAAAATAGATTCCATTTTTGCTCGTTCTTCTTCTGAAATGTCTCTAATTTCGCTTTCTATAGGAGAAACATTTGCGATGACTTCAATATGATGATTTAAGTTCTCAAAACGTACCGGTGCATCGCCTCCGTACTCTCCATCTAGATTAATCATTAAACGTGACTGATCCAAAATATTTAAATCTACAAAATTCGTTTGTTTATGGATAATTTTTGGACTGTCTAAATGAGTTCCATCCGTTAAAAGTTTTCGAGCAAGGGGCATTAGTTCGAAAACATTGGCTGTTTTCACAATAATTAATGAGAATTTCCCATCCCCTAATACTTTGTCTGGCACAATTTTATTAAAACCACCTACTGTACTGGACAGAGCTATAAATACAAGCGACGCTTCCCCTTCGTAACTTCCCCCTTCATAGTCAATATGTACAGGAACTGCTCGAATTTGTGGAACGAGTTCAGCTCCCTTAACTACGTAAGCCAAATAACCAAAAATCGTCTTTAATTGGGGTGAAACTTCAAACGTTAGTTCAGCAAGATTTCCCATGGCCGCAATATTCATAAAATAACTGGTTTCTTCATTTGTAATAACTTTTCCAATATCCATAAATATAGATTCTTCGTTTTCAATTAATTTTGCTGCTTCTACAAAATTTCCCCGTGGTATTTGTAAAACACGAGCATAATCGTTCGTTGTACCCGCAGGAATAATCGCAACTGTCGGACGGTACTCTTTTTCTGCTATACCATTCATCACTTCATGAACGGTTCCATCCCCACCAGCAGCAATAAGCAAATCAAAGCCTTCATCACAGCATCTCGCTGCTTCTTTTTGCGCAGACAAGGGCTCTGGCGTGGTTTGAAAAGCACTTGTTTCGTATCCGGCTTGTTCATAGACGGCTAAAATATCAGGTAACACGCGTTTCACCGTTTCACGACCAGAACTTGGATTGTAAATAATACGCGCACGTTTCATCATAAATCTTTCTCCCTCACAGTACTAAACCTTTAAATTAAGGATCTTAACGTTTATTTAATTCCTGATTTAATAATTTATTCACTACACCAGGATTCGCTTGACCACGTGTTTCCTTCATAACTTGACCCACTAGGAAACCTTTTGCACGGTCTTTTCCGTTTTTAAAATCTTCTACCGATTGTTCATTATTATCTAACACTTCGGTAATGATTGGAAGTAGTTGTTCTGGGTTACTTAATTGTGCCCAACCTTTATCTTCCACCAATGCTTTCACATCATCCACTTGAACTTTTGTTAATTCAGTAAATACTCGTTTTGCAATCTTAGATGAAATCGTCTCATCTTCAATTAAAGCAATCATTTCTGCAAGAGCTTTAGGTGTTAAGGTTGTCTCCTCTATACCTACTTGTTGTTTGTTTAGGTACGCAGAAACTTCACCCATTAACCAGTTGGATACTAATTTTGGATCTGCACCATCAGCCACCGCTTGTTCAAAGAAGTCTGACATTTCTACCGTATCCGTTAAAATCTCTGCATCATAAGCAGGAATAGCTAATTCTTCAACATAACGTTTACGGCGTTCTACTGGCATTTCAGGTAACTCTGCCCTCAATTTTTCAATCGTTTCATCTGAAATAGTGAAAGGTAAAATATCTGGTTCTGGGAAATAACGATAATCGTCTTGACCCTCTTTCACACGCATTAACGTTGTTTCGTGTGTAGTATCATCATAACGACGCGTTTCTTGTAGCGTTTCTTCACCCGCCAACAACAAGCGCTCTTGACGACCTTGTTCATAAATCAAACCACGGCGTACATTATTAAATGAGTTCAAGTTCTTTAATTCTGTTTTAACTCCAAACGCTTCTTGGCCATATGGTCGAAGAGAAATATTCGCATCCGCTCGCATAGAGCCTTCTTCCATTTTTACATCCGAAACACGAGTAAATTGGATAATTTGTTTCAGTGTGTCTAAATAAGCATAAGCTTCTTCTGGTGAGCGCATGTCCGCTTCAGATACAATTTCTAGTAACGGTGTACCTTGTCGATTCAAGTCAACATAAGAATATCCACCATTACCATGCGTATTTTTCCCTGCATCTTCTTCCAAATGGACACGTTCAATTCGGATTTTTTTCTTTTCACCATCCACTTCTATTTCAATAAAGCCATTTTTCCCAATCGGTTGTTTATCTTGAGTGACTTGGAAAGCTTTTGGATTATCGGGATAGACGTAGTTCTTTCGATCAAATTTTGTTTCTTGGTTAATTTCACAATTTAAAGCTAATGCTGCTTTAATCGCAAGTTCTATTCCTTTTTCGTTTGGTGTTGGTAATACACCTGGATATCCCCAATCAATCGCATTGGTATTCACATTAGGTTCTGCTCCAAAGCCTGATGGGGAAGGTGAGAACATTTTTGAATTTGTTTTTAACTCAACGTGAACTTCTAATCCGATAACTGTTTCAAAATTCATTCTTGTGTTCCTCCTTCAAGTGTTGGGTATTGTTCATGATAGTCAGTCGCTTGTTCGAAAGCATAGCCGACTTGGTATAAGGTCGCTTCTTCGAAATAATCGCCGATGATTTGCATTCCCACTGGCATGTTTTCATGGAAACCAACCGGAATATTTAATGAAGGAATACCTGCTAAGTTAACCCCTACAGTTAAGACATCATCTGTATAAGCTTCTACAGGCTCTTGACCTTCTTTATTTTCAATATTCGGTGCGACAGTTGTTGTAGATGGTCCTACTAATACATCAACTTCTTTCAAAGCCACTTCAAATTCATTACGGATAATGGTTCGAACTTTTGTCGCTTTACCATAGAGTTCTTCATAATGTTCGACACTTAAAGAAATTCCACCAAGGACAATTCGTCTTTTAACTTCTGAACCGAAGCCTTCAGAACGCGTTTTTACGTAAAGATCTTCTAGTGATTTTGCATTCTCTGCAGAGTAGCCATAACGAATACCATCGAATCGTTGTAAATTGCTAGAAGCTTCTGCTGTTGCGATCGCATAATAAGCAGGCACCCCGTATTTTAAATGAGGTAAGCTGACTTCAATCACTTCAGCTCCTAATTTTTTCAATTGCTCTACCGCTTGATGGACTGTTTGTAAGACGTGTACTTCAACTAGATTTTCGTCAAAGAATTCTTTAGGAACCCCTATTTTTAGCCCTTGAATCTTTTGACCAATTTTTTCAGTAAAGTCAATAGTTAAGTCAGCAGAAGTATTATCTTTATCGTCTTTTCCACTTACAGCATTTAACAAAGTCGCATTATCTTTGACCGTTCTTGTTAAAGGACCGACCTGATCTAAACTAGAAGCAAATGCTATTACACCATAGCGAGAAATTGTACCATAAGTTGGTTTTAACCCTACTAAATTCGTATAAGCAGCCGGTTGACGAATGGAGCCGCCAGTATCTGTTCCTAATGAAGCAGGAACCATTCCTGCAGCAACCGCTGCGGCTGAGCCTCCGGAAGAACCTCCAGGAACTTTTTTTGAATTCCAAGGATTAACCGTTTGTTGTAATTTAGAGGTTTCTGTTGTGCCTCCCATCGCAAATTCATCAAGATTTGCTTTCCCAACAATAATCATCCCGGCTTTTTTTACTTTTTCAACAACAGTTGCATCATAAACAGAAGTAAAATCTTCTAACATTTTTGAAGCAGCCGTCGTTTTTCCTTCTTTAGTAACAATATTGTCTTTTACAGCGACCGGAATTCCATCTAGTAGATTATCCGCATCCACACCGCGTTCATCAACTAATTTCGCTTCGGCAAGTGCCGCTTCCTTATTCGTACTAATAAAAGCACCAACGGTTGGTTCTGTTTTCTCGATAAAGTCAAATATTGATTCTACAAGTTCCACAACTGTTAGTTCTTTATTAACAAGCAGTTCGTGAAGTTCTTCAATTGATTTTGTATGTAGATTCATTAGGCTCCACCCTCTCCATCTTCTAAAATTGCTGGAACTTTAATTTGATTTCCTTCACTATCTATCGCATTTGCAAGTAAAGATTTGACTTCTTCTTTGTCTTGATGCGGTTCATCTTTTCTAAAATACGATTGCTGATTTACTGTTCCATAAAAAGTCCCTTCAATATCTGTTGTATCGACCTCTTGCATCGTATTCAACATGGATAAGGTCTCATTCAATTCATTGGTCAATTCAGTCGTTTCTTCTTTTGAAAACTCGAGTTTCATAATAGAAGCAATCTCTGAAATCATTTTTTCATTGACTTTCATTTTTAGTATTTCCTCCTTGTTTTTTCAATATTCTCATAAATTGATTACACTAATCAAAAACATATGAAAAATAATCTGACTCCGTAATATCTTTCTTTAAAAAGGCTTGAATATCTTCAGGAGATTCCACAATAATTTCAACATTCATATCTCCTGGCAAGTAAGTTGTTGCACTTTGTTTTAGATATTGGGTATAAGCGACCATTTCCCCTTCACCATAAAATTGCGTCATAATGTTGATGGAAAGAGAATCCAATTGATCATTTATATAATGAGCGCGCCCGGTAATTCCACTAATATTCGGGAAAAAACTTTCTACTTCAGATTGGAAGTTCGCAAAAGCATTTCCTTCAGCAGAATCACTTCCTTCAAGCGGGAAAATAATTCGCCTTTCATTGATCGAGACCCAATCATCAATAGATTCAGATCCATTTAGACTATTCCCTTGAGCTACATAAACGCCTCCAGCTAAATCATCTTGTGGAGATTGCTCATACAGTCCAATCATAATCGGGGTATTTTCTAAGCCTTCAACCTTTCGGATTTGTGAAAGCAATTGATTCGCAATGTCTTTCCCTTTACTTAGGGCTTCTTCAGAAGGAATTTCTTGCATTAAGGTTGGCCCAAATTGTTCCGCTTGATAATAATCAACCGTATTCAAAGCCAAACCAATGCTGATTCCTGATAACTGTAAGTTCTCTTCAGATTCGGTGAAGAAATCGAATTCTAAGATTGAATTCAAATAACGAGGGACTCGGTCATCTCCTTCGCCTGATTCTGGTGGGTTTAACCCTTCAGGATTATCTTCAGATTCTCTAGCTAACCAACTATTCACTAAATCTTTACTGAGATATTGTCCTTCTTGAATAAAATGGGTTTCTGTTGAAAAAGTATCTTGCGACAGACGCATTAAATCCTTCTCAAATAAGCTAATATTTATTCCAGAATTTAAACTTAAGGTTACCCCTCTATTTTTACTTGTTTGATACTGACCATCCTCATCAAGAGCTGGCCGATAAAAGTCATCTCCTAATTGATTCCTAGAAACAACGGTTGAATTGCTTTGTAAATTTTCATCAGAACCTTCAGTTGGTTCTGAATCTGTAGCATTTTGGTCGGTTAAATTACAAGCACTCAAAAACAGCAAAAGTGTTGGTAGAAATAACCATTTCCATTTACTTTTCACTATATCGTCCTCGCTCTCTAGTTTTCTTTTAAGTTTTCCATTAGTTGTTCTTCATTCCAAATTTCCACACCCAATTCTTGGGCTTTCGTTAATTTACTTCCAGCATCCTCTCCAGCAATTAAAAGATCCGTATTGCTTGAAACACTGCCGGTAACTTTGGCTCCCATCAATTCAAGTTGAGTCTTTAATTCATTTCGAGTGAAATTTTCTAATTTCCCCGTTAAAACAATCGTCTTATCTGCGAAAACAGCCGTTTCTTCTTGAGCAATCGTTCTTTCCGCTTCTAAATAATCCATATTTAAACGACGTGCTTTTAGCTCTTCTATCAGAACTTGAGCTTCTTCATTATCAAAAAAAGTCACAACACTATCCGCAATAATGTCCCCAATTCCTTCAATATTGACAATTTCTTCAAATTCCGCATTTTTCAATTCATCTATTGTTGGAAAGGTTTGAACCAATAAACGTGCTGTATTTGACCCTACATGCCGAATACCCAAGCCGAAAATTAACCGCTCTAACGAATTTTCCTTAGAAGCCTCAATCGCATCGACTAATTTAGTGGACGATTTTTCGCCCATTCGTTCAAGTTCCATCAATGCTTCTGGTTGTAAATCATATAAATCAACAACATCAGAAATTAAATCCGCTTCAAATAACTGTCGCACTCTTTGCTCCCCTAAACCGTCAATATTCATCGCATTTCGCGAAGCAAAATGAATCACACGCTCTTGTGCTTGAACCGGACAGGCCGGGTTGATGCAGCGCAAAGCCACTTCGTCTTCCAAGTGCGTCAATTCACTGCCACATGCCGGACAATTTTTGGGAATTTCATAAGGTTGGCTGTCTTCTGGCCGTTCCTCTAACACGACTCTTAAAACTTCTGGAATGATGTCGCCCGCTTTGTGGATAACGAGTGTATCGCCAAGGCGAACGTCGTGTTTTTTAATGAGGTCTACGTTATGCAAACTGGCACGTTGAACGGTAGAACCTGCAACGACAACCGGATCCATGATAGCCGTAGGGGTGACGACCCCTGTGCGTCCTACGGTCCATTCTATTTCGTGTAAGAGAGTTTGAGCTTCTTCGGCTTTAAATTTATAAGCAATAGCCCATCTTGGAGCTTTGACGGTCATTCCTACTTCTTCTTGCACCGAAAATTCATTGACTTTAAGGACAACCCCATCAATTTCATAAGGTAAATCTTGACGTTCTTTTTCTACTTTTTCAATGTAAGCCCAGACTTCATCAATGGATTGGATACATTCATATTCGTGATTGACATGTAGTCCCCATGCATTCATTAACTCAATCGCTTCTTTTTGCGTATTGGCGCCATGTTCTTCTGGGTCCACTAAAGTATAAAAGAAGGCATTTAAGTTTCTGGAAGCGGTGATTTTCGGATTGAGATTTCGTAAGGTTCCTGCTGCAGCATTTCTTGGATTAGCGAAAATATCTTTTCCTTCTTCATCTCGTTCTTTGTTTAATTTTACAAAACTTCCTTTGGGCATATAAACTTCCCCGCGTACTTCACAGGTTACATTGTCGCGTAAACGAATAGGTATCGCTGAGATTGCCCGAATATTTTGTGTGACATCTTCTCCTACTCGACCATCTCCACGCGTGGCTGCTTGTACTAAATAACCATTTTCATACTTAATCGCTATCGCTAGTCCATCGATTTTCATCTCAGACAGATAGGTGTGTGAGCTTTTTGCTTGTTGCTCTACTCTACGGTCAAAAGCTTCTAATTCTTCTAGATTAAAAGCATTTTCTAAAGAAAGCATTTGACTAGAATGCTCTACCTTTTCAAACCCTTCGATTAATGCATCACCAACTCGCTGTGTAGGTGAATCTTGTTTAGTTAGCTCTGGATACATCGTTTCTAAATTAACCAGTTCACGATAGAGCCGATCATACTCAGCATCTGAAACAGTTGGCGCATCTAATGCATAATATTCATGACTATATTGGTTAAGTGTTAGGACCAACTCTTCGACACGCTTTCCTGCTTGCTCAAAATTGATTGCTTTACTCATTTTTCCCCCTCAAATCTTATGCATTTATTCATTATCAGAGACTTTTTCAATTGGCGCAAAAGAGGCAAGTAAATGCTTAATTCCTTCATTTGGAAAAGCAATGTCTAACTGAAGATCCTCTTTTTCCCCTTTTATCTGAACAACCGTACCAATCCCCCATTTTTTATGTGAGGCTTTATCCCCAATAGACCAATCATACGTTTCAGCACCAGAACCGGCACTTTGCTTTCTTTTGCTAGTCACCGAAGATTTTGTTGCATAGTTTTTCTTCTTTTGGGTAGGAGTCAGTGTTGTTTGACGTTTAAATGAACCACTATAGTCCCCCGTCATATAGGTAGGTAAGCCCTCTTTTCGTTCAATTTCAATAACAACTTCATCCAATTCCTCAATAAAAGGTGACGTTGGATTATATTGTCTACGCCCATACAATAAGCGGGAAGAAGCATTAATTAAAAATAATTTTTCTTCTGCTCGAGTAATCCCTACATAAGCGAGGCGACGCTCTTCTTCTAAATCATCCTCTGTACTATCTTGACGAATCAGCGGGAAAATATTCTTTTCAACACCAATAATAAAGACGACTGGAAATTCCAATCCTTTAGCTGAATGAAGCGTCATTAAAGTAATCTCAGAACTTTCTTCTTCAATATCATCCGTTGGGGCAATCAAAGATAAATCGGTCAAGAAAGCCAATAAGCTTTTATCTTCACTATCTGACTGATCAAACGTCTGGGTCACGGAATAAAATTCTTCCAAGTTTTCCACCCGTGTTTCAGCTTCCAGTGTGTTTTCTCTTTTTAAAAGATCAAGGTAACCTGTTTTATCTAAAACACTTTCTACTAAATCTGTTATTGTCACAAACTCCGTCATTTTACGAAAATCACGAATCATTAAGGCGAATTCTTCCAGATTATTTGCCGCACGTTTTGATAGGTTTGTGTTCTGTGCATGCAAGGCGGCTTCATATAAAGATATCCCATTGGTCTCTGCAATTTCAGCAAGCTTGTCAATAGTTGCATTCCCGATACCTCGTTTAGGTTCATTCACAATACGACGAAAGCTGAGATTATCTGCTGGATTGACAATTAGCGTTAGATAAGCCATTAAATCCAAAATCTCTTTTCGTTCGTAATAACCTGTTCCCCCTACCATTTGGAAAGGTAGGTTTCGTTTAATTAATGTTTCCTCCATCACACGAGACATGGCATTCGTTCGATAAAGGATCGCAAAATCATTATAACTCATGGATGGATTCTCACGTATCAGTCTTTCAATTTGATCCGCCACATAATTGGTTTCCGCATATTCATCACTTGCAAAGTAAACGGATATTTTCTCACCATGAGTATTATCGGTCCATAATTTTTTATCTTTACGATTTATATTATTTTGAATCACTGTGTTGGCCGCTTGAAGAATATTTTTCGTTGAACGATAATTTTGTTCGAGTAAGATGGTTTTCGCTTTAGGATAATCTTTTTCAAAATCTAAAATGTTTTGCATATCCGCACCACGCCAACCATAAATACTTTGATCGGCATCTCCTACTACACAAACATTTCCAAACCGTTGCCCAAGTAAATTAACTAAACGATATTGTGCATGGTTGGTATCTTGATATTCATCCACATGAATATATTGAAATTTATTTTGGTAAAATGATAAAACATCCGCATGTTCTTCAAAAAGACGAACCGTCAACATAATTAAATCGTCAAAATCGACGGTCTCTGATACACGCAATTCTTTTTGATATTCGTTGTAACATTTAGCCACTGTTTTTTGCCAATAATTTGAAGCATTCTGTTCATAATCTTTTTCGCTGATTAGTTCATTTTTTGCGTTGCTAACCTCTGATAAAATTGCACGTGGAGGAAATTTCTTTGTATCTAAATTTAATTTTTTTAGCACGCGTTTCATTAAAGTATTTTGTTCACTTGAGCCAGCAATTGTGAATTGACTATTATAACCAATCCGATCAATCTCTCGACGAAGGATTCGTACACACATCGAGTGAAAAGTAGATACCCAAACATCTTCTCCACCCGCTTCAACCAGATTGTTTACTCTTATCTTCATTTCACTTGCTGCTTTATTTGTAAAGGTTATTGCTAAAATATTCCATGGATTTACTTGCTTTTCATGGATTAAATAAGCAATACGGTGTGTTAAAACTCGGGTCTTTCCAGAACCAGCACCCGCCATAATTAAAAGAGGGCCTTCTGTGGTAATCACCGCTTCTTTTTGTTTTTTATTTAATCCATCCGTAATGTTTTTAGGAGGAGTCAAGCTCATCAATTCCTTTCCACTTCACGTTTCAATGCTTATCTAGTATACCTAAAAAATAGTTGGTATTCTACTACTTCTCTTCTATGTTTTTAATCCTCAAAAAGAAAAAAGTTATGCTCAAAACGCACACTTTTCAATGTTTTCCACAATGAAAGGCTCAGCATAACTTCGAAAGTTTAGTTGTATTTATAGTTTTCTTCAATCACATTTAATTTTAATTGATTCATTAAAATCCGAATTTCTCGGCGAGCTTTTATATAGTTATTCTCTGTCAAATAATCTATCAAACACTCTAAATGTTTACTTTTTAGAGTACGGCTTTTTTTCATTATCTGATCAATGAAGCCTTCATCAAATAAAATAGTTTGAATAGTTTTCATTATGGAATCTTTCATATAGGCATTCTCACTATATTTAAGTAAATCACACCAGTAATCTAACTCCATCTCTTCAAATACAGAATTTTCTTTATCCATTTGTTCATGCATTGCTGCTAGATGGTTTTGTAATGGACGAGCATCAAATATTTGCTCTTTTTTTTCTATGTCAAATAAATATTGATTTAATAGACGCTCGATAAAATTAACCTGATCTTGAAAACTTTTAGAATCAAGGTTTTGTATTTTCACTCTGACTCCAATGTTTTGAATCATCTCTAAATAATTATCTTCTTCCAATCGAGAGAAAGCTTTTCTAACAGGTGTGCGGCTGATTTGTAATTCATCCGCTACCCACTGTTCGGTAATGTGTTCTCGAGGTAATAATTGGCCGTTTTTGATTTGTCGAACAATCTGTTCGTATACAATTTGATCTAATTTTTTCTTCACCATTTATATGATTACTCCCCTATCATAATGGTTTGGCTAAAACGTAACCGAATAAAAATTGGTTGAATAGCATTTTCTTATGTTTTTATTTATAAATCATTCTCTGCTAAGATAGCAAGTATTTTTTCCATTTCTTTTGTTTCAATAATCATATGTCCGATAGCTTCTTTGGTCTTTTTCGTTTCACTTTTTACAATTGGGTAAAAAGTGAATCTCCAATTCGGATAGATCATAAGCACTCGTTCAATTGCCTCTATTTGATCCTCATAAAAAGGGACATAAATAGAATCTTCTTTCATTTCATAAGAAAGAGGTAGTGAAGTAATCGCACGTAAATGCGCTTCTACAATTGACATTGATCCTGTTTTTTTGTGAATAGCGTGAAAGTTCATTTGGAAAAGGATAAATATTTCCGACATACAAGGCTTGTGCAGGGGACACGACAAAGTCTATGGTTATTGCTCCGATAAACTGAATCCCTTCTGCAAGTATTCTGCTCACACGTTCAATTTCCTCCAGCAAATCTTGATCGATTGCTGCAGTGGTTTGTACATTGGATAAACGATCATTTCGATAAGATTTTTTTACCACTGGATAAGTTTCAATAGCTCCTGAAGCTGTTTTCACAAGAGATATAGACAACTCTTCGTCGGTTACAATCCATGATTCTAGGACACAAGTGCCATATTTTAACAACTTACTCGCTTCTTCAATATCCTCTTCATCATAAATAAAAAAGCTTTGATCTTTATTAGACGACGTTAAATAATTTGTTCTTAAGACCGCAGGATAGCCTATACTTCGCAAGCCTTCTTTGATGTCTTCAGAGGTAAGAACCGTTTCATAAGGGGCAATATTAACACTCAATGACTCTTTAAAAGCTTTTTGTAAAGCACGGTCTCTCGAAATAGACAATAAATCATCCCCTTGTGGAATAACAACCGCCTTTCGTGCTTCTTCAATTTGTCTTGAATTTAATGAATAATCAAAATACACCAATAAATCACAATGCATTAAAAAATCTTCCTGAATTCTCTCATCATCGAATGCACCATAAAACTCTTTATCGGCACCAAAGGAAGAAGCGATTTCTTCTTCCGTTTGACAAAGTTGATAGGTGATAAAGCCTAAGCGATTTGCCTCTAATATAAATTCGTGAGCGTCTGGATTGGATCCGACGATACCGATTGTTTTTTGATGATTTAAACTATTAGCCATATATCTACACCTTTTCTACAAACTTTAAATATTAATGGTCCATTTCATATAAATGATATTTTTCAATAATATGAATTAATTTACTTGCATAATCAGGATCTGTTGCATAGCCTGCTTCTTGCAAGGCATATGCTGCTTCTTTATAATCACCAGCTTCTTTTACTTCTTTATAAAAATTTGCATCCCAAGATGTTCCATTATCTATAAGATTTGCGTAATCAATAATAGATTCTTCCATCGAATTATACTGTTTAAAGGATGTTTGAATATTTTCCCATTCATCCTCATAATACTCTTTAGTCGCATATTCTCTGCCATTTGATCCTTTTATTCCAAAATAATTGTTCGATTCTTTCGACAGTCCACTATTTCCCCAATCCGATTCTAATGCTGCTTGGGCGATTAATAAACTGGGTCTTACACCATGAGTTTGTTCAACTTCTTTAGCTGTAGGTTCTACCCGTTGGATGAATTCATCTTCCGATAGTCGCCCTATCTCTACAGTTTCCTCTGAGTGATTAACAAAAAAATCACTAAAAATATTTAAAGGACGTGAAATTAAAAACAAAGCCACAAAGAAAAGAAGCAATAAGGTAAACCCTAGTTTAAATAATAATGCTAGGAGATTCAGGAAATTTTGGAATCTTTGATTCATCTTCTTTTTAAATCTTCGAAATCTTCTTTGCATTCATATCCTCTCTATCCTTTAAGTCATCAAATCTATAAATAGCGATTTATTCAGCCATCTCTTCTCGAAGTTTGAGTCATTTTATGTAATCCTCTAAAGCTAAGTTGTGTTCGACAATGAATTGCGCATTTTCTTCAATTTTTGCTTCATCTTGCACTCGCTTATTTTTAGACTCTACAGCATCATTTTTAATCAGTAAACACGCTAATTAAAGTAGAATAAAAGAAAAAGTAAGCTTTTAAATTCCATTTCAAGTCCTCAAAAAATCGTTCAGCACAACCTTAATTTTACCACATTTTATATGATTTTTAAAACCTTTAAAGAAACATTTAGCCAAAATGACTTTGCCTTATCTTAATGAAATCATTCCACTTATTTTAGTTTAAAATAAAAAGACTCCAAATTAGAAGATGTGAACTGCCCCCTGTCAAGTAGACAGGTAAAAAAATAAATAATTTTTGAACCATACATCTAAAAGTGTATGGTTTTTTTCGTAAATTTACGCAATCTTCTCCAGAATTTCTTCTTCGGTAGGAATCGCTAAGCCCATTTCTAAAGTCACTCGTTCATTATTAAAGAACTCAATGTATTCTTTAATTTTTTGGTCTAAATATTCAGGGGTGTCAAATGTATCTAAATTAAACATCTCGACCTTTAAGGTCCCCCAAAAGCCCTCCATAGGACCATTGTCAATACATTTTGAAACGCGTGACATGCTATGAATCAAATCATTATCTTCAACCACTTTGTTAAATGCGTGTGAAGTATATTGAGAACCACGATCGCTATGGATAAGTGTTGTTCCTAGTTTTACATCATCAGTAATTTGTTTCATGGTATCTAAGACTAAAGGATTGTCATTCCGATTGCTCGTCTGATAAGCGACTATTTTCTTTGACCCCAGGTCAAGAATGGCACTTAAGTAACGTTTCGTTCCATTGGTTAATTTAAACTCAGTGACATCAGTTAGTAACTTTTCCATCGGGTTTTCAGCCCAAAAATCACGATCTAAGATGTTTTCAGCTAAATGTTCCACTTTATGCGAGACATAGTTCTTTCTTTTACGGCGAATGACGGCTTTGATTCCCATGATCTTCATTAAGCGATAAACACATTTATGGTTAACTTTCGCATTCCTAAAGAAGTTTAGAAAGATGGTCATTCTTCGATAACCATAGATCCCCTTGAAAGTTTCGTGTATTTCTTTAATCCATTTCATTAGCTTAATACGTTTTAGCTCAGATTCTGAAGGCTCTCGTTTCAACCATTTATAATAACTAGCTCTAGAAACTCCCAGTATTTCGCAAAGATGGGTAATTGGATATTTATGTTTTAATTCTTCAATAGTTAGGTATTCTGCTTCTTGTCTAACTCCTGAGACTTGAGACTCCCAGCGATCTTTCGGCGCTTTTTTAACGCATCATTCTCCATCTCTAGCCATTTATTTCTGGCTTTCAGTGCTTCTATTTCTGCGTCTAAGCGTTCTTCTTCAGTCTGGAGTTCAGATGGCTTTCCTCTCCCGCGATTATCCTCAAGACCTTTTGGTCCATGTTTTTTGTACTTATTCACCCACGAATAAATGTTATTGTAGCTTACTTGATGCTTTTCAGCAGCTTCTGTATAAGTTAACTTGTTCTCAATATAATCTTCTACAATTTGTATTTTTTCTTCATATGATTTTTTGACGCCCATAATGTTATACACCTCGGATTTTGAAGAATATGTGTTGTTCTCCTTTCCTTCAGTATAACGGTTTATCCAGGCATTTACAGTGCTTTTTGCTGGAATATTGTATTTATTCGCTAAGTAATTAGCCCCATATCCATATTCCAGATGTTCTGTTACTACCTGTAATTTAAATTCTTTGGTATACCTACGGTTATTCTTTTGATATTCAATACCTTTCACTCCATGGAGTTGGTACTTCTTAACATAGCTCATAAAAGATGTACGAGATAATTTAAGGTTATATTTCTCAACGAGTGTTTGATGAGAAATTCCATCTAAGTAGAGCTCTATAAATTGTAATAATTCTGGTTCAGTATATTTTCTAACCATAAAAATAGCCCCCTTCAAAGTAGTTTGTTTTTTTCAGTGTCTACTTTGAAGGGAGCATACCAATGTTCTAATGTGAAGTCTTTCTTATCATTATTTTACTTATTTAGTCGTATCTGAATTTTGGTCTCGGTCTACTTCCTGATTATTTTCTACATTATCTGAATTATTTTCTTCATCAAGATTTTCTTCGTCATCCGATGGGTCAATCATGTCATCTTCTTGATTCTCATCAAGTTCTGGAGCATTAGTTTCATATAAATCTGCGGTACTTTCTCCACCGTGTTGACTAATTAAACTTGTGTCAGATTTCGGATTATTTTTTAAATCACTCATCTGATCTTGATACTGATACGTATTTGGTTCCCAAGATTCTAACGCCTTTGGTTGATAAAATCTCAATAAATCCAAACTTAATAATTTATCTGAATTCGTGAGACGCTCGCGTCCGTGATCAGCGCGTTCTTTAAGTTCAGTTATTTCTTCTTCACTTAAAGTATCATCTAATATCTCCCCTGTTTCAGCATCATAAATATGAGAACCAATAAAGTGATAGTTAGGTGTAAGCACATTTCCGTTACGGAATGGTACGAGCTCTTCATTTTCTTCAGACAATAAATCTTGTCCCATAAATAGGTAAGAATCTGTTTCAACACCTAATAAATGAAGGAGTGTTGGGAGTAAATCAACTTGACCACCGTATGTTTCTTTAATTTCTCCATCCGAATAACCTGGAATATGGAACATTAAAGGCACACGTTGCATTTGAACATTTTCAAAGTCTCCCCATTCATCTGCATCATAACCTAATAATGGTGCTAAATAAGGGTTACGCATATTTGAATTTCCATAATGGTCGCCAAAGATGACGATAATTGAATTATCATATAACCCTGAGTCTTTTAGCCAAGTAAAGAATTCTTCAAAAGCTTCATCCGTATAACGCATAGTTTGGAAGTAAGAATTTACCGTATCATCCTGTGTATTTGCTTTTGGAATACTCGCATTTTCTTCTTCTAACGGATATGGGAAATGATTCGTCAATGTTAAAAACTTAGAATAAAAGGGTTGCGGTAATTGTTCAATATATTCAACTGAATCATGGAAGAACAATTTATCTTTTAGACCATAATCTAAAGTTCGTCCCTCGCCCATATCATAATATTGAGAGTCGAAAAAATAATCATAGCCTAAATTTTTATAGGTTCCTGTTCGGTTCCAAAAAGTTCCAGTATTTCCATGGAAAGCAGCTGTAGTATAGCCTTTTTCTTCCCCTAATATCTTAGGAGCGGCATGAAATGTGTTATCAGATCCTAATGTATGGAAAGCACTTCCCTCTGGTAAACCAAAGAGTGAATTTTCTGCTAATACTTCAGCATCTGATGATTTTCCTTGACCCGTTTGATGGAAGAAATTATCAAAACTGATGGTAGAATCATCATGATAGAGACTATTTAAAAATGGCGTCACTTCATAACTGTTTCCATCTTCATCTTCTAAATCGTAATCCATCATAAATTGTTGACCACTTTCAAGAACTAAAGTAATCACGTTTCGCCCTTCGGCTAAGCCAAAGTATTCATCATTAGGCACAGCATTATTTTCTTTAGCAAACTCAAAGACTTCATTTAAATCCCCTTCGTCTGCTTGTGCGCGGATTCGGTTATTCCGAACCGTTTGATAGGCATCATATCCAGTGTAAAAATTGATACCAAGATATTTCACTATATAGTTTCGGTCAAATGTACGTGTTAACAACTGTGAACGATCGGATTCAGCTAAAACTAAATTTCCAAAGAGTAAAGCGAGTCCAGATAATGAAGCTGCTACTGCATAACGTTTATAGAAAGGCTTCTTTTCTTGAATAACATTTGTTTCGCTAGCTTTAACTTTTCTTCGAATTAACCAAGTTAAGAAAGCAAAGTCTACCCAATAAGCGATATCCCAAACTCTTAACATCACAAAGAAAGAAGAGATTAAACCAGAGCTGACGTTGGAGCCACCTTCAAGACCAAGATTTCCTAAGATTGTTGAAAGTGTCATAAAATCAGCAAATTCTCGGTAATAGAGAACATTTATATAAAGCAATAAACTAATGATAAAATACATCACTAGCATAGAGTAACCCGATTTCTTTGTATCTTTAAAATACAAAGATAACGAGAGTAAAACCATACTTGTGGCAAATGGATTAATCCAAAGAATGAATGTTTGAACTGGTCCACTTACCCCCAAATTAAATTCTGTATAATAAGCCAACATTGTTTTAGCCCAAAATAGAATCAACGCTAAGACAAAAAAGATTATTCTATTTTTATTGGGTAATTTTTCTTTTAAAAAATTCACTTTTAAAGACCTCCTGCATGTTAAGTATAACTGCTATTGTTAGTACTCACATTTGCTCACTGGCTATTCTACAATAAAATGAAATGAATCGCAATCTTTTCATCCGAATTCAGCCCTTAGCCTTAGGAAGAAAACGAGAACAACGTGGAAAAATAAAGAAACAAAAAGAATGAATATTTTATCATATTTCTTTATTCTTCTACTTTCTTCAGTTTTTTTCTAGGGAACTTTATAATAAACGTTGTCCCTTTATTTAATTCACTTTTCACGTCTATATCCCCATCATGAAGTTCTACTAGCTGCTTAACTATAGGTAAACCTAAGCCAGATTCGCCATATTTCGTATTTTTCCGAGAGGAATCTGCTTTATAGTAACGATCCCATATATTTTCCATCTGTTCTGCTGACATACCAATCCCATTATCAGAAATGATGATATGACTGGACTCTTTTGTCTCTGCAGCATCTATCGTTATCATTCCATTCGTCGTAAATTGAAGGGAATTTTTTATTAAATTAACAATAATCTGCTTAAAACGATCAAAATCAGCGTACACCATGATATTTTTGACATCTTCATTAAGAACAATTTCATTATTGGATTCAATAGCAATTGGCGTGAGCTGTTCCGTAATTTCCGTCATCGCTTCATTTAAGGGGAAATGATGTTTATTTAGGACAATTCGATTGGACTGGATATTTTCGTAATCTAGATTTTCATTGACAAGGCGAATTAAACGCGTGGTTTCTTTTCGCATAATTTTAATACTGCGCATTTCTTGTTCTTCATCAAAAACATTGTACTCCAGTCCCTCTAGGAGACCATTAATTGTGGTTAGAGGTGTACGCATTTCATGTGCTACATCTTGCATAAAAGTTTTACGTCTTTCTTCAAGGTGTAACACTTCACTCCGCCATTCTTTCAATGCTTTAATCATTTTATTAAAATCAGCAGACAAGCGATCAATTTCATCACGATTACTGTGGCTAATATAAATATCATAGTCGCCCGTTGCTACCTTTTGAGTAGCTTTACTCAACCGGTTTACCCGATAAACCAAGTAAAAGGAAAGAAGTAAACTTACGACTACTGCAAAAATTGTTGAAATAAGAAAAGCTTTTAAAACATTTCCTTTCAGTTCATCCATATTGTTTTCAATATAACTTACTGGACGTCCCAAGCCAATAAACCCTTGATATCTATGATCTTTTGTAAAAATTGGAACATAAATAGAGACCGTATCACGATTATTTTTTCTTAACGTATTTGGCTTCGTTCGGAGAAGTAAAGATTCACCCGCTTTTAATGTTTTCAAGTCTTGTTCAGACAAGTTTGATTGAAAGTCTTGATTTATTTGAGGATATTCTAATTCTCCTTCTTGATCAAATATCCCATATTCAATCCCTTGATTTCCAAAAATCTGGTTATAAGAATTTAATTGATTTTCATCAAAACCAGTCTCTTCAATTAAGCTTGCATAATTTAAAAAGGTCTCTTCTACTTCGTTAATTACCTGATTCCGGCCAAAATGAATAATTGAAAAGGACGTAATTGACATCAGTGTAAGAATGACTAATAAAAATCCGAGCATTAATTGATAGATGTATGGAAATCGCATTCTCATTCAAAATCACCAGAATCATCAAATTTATACCCGACACCCCAGACGGTTTGAATCACTTGAGGTCCATTTTTTAATAATTTTTGTCGTAATTTTTTAATGTGTGCGTCTACCGTGCGTTCATCTCCAAAATACTCATACTCCCAAACTTGTTGAAGCAATTGTTCTCTTGAGAAAACTCTTCGAGGGCTATTAGCCAAGGTAAACAGTAAATCAAATTCCTTAGGAGTTAAATCTTCTAATGGTTCTCCATATAAAATGATTTCTCTTGTATTTTTATTTATTTTTAAATTTTCTGTGTCGATATCATAATTGCTTTTTGCTTCTACGACTTCTCCAGGCATTTCTACTCGTCTTACTGTAGACTTTATACGTGCCACTAAGGTTAATGGACTAAAAGGTTTTGTCACATAGTCATCAGCACCAATTTCTAAGCCAATTACTTCATCACTTTCAGTATCTTTAGCTGTTAACATAATAATTGGAATTTGCGAATCAAACTTTCTGACTTCCCGACAGATCGTCATCCCATCAAGTGAAGGAAGCATAATATCTAAAATCAATAAATCATACATTTCTTGATTATTTTTATATTCATCTAAGCCCTCTTGACCATCATGAATGAATGTCACCTGCCAATTTTCTTTTTCAAAAAACATCTGAAGCATTTCACAAACGGATTCGTTATCTTCTATCATCAAAATGTGCATTGTAATCCCTCATTTTCTATAATTAACCTCATTATATAGTATACGACGAAAATATGAAGAATTTATTATGTTTTTAAGATAAATCCCCTATCGACACTCAAAAGTAAGCGATAAAAAAGAACAACTTCCCTCTTTTAAAGAGAAGCTATCCTTTTTAACCTTTTATTTTAAATTTTCTACCATTTATTCTTTTCTATTTAGTTTTTCGCCTGCTTTTGGCGATTTCTGCGTCGGGTTGAATTCCTTGGTTGTAAAAAATGAACACTATCTACTAACATTTCTACAACATAAACGGTTTGTCCTTTATCATTTTCATAATTGCGAGATTGAATTTTACCATCCAAACCTACCAGATTTCCTTTGTCACAATATTCTTCAATAAGTTCCGCCCGTTTACCCCATGCTACAAAATTAATAAAATCCGTTTCTTGACCATGATCCACTTTATACGTTCTTGGGATGGCCAAAGTATTATTCATCACTATTTTTCCATCTCCAACTTCCCTTAGTTCTACATCACGAACAATTCTTCCGACAACAGTTAATCGATTCATTCGATCCCTCCTAAAATATTTATCAGATCTTTATGAAACTAAAGTGAGCCAATCATTTCATAAAAACCCTCTATATATATAATTTGCATAAAAATCGCATTTTCTCGAAAAAACTTTTAAATATTGCGTTTTTTTATTTTAGGAGAAAATTCTCTAAAAAAGACTCAAATTTAACGTAAAACCTAAAAAAAGTGCCGGCTAATCTTCACAGATTAACCGACACTCAAAAGATAAAGAAAATGCTCTTATCTTTTATTATTTAATTTTTCACTTTAGAACTAAAAAACAAAATTTAAAATATGCTCCCAAAGTTCTCGATTGAAAATGTCCATTGGGTTTGCACCATCACCAATAACACTATATCCTAGCATGGCTCCAACCGCAAAAGCTACTATAATTAATAAGACGATTAACAAAAATCGTAAAAGATAAAATAATGTGCTTTTTAAAACATTGGTCCAATTCATTTTTAGCCTGCTTTCTAAATAAGGTGATTATTAATTCCTTTGGAGTTTGTTGATATTTTCTAATAAAATACCTGTTCCTAAAGCCACTGAATCTAGTGGACTTTCTGCTTTAAATACAGGGACTTTCAATTCTTGCACTAACAATTGGTCAATACCATGTAACATTGCCCCACCACCTGTAGTAATGACACCATGGTCAATAATATCCGCTGATAATTCAGGAGGTGTTTTTTCTAAGACATCTTTTGCAGCTGAGATTATTTCTTGCATAGATTCTCTTGTTGCCTCTAAAGTTTCATTTGAAGTCATCGTCACTGTTTTTGGCAAGCCTGAAACCATATCACGTCCACGAATATCTATTGATTCCTTACGTTCTTTATCGAAGACCTCACCAATTTCAATTTTAATATTTTCAGCTGTACGGTCACCAATTAATAAGCCATGTTTTCTTTTTACGTATTCTTTAATATCGTAATCTAAAGAATCTCCAGCTTTTTTAATAGACATACTGGTTACAATGCCTCCCATAGAGAGAACTGCAACGTCAGTTGTTCCACCACCAATATCAATGACCATATTTCCACTTGGTTGGAAGATATCCATACCTGCACCAATTGCTGCTACTTTTGGCTCTTCTTCTAAATAAACATTTTTACCCCCAGCTTTTTCAGCCACTTCAATGATTGCCTTTTGTTCGATAGCTGTAACGTTTGTTGGAGTACAAATAATGATATTTGGCTTTGATAAAAAGCTCTTTACATTAATTTTATCGATAAAATAAGCCAGCATAGCTTCTGTAATATCAAAATCAGCAATGACTCCGCCTTTTAATGGGCGAATGGCTTTAATATTTCCTGGAGTACGTCCCACCATTAAATATGCTTCTTCACCAACAGCTAATACTTCACGAGTATTGGTATCTATTGCCACGACTGCTGGTTCATTAATAACAATTCCTTTACCTTTTATGTGAACAAGAACATTGGCTGTTCCTAAATCAATCCCTATATCTTTTGCCATGAATCTATTTCCTCCTGAATCTTCACTTGGGTTCATCTATTATCTTGAATCAATTAATATTTTTAATTACCGGATTTTATTCATCCTGTCTATTTTACTGGATAAATAAACAAAATACAATATTCAATCGCTAGAAACTATACAGGTCAATATTATAACCATAAACATTTGATTAATCCAGTAAAAAAAGACCTTCAATATTCATAGAAGAAATAGAAAGTCTTTCATTATTTTTATTTAGTTTAATTCATTGCTTTAAACTTCTTGTTTTTCTGCTACTTTTTCTTCGGTTCCTGATACACGTTCTATGTTTGCGCCTAATGCAGCAAATTTTTCATGCAGTTTATAATAACCACGATCTAGGTGATTAATGGCTGTCACACGCGTATATCCTTCAGCAATTAATCCTGCTAGAATTAATGCCGCTGAAGCACGTAAATCAGTAGAAGCGACTTCTGCCCCTTCAAGTGTTTTTCCGCCATTTATAATTGCTGATTGTCCATCAATAAGGAAGTCGGCATTCATTTTTCGCATTTGTTCTAAATGCATAAAACGATTTTCAAATACTGTTTCATTGACTACACTTGTTCCTTTTGCTTTTAGTTGGGCAATCGTCATTTGTGCTTGCATGTCGGTTGGGTAACCTGGATAAGGTTGTGTTTTGATATCCGTTGGTTTTAGTTCTTTTGGTCCAATCACTCGAACCCCTTTTTCTTCTTCAGTGATTGTAACGCCCATTTCACGTAATTTAGAAATCAGTGGACGATTATGTTCAGAGACACAATCTTCAATGAGAACGTCACCTTCTGTAATAGCAGCAGCAACCATATAAGTTCCACTTTCAATACGATCTGGAATAATTGAATGGTTTGTTCCAGTCAATTCAGAAACTCCTTCAATTCGGATGGTTTCTGTTCCAGCTCCCACTACTTTGGCACCCATTAAGTTTAAGTAATTTGCTAAGTCAACAATTTCGGGTTCACGTGCCGCATTATCAATGGTTGTTTCACCTTTTGCAAGAGTTGCAGCCATCATAATATTTTGGGTTGCACCTACACTTGGAAAATCTAAGTAAATATCTGCTCCCTGTAATTGATCAACCGTTGCTTCTAAGTATCCATTTCCTTGTTCAATTTTAGCACCCATCGCTTCAAAACCTTTTAAATGTAAATCAATTGGTCTCGATCCAATGGAACAACCTCCTGGCATAGCCACATAGGCTCTTCCATTTCTAGCTAATAAAGGTCCCATAACCACAATAGATGCGCGCATCTTATTCATAAATTTAAAAGGGGTATCAGATTTCAAAGGCATCGTTGCATCCACGGACATAGTCTTTTCATCTTCATTAAAATCAATCGCAATATTTAAGTATTGTAAAACTTCTTTCATAATATAAACATCTGATAGCAAAGGAATATTTGTAAATTTACTTGGTTTCTGTTCGCCTAAGATACTCGCTGCTAATATCGGCAAAGCCGCATTCTTAGCACCTTCTATTTCTACAGTACCTGTAAGACGATTACCACCCTTTACAATAATCGAATCCATTATAAAATACCTCCAGCATATTTTTAATCACCACAATGGTTCATTTCTTAAGTTCGTTATTTATTCATTTTTTTAAACGTTGATGGTTATAAGTAAAGAAAATAACTTTCAACTCACGAGCAATTATCATTATTATTATCATTTTTTTCAGTATAACAAAACTTATCTCACAAATTAAAGATGAAGCCTTAAAAATTGAAGGAAATTAAGTTTACTGAAAAAAAGTCAATAGATTTTGTGAATAATTCATAAAATCTAAGAAAAAGTTACTTACTGTATAACCAATAGTTATAGCAAATAACACATAAAAAACTCTCAATTGCTGGGGAGCATTCTTTTTAAATAAATGATCTGCTCGTAAACTTTGTGAAGCCCAGTAACTAAGTCCTATAAAAAATAAATGTGAAAATAAAGTAATCAATGACTGTACTCGAATAAATTCCATAGAGTATCCCTTCTTCTGAAATCTGTTCTCTAAATCAATGAGACATCATTTTAAAAATTAAAGTGTACCGTAAAGTCTATCTCCAGCATCTCCTAAGCCTGGAACAATATACGCATCATCATTTAATTTTTCATCTAGTGCAGCTGTGTAGATTTCTACTTCAGGATGAGCTTCTTGTAAAGCTTTAATCCCTTCAGGAGCTGCTACTACACAGATAAATTTAATGTTTTCTATTTTGGCTCCGCGTTCTAAGACAGAATCTATTGCTGCAATTGCAGAACCTCCAGTAGCTAACATTGGATCTACCACATACATATGGCGATCTTCTAGATTATTAGGCATTTTTACGAAATATTCCACAGGTTGCATGGTTTCTTCATCACGATAAAGACCTACATGACCTACACGTGCTGCAGGAATTAAGTCTAAAATACCATCTACCATACCGAGCCCTGCTCTTAAGATAGGGACGACAACTACTTTTTTACCTGTTAATGTTTTTTGGATTGTTTTTCCTATAGGTGTTTCAATCTCAACTTCTTCGAGTGGTAAGTCCCTAGACACTTCATAAGCAAGTAAACGAGCGACTTCATTAACTAATTCTCGAAAATCTTTTGTACCTGTATTTTTATCGCGAAGGATTGTTAGTTTATGCTCGATTAAAGGGTGTTTTAAAACATGAAAGTTTTCCATTTTTTTAGCTCCTTTTTTTATACTGCTTTTTTCATCCTTACAATATTACTAAATATATCAACTAAAATCTACTCTTTTAAAAAGATTATTATATGAATTTATTATTAGCGGCACTTTGCAAGCGGTTCATGTAGACCATTCCCATTTCCCCTTCATCAAAAGCTTCTACTAACAGAACGGATGCTTTTGATTTTTCCATCGTCCGCAAGCCATTAAATAAGTTGCGATTGGCAGTATTTACATCCTTATCTTTACAAAGGGCAAAGGTCGCTTTCACATGCTCTTTGTATTTTTGAACAACTTCTTCACTTGCCAGCAAACCAACTGTTTCCTCTCTCTTTGTCATTTCATAAATGGCGGCTTCAAAGTTAGACGTTACGATATATACGGGAATGGTCGGTTCATAGTGTTTAGCTTTTGTGTGGGTTATATCACTGAAGTTTATTGATGGAGCCTCTTCTAGAAAATAAACTTTTCGATCAATGACTTTTTCAATGGCTTCTTTTGAAATATTTCCGGGTCTTAAGATAGTCGGTTCTATTGGATTTGAAAAATCTAGAACGGTCGATTCAATCCCAAAAGAAGTTTCTCCTCCGTCAATCACTGCTGAAATTTTTCCATCTAAATCACTATGCACATGTTCTGCTAAAGTAGGACTTGGGCGTCCCGAAGAGTTTGCGCTTGGAGTAGCTAGTGGAACTTTGCATGCCTCAATAAATTGGAGAGCAATAGGATTATCTGGCATCCGCAGCCCTACTGTTTCTCTGCCTACTGTTACAGATGAAGCAAAAGCGTGCGCATTTTTTAATAGGATCGTTAAAGGTCCTGGCCAAAATTTAGTGGCTAACTTTTTTGCTTCAATCGGAACCTCTTTAGCATACTTATCCAAATCATCCACCTGACTTACTAAGACACTTATCGGCCGATCAGCCGGTCTTCCTTTTGCTTCAAAAATTTTCAAAACAGCTTCTTCATTGGTTGCATCAGCCCCTAAGCCGTAGACCGTATCTGTAGGAAACGCGACAATGTCTCCTTTTTGAATAAGTTGAGCCGCTTTTTTTATGTCGTTTTCTGTTAATTTTAAGGTCTCCATTTATTTTTTCCTTTCTTCATCTCTTCATCAACAAGATGATGTGATTCTGTGGATAGTTTTTCTATTATTCACAGTAAAAAGTGACGTTTCAAGCTCTTTTCCTTAGTTATACACAGTTGTCCACAGGGCTTATCCACATTATACACAAGAAATAGCGACTACACGATCTAAACCACTAAAATCTTGCCAAATATCTATTTTTGCCTCTGGAAAAGTTTCTTTAAAAATCTCAGTAACTTTTGGTCCTTGTTTATACCCAATTTCTAAAAAGATAAATCCTTTTGGTTTAATATACCCAGAAATTGAGCGGGCAAGTTCTTGATAAACGGCTAAGCCATCCTCTTCCGCAAAGAGAGCCATTTTTGGTTCATAATCAATGACGGATTGGTCCATTACATTCAGCTCATTTTTACTAATGTAAGGTGGATTACTTAAAATAACGTCAAACATTTCCCCCTCTACCGGTTCAAATAAATTGCCTTTTTTGAATGTTACTTCCGCCTTTAAAGCTTTTGCATTTTCACAAGCAACCGCTAAAGCTGCTTCGCTAATATCGGTGGCTGTTACTGTATCAAATGGACGCTCAAGTTTTGTAGTAATGGCTAAAACGCCAGTCCCCGTCCCAATATCTAAGATGTTTAAGGGAGTGCTTGGTAATTGCTTGAACACCTGATCTAACCATTCTTCTGTTTCCGGTCGCGGAATCAATGTATCTGACGTGACTTTAAATTTGCGATCAAAAAACCAATCATGACCAATAATTTGTTGCATGGGTTGTCCTTTGATTAACTGATTTAGGTCTTTCTCAAACTGATCACGCTCCTGCGTAGGCATCATTTCTCGGTCGTGTTTTACTAGGTCGGTTTTCGTCCAATTTAATCGTTCACGCAATAGCCATTCAGCCGCAAAACCAGAATATCCCTTTTTTTCTAAAAAAGAAGAAGCCCGTTGCAGGACTTCACGATAGGTGGCAGAAGGAGGATTATTTTTTGTCATTTTACAATTGCTCCAATTTTTGTGCTTGATCTTGTAAACGTAAGGATTCAATAATTTCATCTAATTCGCCATTTAGTACTTGTTCTAATTTATGAACGGTTAAATTAATCCGGTGATCGGTTACTCGTCCTTGAGGGAAGTTATAAGTTCTTATTCTTTCAGAACGATCTCCGGTACCAATCGTAGATTTTCTTTCAGCATCCACTTCTGCTTGGGCTTGTTGTTCGTAGAATTCAAAGACTCTTGAACGTAATATTTTCATCGCTTTTTCTCGGTTTTTTAGTTGTGAGCGTTCATCTTGCATAGCTACAACAATTCCTGTGGGTTCATGGGTCAATCGAACCGCTGAATCCGTCATGTTTACGTGCTGTCCACCCGCTCCACTTGCTCGGTAAATATCTACTCGAATGTCGCTTTGATTGATATCGATTTCTACATCTTCTACTTCAGGCATAACTAGTACGGTAGAGGTAGACGTATGCACGCGACCTTGTGATTCTGTTTCCGGCACTCGTTGTACACGGTGCGCTCCGCTTTCGTATTTAAGCTTTCCATAGACTTCTTTTCCACTTATGGATAGAATAATTTCTTTGTATCCGCCAATCCCTGTGGAATGAGATTCAAGGACTTCCGTTTGCCATCCTTGCTTGTCAGCATACTTTTGGTACATATGGAAAAGATCCCCTGCAAATAATTGAGCTTCATCTCCACCCGCTGCTCCACGGATTTCCATAATAATATTTTTTCCATCATTTTCATCTTTAGGGATTAATAAAATACGTAACTCTTCTTCACTATTTTCTTTGCTTTCAAGTAACTCTTCTTTTTCAAGTTCCGCTAATTCAGTCAACTCCGCATCGGAAGAATCAGCTAATACTTCTTCCGTTCCTTCTAAATCAGCCAGTATTTTTTTATACTCGCGGTACACTTGAACCGTTTCTCGAAGGTCCCCTTCTTCTTTACTGAGCTCAGTTAATTTTTTGGAGTCCTTTGTAATCTCTGGATCACTGAGCATTGCATTAATTTCATCATAACGAATCTCTAAATTTTCTAATTGATCAAAAATATCCATATTTTACTCGCTTCCTTCTTCGATAACTGGATTAAAATAATGGTAACGGCAAACAGGGAAATAGCTTTCGTTTCCACCGATTTGAATTTGGGTTCCTTCATAGACAGGTTTGCCATCACTCATTCGTAAATTCATCGTCGCTTTTTTGGCGCAGTACCAGCAAATGGTTTTAATTTCTTCTATTTTTTCAGCATATAGCAATAAATATTTAGATCCTTCAAACAGGTTGTTCATGAAATCATTCTTTAATCCAAAAGCCATGACCGGAATATTCAACTCATCCACAATACGCGTCAGTTGTAATACATTTTCTTTCGTTAAAAACTGAGCTTCATCAATTAAGATACACCAGATTTTTTCGTTTTCTGCTTTTATTTTTTCGAAAATATCTGTATCTTCTAAAATAGGGATAGCTTCTCGACGCATTCCTGTTCGGCTTGAAATGACACCTACTCCATCTCGATCGTCAACACCACTTGTAAAAATTCTGACTGCTTTATTTTGTTCTTCATAATTATGGGCAACCTTTAATACTTCAATAGATTTTCCACTATTCATTGCTCCATACCTAAAATATAATTGTGCCATTCCATTCAACCTCTCAAGTCATTCAAGAATCTTATACTTTATATATCCTTAAAAATTATAACGAATGAAAGCAAAAAGCACAAGGTTATCGTCACTTGCTGGCACATAATTTATACGTGATCTTTTTTAATCGATCTTTCACGAGATTAATTCATATTCATAAATCCATATTCATTTTAGCCATTCATCTGTGATACACTATATGCAATAAAGAGTACAAACTTGAATGGAGTGTAGATATGGAACCATTATTTTTAAAAGGTGTTTTACAAGAAAAAATATGGGGTGGAACAAAACTTAGAGAGAACTATGGGTATGACATTCCCAGCGATAAAACAGGAGAATTATGGGCAATCAGCGCTCATCCAAATGGCGTAACGACCGTTTTAAATGGAGAATACAAAGGCCAAGCCTTGGATCAATTATGGGAAAACCATCGTGAATTATTCGGAAATCAACCAGGAGAAGTGTTCCCTCTTCTAACTAAAATTATTGATGCACAAGGAGATTTATCTGTACAAGTGCACCCTGATGATGCCTATGGACTAGCTCACGAAGGTGAATTAGGTAAAACCGAATGCTGGTATGTGTTATCTGCTGATCCTGGGTCAAAAATTGTTTATGGACATACTGCCCAAACAAAAGATGAACTACGTGAACTTATTGAAGCAGGTAAATGGGATCAATTGCTAAAAGAAGTCGAAGTTCAAGCTGGAGACTTTTTCTATGTTCCAAGCGGCACTATTCATGCCTTAGGAAGTGGCGTTATGGTTCTGGAAACGCAGCAATCAAGTGACACAACGTACCGTTTGTATGATTACGATCGTGTGGATGACGAAGGAAACCCTCGAGAGTTACATATTGAAGAATCTATTGATGTCACCACGGTTCCGGCAAAAGAGAATCCAGTGGAGCCTACAACAGAAGATCTAGAAAATGGTCAAATCACTACTTTAGTTTCTAATCCATTTTTCACAGTCTTCGAATGGAAAATAGACGGACCTGTTTCCTTTACTCAAGAATCCTTTTATACCCTCGTTAGTGTCATTGACGGTGAAGGTACATTAGAAGCGGATGGTCAATCTTACCCTATTTCTAAAGGTGACCACTTTATCCTTCCAAACCAAATTCAAAAATGGGAATTAGATGGGAATCTTCATATTATTGCTTCTCATCCATAAACATAAATCCAAGATGTTTTTAGTCTACAAATAAAAAACGAGCCGTTCTCAACTTATGATGAGTTGAAACGACTCGTTTTTGTTTATCCTTTATTCATTTTAAGCAAAAGCTTCATCTTCTGGAGTAGCAAACTGAGCATTATAGATATCCGCGTAGAAACCGCCTTTATCCAATAATTCTCTATGTTTACCTGTTTCTACAACATCCCCATGGTTCATCACAATAATCTTATCCGCATCTTGAATCGTAGATAAGCGGTGAGCCACCACAAAACTTGTACGTCGTGCAAGAACATTTTCCATAGCCGTTTGAATCAACACTTCTGTTCGTGTATCAACAGAAGAAGTTGCTTCATCTAAAATTAAAATATCTGGATCGGCTAAGAAAGCTCGAGCAATAGTAATTAATTGTTTTTGTCCTTGAGAAATGTTTGTTGCTTCCTCATTTAAAACTGTGTCATACCCTTGAGGTAAACGACGAACAAAATCGTCCACATAAGCAGCTTTAGAAGCTCTCAGAATATCTTCAGCTGTCGCTTCGTCATTTCCATAAGCAATATTATTCCAAATGGTTCCATTGAATAACCAAGTATCTTGTAAAACCATTGAGAATTTTTCCCTTAATTCTTCTCGATCGATATCTCGAATGTCCTTACCGTAATAACGAATACTTCCGCCATTAACATCATAAAATCGCTCCAACAAGTTAATAAGAGTTGATTTACCAGCCCCAGTAGGTCCGACGACCGCAATCATTTCTCCAGGCTCAACTTGTAAATTAAAGTCAGTCATCAATAATTCTTCCATATCACTATATTTAAATTGAACATGTTCAAATTCAACTGCATATGGTGAGTCTTCTTTGACTTCTACATTTGAATGGATTTCTTCCATTTCAGGTTCATCTAATACTTCAAAAACACGTTCACAAGATGCAATAGTTATTTGAATATTATTCGCTAACTGAGCAACTTGTCGAACCGGTTGAGAAAACCGGTTCACATATTGAATAAATGCCTGAACATTTCCTAAAGGAACAGCCCCTCTAAGCACTCCAAAACCACCATATAGAGTGATCCCAAAAATACCTAAATCTCGAGCAAAGTTCACAGCCGGCATCATAATTCCAGAATAAAATTGAGCTTTCCAAGACGCTTCATATAAATCATTACTATGATCGGTCAAACGCGAAATTTCGTCTGCTTCTCGATTATAGGTTTTAACAATTGTATGTCCTGAATAAACTTCTTCTACTCGATCATTTAAAGAACCGACGACTTGTTGTTGTTTTGAAAATTGTTTTTGAGATCTCGGAGCAATAATCGCAATAAATAAAGTACTGAGTCCCACACTCGCAAATACGATTAAAGACATTTTTACATCTACAGAAAGCATAGCAACCAGTACAGCTACAAAGGTTACAATGGCCATAATAAATTGTGATAAGGAGCGCTGTAAGGTATTCGCGATTTGTTCCATATCATTTACCGCACGAGACATAACATCTCCAACAGAATTGGTATCAAAGTATTCGATAGGAAGTTGTCCAAGTTTTTCTTTTAGATCTTTTCTCAAATCATAAACGGTTCGTTGAGCAAGCACACCAGTAATGTAACTTTGTGCATATCTAAAAATAGCTTCTAAAATATACAGAGTTCCTAAAAGCAATAAGATCCGAGCAATGGCCTCAAAGTCAATGGGGAAAGTCGTCACTGTTTCGCCTGCTTCTCGCAGTGCAAGCCCTTCTTTAAAACCGTTAAAGATTTCAGTTGTTGCATTTCCTAAAATAGTCGGTGTAAACGCTGAAAAGAGCGCAGCACCTGCCGCAAAGAATACTGTGGCAACTAAAGCCCAAGCACGAGTCGACATATATCCAATTAATCGACGGACAGTACCCCAAAAGTTTTTAGGCTTTCGTGCACGCAATGGTGCTTCATTATTTTTAGCCATTAAATATCCTCTCCTTTCATTTGAGATTCAATAATTTCTTGATAAACTTCATTTGATGCTTTCAATTCTTCATGGGTTCCTTTTCCAGCGAGTTCTCCTTTATCTAGAACTAGTATCTGATCGGCATCCACTACTGTACTAATTCTTTGCGCAATAATAATAACAGCTTTGTCTTCTGTTTCTGGCTCTAAAGCTTTACGTAATTGAGCATCTGTTCTAAAGTCAAGCGCAGAAAAAGAATCATCAAAAACTAAAATTTTAGCATCGGTTGCTAAGGCACGGGCGATACTTAGACGTTGACGTTGCCCACCAGAAAAGTTGGCTCCCCCTTGTTCGACTCTAGAATCTAGGCCATCTGAAAGATTCGACACAAAATCTGCTCCTTGTGCCACTTCTAAAGCATGCCATAATTCTTCATCCGTTGCCTCTTCGTTTCCATATTTCAGGTTTTCACGAATGGTTCCTGAAAATAACAAGGCATTTTGGGTTGCAAAGCCAATCATTTCACGAAGATCATGTTGGGTAACGTGTTTAATATCTAATCCGTTTATTTTTATTGAACCTGACTCAATATCATATAACCTTAAGATTAAGTTCGCTAAGGTCGATTTCCCAGCACCTGTACCTCCAATGATGGCAATTTTTTCTCCATCTTTTAAAGAAAAATCAATATCTTTCAAGGCTAATTTTTCAGCACCTGGATAGCGGAAATCCACATGATTAAACGCCAAACTAACTTCCTTCCCATATGCATCTAAAGTAGCTGGTCGATCTGTATCTACAATTTGATTTTGAGCATCTAAAATTTGATACACCCGTTCAATCGCCACTTGCATACGTGGAATCATCGTTATAATCATAGATAGCATCATAATACCCATTAAGATATTAAATGAATAAGAAGTAAATGCGACTAAATTTCCAACCGCCATTTCACCTACACTAATGTATTGTGCACCGAACCAAATAATCATGATAGAAGTTGCACTTGTTAGCAAAATCATCAATGGGTCTAAAAAAGACATATATATATGGGCGGCGATAGAAGTTTGAGCATAGTCTTCATTTGCTTCATCAAATCTTTCTTCTTCATACTCTTCACGGTTAAACGCTCGAATAACACGAATACCCGTTAAACCTTCTCGAAAGATTCGGTTCAATCTATCGGTTTTTATTTGTATTGAACGAAAGAGCGGATTTACTTTTCTTAAAATAATAACAATGAAAAATAAAAGAATTGGAACAATGATTAAAAATACAAAAGCAAGTTTTGGTTCTCTTGTAAAGGCTAAGGTCGCAGCCACTAAGATTCTTAAAGGGTCCATAATTAAAAATCGTAAGGCCATCACTAACACTTGTTGTATTTGTAAAACATCACTGGTTGTTCGAGTCATTAGAGTGGATGTTCCAAATTGATCAATTTCTTCGTTTGTGAAATTTAATATCTGATCAAATAATTGTTCGCGTAATTTAGCTCCGACTGCTTGTGATTCAGTGGAAGATAGGTAAACCGCTGAAATAGCACTTGCAAAGCCAAAAAAGGCTATTGCTATCATGATCAAACCATATTTTATAATATAATCTATATCGCCCGTGGCCACACCATTATCTATGATTTCAGCCGAGATTGTGGGGATTGCTAACATCGAGACTACCTGAATAACTAAAAATATAAATAGCCATGCTACTCGTTTTGGATTGAGCATTTTAGTTATTCTTCTCATACTATCATCTACTTTCTGTTTCTATTTTTCTTTTTGAATGCCATAATAAAGCCATTCCACTGCTCGGAAACTTCTCTTTTTGATACCTTCCAAAGAAAGGTCATTAACAAATCCATCAAGAATCATATGATGAATTGTATTGACAATAAAATAGATATATTCCAATACTTCCATATTATTTTCAGCTTTTAAATTTTTTATATTTATAACTTTTAAAAACTGTTCTTGTTGTTTTTTACGAAAGGTGGGTTGATCGGATAAACTGAGGATGCCATTTTGACCAATTAAATGATGATTGACGTATGTGAATGTATTTTTATAAAAGGCGAAGTACTTTGAATTCACAATCTCATCAATATAATGATCATAGAATTCCATCAACGAGGAGTATAAATCTCCTTCATTGTCCTTTAAGATATGAACTAAATCTTCTCGATGTTTATTGTATAAATCGGCAACTAAGAATTGATATAGATTTTCTTTATTGTCAAAATATTGATAAAAACTTTCTCTAGAAATATCTGCATTTTTTACGATATTTGTTATAGATGCTTCATTAAATGGATGAGCTGAAAACTCAGTCAATGCCGCATGGATAATGCGTTCTTTCTTTTGCTGACTCAAATTTTGAAATGTTTCCGTATACATGGTTTTCCCTCCTGACAAACCTTATTAGGCAAACAATACATTTAATCATTGTAGCTCAAGTCTACATTAAATTCAAATGAAAAGAAAACAACCAGCCTAGAAAAACTGGTTGTTTCATTTAAATATTCTATTTTTTTATCTTTATTTTTCTGGATTTTCTTCATAAAAATCGTAATTTTCTTTAAGCCAGTCAAAAAACAAATTCCAAATGACTCGTAGAATACCAAATCCTGGAACAGCTAATATTAGCCCCATAAAACCAAACAAACTTCCGGCGACTAATAAAATAAATAAAATGACCAGTGGATGTATTTCTAATTTATTTCCTAATATTTGTGGACTAATGACTCGACCTTCTAGCGTTTGTTCGATCACAATAACAATAATCACTTTCACTAACTGTACTGGCGAAATAAAGGCCCCAATAATTAAAGCAGGAACAGAAGCCATAATCGAACCTAAGTAAGGAATTAAATTTAAAACACCTGCAAGAATCGATAGAATTAAAGCATAATCTAAACCAATGACTAAATAACCAATATAAAACATAATGGCTACCGAAACAGCGACCAACAACTCTCCTCGCACGTAAGAACCTACTTGCTTACTTGATTCTTGTATAAATCGAATCATAACTGGACGAGCACGTGTTGGCACAACTTCTAGGATTGATTTTTTAAAACGTTCCCCATCCACTAATAAATAATACAAAACAAAAGGAATCGTGGCAATTGTAAGCAAAACTCTTGTAATAATTCCGGCTACATTTCCAATACTCCCTATAGTCGCTGTAAAAATATTGCTCATTTGATCCGTGACCCGATTCATAATATCGGTGGCCTGAAATTGTTGGTATATTTCCGTAAAGCCTTCATTGTAGAGTAAGTCTTCAATTTGTGAAATCACAGAATCCCAAATCTTAGGAAACTCTTCAATTAACTGATTAAATTGATTCTGTATACCTGGAATAATAAAAGCAATCGCTAATACAACCACTAAAATAATCGCCACAAATACAAGCAATACCGAAAGCGGACGAGATAAGCCTTTTCTTTCTATAAAATCGACCATGGGTTTTATGAGATAGTAAAAAAGAATCCCAAAAATAACCGGAGGCCCTACTATGGAGAAAATCAACTCCAAGGGTGTAAAAAGATGCAATATTTTTGTAAAAGCAAAAATCGTTAGAAACGTAAGCAGCATAATGAACAAGATTGAAACAAATTTATTATCTAAAATATATTTCCAAAACCATGTTTTTTCAATTAATTTTGTTTGTTTTTTGTTTTCCTGTTGTTCCATAATTTTAATCTCCTTTACAAATAACATTTATTTCTTATTCTACCATAACATTTTAACTTCTTTTGGACTATTTTACTTTATTTGAAGAGAATAAACGTTTTGAGTAGGAAGACTTGATTTAGTTTTGTTATACTGTTTATATAAGGTAAATTTGAAAGAGGAGGATATATAATAATGTCAACACAATTATTATTAGGTACATATACTCGCAGAGTGAGTGAAGGGATTTACAGCGCTGTTCTTAATCCAGTAACGAATCAATTAGATGAAGTCACTCTACTTGCAGAAGTGGGTAGTCCAACATATTTGGATACAAACGAAGATAAAAGTATTATTTATTCAGTCATTAGCGAAAATGATAAAGGTGGAATTGTCACTCTTGTTAAGCAAGACGATGGGACTTATAAACGTCATGCAGAGCTAGTAAAAGACGGTGCTTCACCATGCTATGTTGCATTTGATGCTAACCGTCAATATCTTTATACATCTAATTATCACAATGGCGAGGTAGCTGTTTATAAGACAGATGTAGAAGGTAACTTAGAACTTCTAGATATGGTTGCACACACAGGCAGCTCTGTTCATGAAAACCAAGGTAGTCCTCATGTTCATTATAGTGACTTATCTCCTGATGGAAATTTTGTCATTGTTTGTGATTTAGGAACCGATGAATTATACACATATGAAGTAACTGAAGAAGGAAAACTTGAAGAGGTAGTACGCCTGAAAGTTGCTCCCGGAACTGGTCCACGTCATATTGCCTTTAGTCCGACACTAGAAGTCGCTTATCTTTTTGGAGAATTAAGTAATGACGTTTTAGTTCTTGATTACAATCCAATGACCGGAGAGTTTACAGAAAAACAAACGATTTCTACTATTCCAGAAGATCATACAGGCTTTAATGGTGGAGCAGCGATTCGTGTATCAAGCGATGGACAATTTGTTTACGCTTCTAATCGTGGTCATGATTCTATTGTAGTCTATAAAGCGGATGAAGATGGTAAACTAACGCTTGTTGGTTATACTCCTACCGAGGGCGAAACACCCCGTGACTTTAATTTTGATGAAACAGAAAATTATTTAATCGTAGGACATCAAGATTCAGATAATTTAAGTTTATTTGAAAGAAACCAAGAAGATGGAACATTAACCTTGTTGCAAAAAGATGTAGAAGCACCTGAAGTCGTCTGTGTCGCTCTTTAAATCGTTTCTTTTAAAATTTAATTGAATTTCTGTAAAGAAATCATTAGAGCCTAGAACAGAATTATTGTTCTAGGCTCTTTTTTACTTTATTAGATGGGTAACTGATTTAGGAATTTTTTTAAGTATTCTAAATCCAATTAGAGAAGTTCTATTAGACATGAAAGGCGTTCTCTGTCTAATAGGACAGGACTAAACTGGATAATTTTAATGTACAATACAGAAATTCTGAACACACAGAAATCTCGGGATTTATTTATTAGACATTTTTTCGAAAAATGTCTCGTATTTTTAATTTATTAGACATTTTTTCGAAAAATGTCTCGTATTTTTAGTTTATTGGACATTTTTCAGGAAAATGTCTCGTATTTTTAGTTTATTAGACATTTTTTCGAAAAATGTCTCGTATTTTTAGTTTATTGGACATTTTCTGCAAAAATGTCTCGTATTTCTATTCTCCTGCTTATTCAATAACCAAAAAGACTAACTGAGCCTTTCTGCGTCGTATTTTACCTAGGAGGACAATTATTGCTTCTTTTTTTCCGTAAAAAAAGATCGGCAAAGAAATTTGCCGACCTTTCGTCAATAAGGTGATACGTTTTTTATTTTGCTGTAACCGATCCAATGACTTCTCCATGCGTTTGAGGGCCATTCTGGTCAATCGTAAAGTTGTCAACATCATCCATATTGGTGAAGACAATAATTACTGTATCGGGTTTATCAAGTTCCTTTAAAGCCTCTAAATCTACTTGAGCAATTTTTGTTTCGCTCGTAATTTTGTCTCCTTCAGATACAAACACTTCAAAAGGAGCCCCTTCTAATTCAACGGTATCTATTCCAATATGAACCAAAACTTCAATGCCATTGTCGGTTTTTAAACCAAGCGCATGTTTTGTTGGAAAAACAGAAACAACTTCCCCTTCAACTGGTGGATAAATCTCACCGTTTGTAGGTTCAACTCCATACCCATCCCCCATCATTTTTTGTGAAAATACGGGATCTGAAACATCCTCAATTGGAATCACTTCACCATCCACTGGATTATAAAGCTCGATTGTCTTCTCTTTTCCACTTTTCAAAAAATCAAATAGTCCCATTTCTTTCTCCCTCTTTCTATGTTTTTTTATTTATAATTAATTCATTCTAAATTGTCCAAACACGACCAATAATGTGACCGCTAAGAGAACCCCGGTAATGATGTAAATCGTTTTTGGCTGAAAGTGCCATTTCTCTAATTCTTCAGGTTCTACCTTTTCGGCATCCACCTTATAAGGCAATTGGTACCAAACAATTACAGTTAAAATAAGTCCAAAAATATTTTGTGCTAAAAATTGTTGGACAGCTGCTAACTTTAAAAAATTATCTGCTAGCCCTGTTTTTGATTTTTCTACCGGATGGGTGACCGTCATGATACCTGCTAATCCGTAATTTACCATTTGAAGCATAAGATTTAAGGCAACGCCTGGTGCCAACTCTCCCTGCTGTGAAGCGTTGGGGATAAAAAACAGAAAATAAAAGGTCGGAATTAAAAGCCAATACCACTTTAAAATCGACCATAAGACTGATTTCGGTTCTTCTTTTTCAACTTCTTTTCGTTCAAAAGCCACAAATTTTCCTCCTATCCATACTTTATCATTATAAACTACAAAGCGCTCTCATTTCCACCTTAAGACGAGTTAAATTTATGAAATCTTTAAGAAGTTCCTTCGATTCTTTAATTTCTTTCATCAATTATTGAAAATTACTTTGGTTTTCCATAAGATATGGGGTATCATGTTCAAGTAAAAAAATTGCTAGGAGTGTATATATTGTTAATTGAAATTTTAAAATCTATTATTTTAGGAATCGTTCAAGGGATTACTGAATGGTTGCCTATTAGTAGTACCGGACACATGATCTTAGTCGACGAATTTTTGGTCTTAGATCAAAGTAGTCAATTTAAAGAAATGTATTTTGTAGTTATCCAATTGGCTTCCGTACTTGCAGTGATCTTGTTATATTTTAAACGGTTGAACCCTTTTATGCAGCCAACGAAAGAAGCCAAACAAAGAACTTGGAATATTTGGATCAAAGTGATTGTCGGAGTAATCCCGGTTGGAATTATCGGTTTATTGTTTGATGATTTAGTCGATTCTTATTTCTTTAACTGGCAGACAGTTTCTATTGCTTTAATTGTCTATGGGGTAGCATTTATTATCATTGAACGTCGAAATAAAGCACGAACCATGCCCATTAAAAGCTGGGATGACTTTTCCTTTATGAAAGCTTTTCAAGTCGGACTCTTTCAGATTTTATCTTTGATTCCTGGAACATCTCGTTCAGGCTCAACGATCGTAGGAGGAATTTTACTCGGAACAGATCGTCCGATAGCTGCCGAATTTTCTTTCTTCATGTCCATTCCTGTAATGTTAGGAGCGAGCTTAGTCAAACTCTTTAGTTTTGGATTTAACTTCACTCCTGAAGAATTAATTATCCTAGCAGTAGGCTGTATTACTTCGTTCTTAGTTTCAATCGTAGCGATTAAATTCTTAATGAACTACATTCAAAACAACGATTTCAGTTCATTTGGTTGGTACCGAATTGTTGTAGGAGTTCTTGTCATCTTATACTTTAGCTTCGCTTAAAAACACGACATAAAAACGAGTAACGATATCAAAAAGTTACTCGTTTTTAATTTGTCTTTTTTTAAACAGCTAGCACCCCATCGTATTTTACCTTGAGTTCATGCTTAAGTTATAAGCACAGGTGAGCCCTAGGCAGTTAAAATTTTGTATTGATCGATATAGGCTTGTGCGGCCTTGCTCCAACTATGATTTTTTTGCATGGCTTGGCGAATGAGTTGATGCCATTGCTCAGGGAAATCATAGTAAATCGTAAGTGCATGATCAATGGTATGTAGCATCGTCTCTGCAGTAAAATCATAAAAGGAAAAACCAGTTCCGGCGCCCGTTTCATGATTATAAGGAATAACCGTATCCGCTAGTCCACCCACTTCATGGACAATTGGCAAAGTGCCATAGCGCATCGCATTTAATTGACTTAATCCACAAGGTTCAAAAGCTGAGGGCATTAAAAACAAATCACAGCCTGCGTAGATTAATTGTGCGAGATTTACATCAAACTCAAGTAGCCCTTTGAAATTTTCGGGGTATTTTTCCATATAATAACGAAAGGTGTCTTCAAAGTAGGGTTTCCCTGTTCCTAACAAAACTAGTTGAACATTTCTAAATCCGAGTAGTTCATCCAAGCTATCAATAATTAATTGGATTCCTTTTTGTTCATCTAAGCGAGTCACAATCCCCATTAAAGGAATATCAGGATCAATGGGTAAACCAAAATGCTCTTGTAATGATTTTTTATTTACTTCTTTTCCTTTTAAATCGTCTATAGAAAAAATAGCGGGTAAAGTCTCATCGGTCTCTGGATTATAAAGATCATAATCAATCCCATTCAGTAAACCGACCAGCTTATTCTCCACAGCTTGTAAGTCTTGCTCAAGGCCCATACCAAACGCTGGGGTTTGAATTTCAAGGGCATATGTTGGACTTACCGTTGTCACTAAATCTGAATAATAAATCCCACCCTTAAGAAAATTCACATTATCATAAAATTTTAATCCCTGTTCATGGAAAGCATCATAACCTATCCCAAATAGATCAGAGAGGACATATTGATCATAAATTCCTTGAAACATTAAATTATGAATCGTTAAAACTGTACGTGTGTTTTTCAATTTATCTTTCCATGCATACTTGTCTTTTAAAAGGACTGGAATAACAGCGGTTTGCCAATCATTGACATGGAAAATATCTGGAATATAATCTATCACTTCTAACATCTCAATCGCGGCTAATTGAAAGAACGCAAAACGTTCTGCTTCATCTTCATAGTCGTATAAAGAGGGTCGATCAAAATAATATAAATTATCAATAAAGTAATAAGTAACTCCCTGCAATTTTAATTCTTTGATGCCACAGTATTGGTTCCGCCAGCCCACTTCAACTGTAAAATTAGTCACATCTTTTATTTCCTCTTTATATTTATCAGGAATCAGTTGAACAAAATAAGGAAGAATGACCCGTACTTCGTGATCTTTTTGGGCTAGTTCTTTCGGCAAAGCCCCTAGAACATCCCCTAAACCTCCGCTTTTAAAGAAGGGAGCACACTCTGTTGCCGCAAACAATAATTTCATTTGAATCTTCCTTCCACAATTTCACCAGAAGATAGAACACGTGCTCCTTTTGGAATAACCAATGGATTCCCTTCTGTACCTTCTAATGTAGCCCCTTTTTCAACATAAACCCTCTTATCAAGAATGACATAATTTAAATGGACCCCTTCATCAATAAAGCAGTCTTGAAGAACAATCGAATGGTTGATTTTTGCATTTTTTAAGACCAGGTTTCTCCTTGAAATCAATGAGTTTTCCACTGTTCCATATATTTCTGAATCATTGGCGAGCAAAGAATTTGTTACATTCGATCCTTTCCCATAATAAGTAGGGGCTGAATTCTTGGATTTAGTAAGGACAGGAGATTCTCGATAAAATAAAGCATTGAAGTTATTTTCAATTAACATATCCATATTGGCTTCATAGTAACTTGGAATATCTTCAATCGGTTTTAGATACCCTGTGTATTCATAGCCTTTCACTTTAATATCAGAGTGTTCAATGGCTTTCTTTAGCACATTTTCTACAGAAACTATTTTATGTTCTTCTTTTAACTGCTCTAAATATTCTAAGAAGATGGATGTTTTTGCGACTAAAATGTTTAAGCCAAAAGCAATAGGCGCTGGATCATATGGAAGATCGACTAAAGGGGTAACCCCAATAATTTCATTTCCATCATTCTTTTCAAAATCATAGGTTGAAAAAATAGTATCTTTTTTTACCGCATTTCTTACAATTTTTTTATAAGCTACTGTAATATCTGCTTTTTCATCTAAATGGAATTTTAACAAGGAATCCATTTCCACATTTGCCAAAATATTAGAGCCTATTAGGAGAACATATTTTGAGTTCGCTTTATTAATAAAAATTTCGTGATCTTCATAATAGTCTCTGTAGCCATCTTCTTGAATAGTCTCAGATTTCAAACGAACTTGCGAATGCGTGAAAACTCCTCCACCCGAAACATTATCTAAGCCCCAACTTGTACCTGAACGCATATGGTCATAAAGGGAACGACCAGAACCAGAAATAAAAAGAGAGGCGGAGCGTACTTTCGCGTTAAATAAACTTGAAAAAGGAAAGTCAATTAGACGATAACGACACGCAATCGGCAAACTGGCAACGGGCCTTCTCCTAGTGAGAGGTAATAATTTATTTTCTTCTTCAACTAAGTTCAATATAGCAGCATATCTAGTCTTCATCTTTATAGCCTCCTACTCTTTCTTCGTTACCAACAACAGCGATATTCCCTTTCTCACCTATTAAACGTGCGCCATCATACAGATGCGCATTTTCACCAATAATGGCTTTTTCAATGAAACAATTTTCTCCAATGACTGTATTGGGCATGATAACACTATCTTTGACCACCGAGCCTCGGCCAATCTTTACATTAGTACTTAATATGGAGTGCTTAACCTCACCTGCTACATAACACCCGTCCGTAATCATAGAATCATTGACTTTTGCATCGCCCATAATTTGCTGAGGGGTTGTATTTAGGATTTTTGAAAAGATTCGCCAAGAGGAATCACGGATATCCAATTCATGATTAGGATCTAAAAATTCCATATTCGCTTCCCAAAGACTTTCAATCGTTCCTACATCTTTCCAATAGCCTTCAAATTTATATGCATAAATTGATTCACTATTTCTTAAATAAGCAGGGATAACATGGTGCCCAAAATCATCCATCGGTGTTCCTTTATCTACCGCATCTTTAAGGTATTTCTTCAAACGAGACCAATTAAAGATATAAATCCCCATGGAAGCTAAATTTGATTTTGGTTCTTCTGGTTTTTCATCAAATTCAACAATCCGCCCCGATTCATCCGTATTCATAATCCCAAACCTTGAGGCTTCTTCCCAAGGGACAGGCATAACGGCGATGGTAAGTAAGGCATTTTTAGCTTTATGATACTCCAGCATCTTTTCGTAATCCATTTTATAAATATGGTCGCCTGATAAAACCACCAAATATTCAGGATCGTATAAATCGATATATTCAATATTTTGATAAATAGCGTGAGCAGTTCCTTTAAAGAACTTTTCCCCATCAATACTTGAATAAGGTTGTAAAATAGTCGCTCCACCACTATGACGATCTAATCCCCAATTTTCTCCATTTCCAACGTGCTCATTTAATACAAGCGGCTGGTACTGCGTCACAACCCCTACCGTATTTATTCTAGAATTTGCACAGTTGGACAAGGCAAAATCAATAATGCGGTAATTCCCACCAAAGGACACGGCGGGTTTAGCGGTTTGTTTGGTTAATTTTCCTAAACGCGACCCTTGTCCACCAGCTAATATCATGGCTACTGCTTCTGTTTTCATATCATACGGAAGATAAACTTCCTTCGCTCCTTTACTTATACTTTCGATTGGTTATAAACATTCATCCTTTACTTTCTTTTGAACTACTCCACCTTAAATCCTTTGGATTTTGAAGATGGAGATTCCTAAGAACTCCAACCTACTGGTCGGATTTTGATTAGGCTAACCCCGTAGTCCCTACGGTCTTGGAAGCTAAAATTCTTAAGGCTTCCTGTTTCAGATTTATGCTTGCGTTAATATCCCTGTCCTGATGAGCATGGCACTCTGGACATTTCCATTCACGAACAGTGAGATTCTTAACAGCTTTATTTTGATAGCCACACTCAGAACACAGTTGACTGGACGGGAAATTCCGTGCAACAACGACAAGTTCTTTCCCGTACCATTTTGCTTTGTATTCAAGCATGTTACGAAATTCTGCCCAACTCACTTCTGAGATGGCTTTGGCTAATTTGCGATTCAAAACCATATTCTTTACCAACAAATCTTCGATGCCGATAATGTCGTGGTTTTTGACAATCTCGGTCGAGATTTTATGCAGGTAGTCGGTTCGTTTGTTCTTAATGCTTTCATGAATCTTCGCAACTTTGATGCGTTGTTTTTGATAGTTCTTGGATTCCGATAGCTTACGGCCAACCTTGAGAGC
>NZ_FQUF01000019.1 GCF_900129085.1 Atopostipes suicloacalis DSM 15692
GTCATTCGATCAAAAAAACGAGAGATTGAAGGTTGTGAAGCCCACACACCGTCCGTTGACAGAGTCTGTAATACCGGATCATGCTGTAAGATATCTGCTGATAAATCAGCTTTATAACCAGCGATGATCTGAAAAAGTATTTGTTTCAAAATCTTATGGTTATCGTGTATCCAGTAACGACGGTCTTCATTAAACGAAACGATTTTTTTAGAAAGCTCTGTAAAATGAAAAGCATCTATAAATTCGTTGACCAACGTCAAACCAGAATCACTCGATAAACGACCACCTGTATGAGAGACATGTAAATGATTATTGAATTTTGCTGCAGTTTCTTGTAAAGTAACCATTGAGAGAACTCCTTTCTATTGGTTGTTTGTCGTGAATTAACCATATCAGAAAGGGGTTCTTTTTTCATCACCTAATGGGTGATGAAGCAATTTACTATAAGTATTATAATTACAACATTCATTAACATTTTTAGAAAAACTATGAATTATTCAGGTCTCTTATTTCAGTCAGTTAAAGGTGTCTAACTTTCAATTTATTTTTCTGCTGCTAGTTCTGCTGCTTCTCTTTCTGTTGCAGCTTCTTGTTCTTCTGCTACTAAATATTCTTTATCTAAACTACGCATAAATGGATAGTAAATAACCACACTCGTCAACAAAGTGACTACTTGTAGCAGAGCTGCACTTATGGCCCCGCCAGAAGCTAGATACCCACTAATTATAGGCGGCATGGTCCAAGGCACAACAATACCGGCTGGGCTTGCTACTAGGCCTGTTGTCATCGCAAAGTAAGAAATAATTGCCATAACAATCGGAGCTGCAATAAAAGGAATTAATAATTTAAAGTTTAAAACAATTGGTAAACCAAAAATAAGTGGTTCATTAATATTAAAAATTCCTGAAGGCAGTGTTAATGCACCTAAGGCTTTTGCTCGTTCACTCTTTGTGAAAAAGGCTAGTACGATTGCTAAACCTAGTGTTGATCCTCCACCACCAATCCAAACGAAGATCGTCATAAATTCATTCGTAATAATATTTGGTAAGGCTTCACCCGCTTCTAAAGCTAAACGGTTTTGATCCGTATTTTGTAGCCAAATCGGGTTCATAATCGGTCCAATAATGTTTTGTCCGTGAATTCCTAAGAACCAGAAGAATGAATTTAAGAATATCATTAACAATGAGCCCCATAGAGAAGAACCCACTGCGGTAAATGGACGTCCAATCGTTTCTGTTACTAATACGTGGATGTTTCCATCCGCGACTCCTGTCATATCTATAATTGCATATAAAACACCAAATAATAAAATAACTAAAAATCCTGGAATTAAAGCCGAGAACGAACGTGACACTGCTGGTGGAACACCTTCTGGCATTTTTATTGTCCAGTCTTTTTCAACAGCGAAACTAAATATTTCAGCCGTAATTAACCCAACAACAATAGCAATAAATAATCCAGCACTTCCAACATACGTGTAACCAATACCCGTTCCAGCGTCTGTTGCTAAGTCAGGTGTTACAATCACAAAAGCTGAAAGAGCAATAACACCAGCTGAAATACCATCTTTTCCATAGTATCTCGTTAAACTATTTGCGATTCCAAATACTGCAATTAACCCCATCAAACCAAATGAACCATTTGTAATTTTACTAAAGTAAGGCGCAATTCCTACGTCTGCAATCCAGTCCATATAAGCTTCAGAAGGTAAATTTCCTAAAATTAAGAATAAAGAACCAATAATAATCAAAGGCATTCCTAAAACGATACCGTTACGTAAAGCAACTAAATGGCGTTGTGACGCTAACTTACCTGCATATAGTTCTATTTTTTCAAACATATTTGATCGTTCCTCTCCTACATCTTTATTCTACTTCAATAAATTTAAATGAAGACCAAGGTTTTAAATCGCTTAATAATTCAATCGCATCATCTGTGATTGTACCTACGATGTTGCGAGTACCATCATCTTCAATTGGAAGTAGAATAACTTGTGTTTCACCTTTATACTGACCAAAATTATTGTTGCCAAGCACTATAGATCCTTTTTCAACTGGACCTGTTGTATGAACAGGGAAATCTTCTTCACGATATTTAACTCGTGTCATCGTTGAGCGCAATAGATAAGCAGAGCGGTCTCCACGGTAAACATGCAATTCATCTAAAATGACTTTCTTTTCTAAATCTGTAATATTATCTGCTAATTCAACAGGTAATAAAATATGTGGACTGAAGAAAGCTTCTGCTGCTTTTCTCAGCTCTTCTTCGGATGCATAACCATTTCCAATAATTAAATCATCAATTGTGCCAAGCATTTTATAATGAGTAACTTGTACTTCAATCGGTAAATGGCGATGTTCTTCTAAGGAACATAAACCTGTTTGAACCGGCCATGGTCCTAATTCTCCTACTTGAGAAGTGATAAATGCTGCTGTATTTAGATTATAAGCATTAAATTGTGCCGTTGTTTTTTCAAAATGTTCGCGAGATAAGCCTGAATATTTCATTGGATAAAAGTTATGTGACGCGATTAAATTTTCACGCTTTGGTTGGTAACTCATGACATTATCAATGTATTTTGTGCCACTACTCATATTTACTTCAATTTTTAGATCATAATCATTTTTAGTCATTAAAGCTTCTTCTGAGCCACCAAATCCAAGATCTAAACGTATAGAATCTGCACCAATATCAGCAAAAAATTTCAAATCTTCATAACTAACACCGAGCTGATCAAACAGTCGTGGATTAATATCAAGCGTTGTTTGCATGCCTAATGAGTTTCCGTATTCGATGATTTCTCGATATTTGTCAACGACCTCATCACGGTCGCCATCGATTTCAAGTAAACTAGTAAAAATACGTTTAAAGCCAAATTCGCTAGCTAATTCTAAGTACTTTTTATCCTCATCTACATTAGATTTTGAAGGATAAATTGAAACACCTAATTTTTTCACTTAAATCACCTTTCTTTTGTTATGAAATATTCTTTCAACATATTTAGTATATAACGAAAACGATTTCGATACAATTTATGTCTTTTCCCTACCTTATGAAAATATTGAAATATTGCGTTCAGCATAGGATACACGTATACTATTTACGAAAATATTTTTTGGAGGTGTATAGATGATAAATAAAATGGTTTCCTATATTAAAAATAATCTCTCCGTTTTAATTATTATTTTGTACTCGACAATTATCAGCACCCAGCAAGGTCAGTTAGCTTTAAAATATGGCGAAAAAAGATTCTATTTTTATTTCGTTTTAGGCGGTCTTTTATTGATTCTCCTCATGAAAGGGATTCAAATGCTTTATCAACGAGACAAAAATTCAAAAACTGATGATTAATTCTGCTCACCAAATGTGACACTTCCTAAGATCACAGGCTTTGATGCACCTGTTGCGGATGGAACATTACTTGGTTGGCGATGTAAGGTTTGATTTCCTAAAATAACCATTGCCACGGCTTCTTTGGCATCTGATGAGAGGCCTAAGTCTTCTTGACGAATAACAGAAATTTCAGGTAAAACTTCTTTAATCATTTGGACTAAAGTTGGATTGTAACTTCCGCCGCCTCCGATAATTAAATCTGTTTTTTCGGTGGTATACTTATCGACACTTTTCGCAATGGATCTAGCAGTAAACATTGTAGCTGTAGCTAGCCAATCTTCTGCTGGTAGTTTATATTTATTTAAATATTCTTGCACAAATTGCAGGCCAAATTCTTCTCGACCGGTTGTTTTTGGTGGCTCCCTTAAAATAAATGGATGGTTCATCCAGTCTTCTAATACTTTTTCATTCACTTGCCCTTGTTTAGCATGTTCTCCATTTTTATCGTATGGTTCATTATAAAAATGCTGACTCAACTCATTAATGATCATATTTCCAGGCCCTGTATCAAAGGCGACTAAGTCATTTAGCGAAGCGTTCGGGGGGATGACCGTAACGTTTCCGATGCCGCCGATATTTTGAAGCAAGCGGGTACGTTCATGATGTCGGTATAAAATATATTCTGAGTATGGCACAATCGGAGCTCCCTGCCCGCCAACCGTCATATCTCTAGGTCGGAAATTTGAAACTACTGTACACCCTGTCTTTTCTGCGATAACGGCTGCTTCTCCTATTTGTAGAGTTGAAGAGCTATATTTTTCTGTTTCTTCAGGGATATGATAAATTGTTTGACCGTGGGAAGCAATGAAATCAACATCTTTTAAATTAATTTTTGCTGCTTTACTCACTTTTATAGCCGCATCTGCAAAGAGCTCTCCAAGTTTAACATTTAAAGAACTAATTAAGGCAGAGTTTGAAGATTCGATGGAAAAGGACTCGCGAATTTGTTGATCAATTTTTTCTGGAATTTCAAGGGTTTCAAAGGCGATTAATTCAACTTCTGTTTCTTCATTAACACCCGTAATATTTACCAATGCTGCATCTACACCATCTAAAGAAGTCCCTGACATAATTCCTATTGCATAAGTCATTTTAATTTCCTTTCTATTTTAGTGATTGAAATGTTGTCTAATTATATTATGTAGACGTGGTCGTAATCGTAAAAACCATGTCATTTAACATAAGTTCCTCTTCTAAAAATATAAAGCTTTTCTCCTTAATCATAACTCTCTTCTCGTATTCTTGCAGAACTTGTCTTAATTATAAATATTATTTCTATGATATTCAATTAAAACTAAAATAAAATTTTATATAACTTTTTTAATTATTTTTAAATAAATAAAAGAAAATAGCGTTTTTTTGCAAATATTAATAATAGGAGATAAAACAAAGGAGAGAAATCATGTTAATAAAACCACGCACAAAATCCATAACTCATCTTGTCTTAGAATCTTTGAATTACAGAATAGGGTTGCCGGTTGAAGATAAAAGAAGATACCAGAATCAAATGAAAGGCTTTCAGGGCGAGCAGCTATTTGATCAGTTGATCAATCACTCGCAACAAACCGGCTTTGTCGTAAATGACTTATTTTTAAGTAGCAAGGATACGCACTATCAAATGGATTCTATCCTCATTTTGAATAAGCAGCTGATTATTTATGAAGTCAAAAATTATACCGGAGAGTATTGTTATGAAAATGGCTCTCTTTTTTCGAAGAATGGCTATAGTCTGCAAAATCCAATCGATCAAGTCAATCGGAAAAAAGCTTATTTAAACAATTGGCTTTTAAATAATGATTATTCTTATAAAGTAAAGGCTTACGTTGTATTCATAAATTCGGATTTTTATATTTACAATCTTCCAGCAACAAGCGCCATTCTTTTTGTAGGTCAGCTCGAGCGTCATTTTAAGACCTTAACGAACGCAAATCAGTCTGTGAATGCTCAAGATAAAAAGCTAGCGCAAGCACTGGCTAATCAGCATAATGGAAATTATCGTCCCGATAATTTACCTTCTTATGGTTTTAATTATTTGAAAAAGGGGATTTTATGTCCTAATTGTTTTTCCTTTAAACACACCGATACAAGGGAAAAACGTATTTGTACTACATGCGGACATATAGAAAAAATAGCCGACGCGATTTATCGAAGTGTATTGGAATTTCAAGTGCTTTTTCCAGAAATTCCAGTAAGTGTGCAGACGATTTTCGAATGGTGCGGAGGCAAATATACGAAACCTAGAATTAGAAGAGTACTAAGTCAAAAAATGACTAAGTATTCTAATGGACCAATGACTTATTACAAAAACTGACTTTTTTAAAAGGTTATCCTTACAAGTCGGGCTTAATTTTGCACTCACTTGTGAGGATAGAGCCGTTACCCTTACAAGTCGGGCTCATTTTCACGCTCACTTGTGAGGATAGAGCCGTTATCCTTACAAGTCGAGCTCATTTTCACGCTCACTTGTGAGGATAGAGCTGTTACCCTTACAAGTCGGACCTATTTTTAGGCTCACTTGTGAGGATAGAGCCGTTACCCTAAGGAGTTGGACTTATTTTTGCGCTCACTCCTGAGGATAGAAAGCTACTTATTTCGAAATCTCACTAAAAATTAAAAAAACGAGTCAACTTTTCAGTCAACTCGTCATTTCACATTCTACTCTATTTTCTTATTTAATTTTCAACCGTTTCATAAGATCCTTGTTCTACATACACACTTAAGATAGCAATATCAGAAGGAGTGACTCCACTGATACGGCTGGCTTGCGCAATGGTTTCAGGTTGAATTTTAGTTAAGCGATCAACGGCCTCTGTCGCTAGACTTCCAATTAATTTATAGTCAATATTTTCTGGAATCTTTTTGTTTTCCATACGTTTTACTTTGTCTACTTTGCGTTGAGCTTTGTTGATATAGCCTTCGTATTTAATATGGATTTCAACTTGTTCTTTGACCGCTTTAGAAACTTCTTCTTCTGGCGGATAAATCGCAGCCACATCATCATAAGAAACATAAGGACGACGCATGAAGTCATAAGCTAAAATTCCGTCTTTTAATTGTGGTTCTTCTTTTTCTTCCAAATACTCAACGACTTGGCTTGGTTTAATTCGAACCGTTTTTAGACGGGCTAGTTCAGCTTCCGTTTGTTCTCTCTTTTCTGTAAAAGCAGCATAGCGTTCTTCAGAAATTAAGCCAAAATCATAACCGTAATCAGTTAAACGGAAATCTGCATTATCATGACGTAATAACAAACGATATTCGGCACGAGAAGTCAATAAGCGGTATGGTTCTGCTGTTCCTTTGGTTACTAAATCATCAACCATCACGCCAATATAACTTTCATTACGTTTCATAATAAATGGTTCTTTTCCTTGGTTTCTCAAGGCAGCATTTATTCCCGCAAGCAATCCTTGCCCAGCAGCTTCTTCGTAACCGGAAGTTCCATTCGTTTGACCCGCTGTGAAAAGTCCTTCAACCATTTTCGTTTCAAGACTTGGTCGTAATTGATGCGGTAAAATGACATCGTATTCTATGGCATACCCAGTACGCATCATTTGTGCATTTTCTAAGCCTTTTACGGATCGTAGCATATCGACTTGTACATCTTCAGGAAGTGAGGTGTTTAGACCTTGAACGTAGATCTCATCGGTATCGGCACTTTCTGGTTCTAAGAAAATTTGATGACGATTTTTATCGGCGAAACGCACGACTTTATCTTCAATTGATGGACAATAACGAGCGCCTACTCCATCAATAATTCCTGTAAACATTGGTGCACGATCAATGTTACTTAAGATCGTTTCATGAGTACCTTCATTTGTATACGTTAGCCAGCATGAATATTGATCTTCAATAGGCATATAATCTTCATCTTTTGATTCATAACTAAAATGATGAGGTTCTGGGTCTCCAGGTTGTTCTTCTGTATAAGAATAATCAATAGAATCTTTATGAATTCTTGGAGGAGTCCCTGTTTTAAAACGATTCAATTCAAAACCATGTTCTTCTAAGTTTTCTTGTAGTTTAATCGAAGGTAACGTATTTTCTGGGCCCGATGAATATTTTAATTCACCAATAATAATTTGACCACGAGCTGAAGTTCCAGTAGTTAGAACAACCGATTTTGCTCGGTAAATTGCTCCAGTGTTAGAAACGACTCCTTCAATTTTATCATCTTCAATGAGTAATTCTTCAATAATTCCTTGTTTTAAATCAAGATTTTCTGTGTGTTCTAGTGTCTTTTTCATTTCCAAAGAATATAAATGTTTGTCTGCTTGTGCGCGTAATGCCCGAACAGCAGGACCTTTTGCGGTATTTAATAGACGCATTTGAATATAGGTTTTATCAATGTTTCGACCCATTTCTCCACCGAGCGCATCAATTTCTCGAACCACAATTCCTTTTGCAGGTCCTCCTATAGAAGGATTACATGGCATAAAGGCAATCTTATCTAAACTAATCGTAGCTAATAATGTCTTTTGTCCCATACGTGCGGCTGCCAATGCAGCTTCAACGCCTGCGTGTCCACCACCTACAACAACAACATCATAGTTTCCAGCTTCATATTTTTGCATAATAACCTCCTATGTTATTTTCCAAGGCAGAATTGACTAAATAATTGTGTAATCAATTCATCTTGAATAGAATCTCCTGTTACTTCACCTAGTAAATCCCAAGCTCTAGTTAAGTCGATTTGAACTAAGTCAACAGGCATGCCTAACTCGATACCTTCAATGACTTCTTCCAAGGATTGGATGGATTGTTCAAGCAATGAGATGTGGCGAATATTTGAAATATAAGTCGCATCTTTTTCTCCCGTTTTTCCTTCAAAGAACAAATCAACAATCGCATTTTCTACTTCGTTAATTCCCGTATTTTCAGTAATTGAGACTGAAATAACGGAGTTTGGATCAACTTTTTCGAGTAACTTATCGACATCTAATTTTTGAATTAAATCCATTTTATTTAAAATAATTAAGCGTTCTTTATTTTCAGTTAGTTCTAATAGTTCAAAATCTTCATCCGTTAATTCTTGGCTTTGGTCAAAAATCAATAAGACTAACTCTGCTTGTTCAATTTCTTTTTTACTTCTTATAACTCCGATACGTTCAACTTCATCTTCCGTCTCGCGAATCCCCGCCGTATCAATTAATCGTAAAGGAACGCCTTTTACATTCACAAATTCTTCAATGACATCTCTAGTAGTTCCTGCAATATCGGTAACAATCGCTTTATCTGAACGAACAAACATGTTCAGCAAACTTGATTTTCCAACATTAGGACGTCCAATAATTGCGGTAGCTAAGCCATCACGTAAAATTTTTCCTTGTTGCGCTGTTTCTAATATTCGCTCCACATGATTTTTAACTTCTCCTGCTTTTTCTAACAATAATTGTGAAGTCATTTCCTCCACATCATCGTATTCTGGATAGTCAATATTTACTTCGACTTGAGCGAGTGTTTCTAAAATTTCTTGTCGTAAATTTTTAATTAATTGTGATAAATTTCCATCCAATTGTGAAATCGCATTATGCATCGCTTTATCCGTCTTCGCGCGAATCACATCCATTACTGCTTCCGCTTGTGACAAATCAATTCGTCCATTTAAGAAAGCACGTTTTGTAAATTCGCCTGGTTCAGCTAAGCGAGCACCCGCTCCTAATACAGTTTGAAGCACTTTATTGGTGACATGTACACCACCATGTGTATTAATTTCTATAATATCTTCACGTGTGTACGTCTTTGGGCCACGCATAATCGTAACCATCACTTCATCAATTTTTTCATTTGTTTTTGGATGATAAATATTTCCATAATGAATGGTATGAGAAGGCTGATCAGAAAGCCGTTTATTCCCAAGTTTATAAACCTTTTCAGCAATCTCTAATGCCTCGTCCCCACTCAAACGAACAATTCCAATCCCACCTTCTCCTGGTGGAGTTGAAATAGCTGCAATTGTGTCAAATTCTATCGCCATCTTCACTACTCCTTTGTTTCAAATTATTTTAACCAATAAAAAAAGCACTTGATTTACCTTTAAAAAAGACTTCCCTACAAAGATCGCAGGTGCTTCAAAGGTAAAAAGTACTTTCACTACTTTTTAAGTAATATTTATTCTGTTTTCATTTGCGGATACTATTCTATACAATACGAATACAGATTACAAGAGTTAAGCTCATATTTTTTATAATTTTAATCAAGAACTTTCTTAATATCGCCTACCAAATATAAAGACCCAAACTGTATCACAATCTCTTCTTTTGGTATTTCTTCTTTAATATAGGTCAACACTTCTGCCACTTCAAAAAAGGCACGTGCTTTGTATCCTTTGCTTTTTAAGTCATTTGCGACGCGGGAAGCGTTAAAGCCTCGATAAGGATCTGGTGAAATGACTAAGAATTCTTTCGCTAAGGGGAGAACTTTCTCAATCATGGTTTCGTAATTTTTGTCGCGCATCATGCCTACTACAAAATAAAATTTTTTGTTTGGAAACAATTTTTCTAACGTTTCGACTAATCGGTTCACGCTTGCCATGTTATGGGCACCGTCAATATAAAATAAAGGTTTATCGGATACTTTTTCAAATCGTCCAGCCCAAGTCGCTTTTTTTAGCCCTCGGTAAATGACTTCGTTGGTTAATGGATAGCCTTTGTCTTTTAAAATTTCGCAAGCCTCAAGTACCACACTGGCATTTTCGATTTGATGCAAGCCTAAGAACGATAACTGAACGTTTTGCCATGTTTTATAATTGAAAGTTTGTTGATCCTTAGTACTAGAGAGTATTTCAATGTTGTCAGTATCTAAGAAAGTTAATTTTCCGTTTATTTGTTCTGCCCAATTTAATGCGATTTTCTTCAGGTTTTCTTCAACGGGTCCTACTACTAAATGTCCATTCTCTTTTAAAATTTGTACTTTTTCTAGCATGATGACTTCTCTTGAATTTCCTAAGATTTTCACGTGATCAATCCCGATTGAAGTTATCACCGCAACATCTGGGGTTTCAATGACATTTGTCGAATCTAAACGTCCCCCAATACCTGCCTCTAAAATAATGACATCTGGGCATTTTTCCTGAAAATATAAAAAAGCAACCGTCGTTAACAATTCAAAAGCATAAAATTTTTCATTTAATTCTGCCTCAAGCTCTAAAATTACGGGCTCTATTTTTTCCATAATACGAATAAGATCGGCTTCCGCTATATAGTCATTATTTAGTCGAATGCGCTCATTCACCACTTCTAAATGTGGTGAGGTAAAAAGGCCAACATTCAAGCCCGCTTCACGTAAAATGGATTGAAAAAAAGCAGCCGTTGAGCCTTTCCCGTTTGTTCCAGTAATATGAATAAAAGATAGATTTTTTTGTGGATGATCCAAACGACTTAGTAATTGAAAAAGGCGTTCTAAACTTTCTTTCTGTCCATTTCCACGGTTTGTATTAATATAACTAATTACTTTTTCCATGTTCATCTGATCATCCTCCTATTGAAATGAATACGCATTTCGTTTTAACATTTTTTTTACAGTTTAAAAATACTCCTAAATAAGAATAACATTTAATAAAAAATGTTTCATACTCAGGAGTATTTTTTATTTATAATATATCACTTTAAATATTATTGGTTTTCTGGTTCAACCACTAAGTAACGTTTGGGCTCACGGCCTTCAGAATGGGTCTTAACTTTTGGATTTTCATTTAAATAATGATGAATTTGTTTACGTTCATGTGCTGGCATCGGATCTAGCTTGACGCGGCGGTTGGTTTTAATCACTTTTTCCGCTGTTCGTTCAGCCAATGCTTCTACCGTATTTCGGCGACGTTCACGATATTTTTCTACATCTACACGAACGTTAATTTTACTATGTGCGAGCTGGTGCATATGGTTTTGAGCCAATGTTTGCAAGCCATTTAATACTTTTCCATGACGGCCTATCACTAAACCAGCGTTTTCTGTTTCAACATCATACTTCACATTGTCTTTAACTCGGCTCGTGTAAACTTCAACATCTGAGATATTCATTTGCACGATAATATCCTTTAAGTATTGACGAACATTATCGATAGCTTCTTGATCATCTCTTTGGATTTGTTCTTCCTTGTCTACTTTACTTTCAGTTTGAGCGGCTTCTTGATTTTTTTCAACAAGCTCCACTTCAGCAGGATCACGGCCTTCAGCGAGTTCCTCAACACTCATTTTAGCTTCTTCTGCTTTAGCTTCTTTTTCATTTTTTACTTCTTGTTTTTTAGCTGTTTGAGTGACTTTCTCTTTTTTCTCTTCTTTTTTAGCTTCTTTTAGTGTGGATGGTTGTTCGCGCTCTATTTCAAATTCATCATTGAATAGTTCATCGACAAGATTTATTTTTTCTCTTCTCTCAACAATCACAACGGCATCTTTCTGACCAATTCCTAAAAAACCTTTTTTACCAGGTTCTTCTACAGTAATTTTCGCTTCGTCTCTAGTAATGCTTAATGCATTAAGTCCTTTAATAATAGCTTCTTCTTGTGTTGCTGCTTGTGCAATATATTTTTCCTTCACGAGTCTACCCTCCTTTAGATCTTAATCATTTTATTGTTGTCTGACATCATTATAACAAAAAATTATTTTCTTACACTTCGACCGGTTTTTCTGGCTTTATTAATTGCTCTTTTTCTACGACGTTCTGCTTCTTTTTCCATTTCTTCTTTTTCTTTAAGCTTTCTACGTTTAACAAAAGGATTGTTGAAAATCAAAGTAATTATAGCTCGTGTTGCATTTGATGTTGCAAAATATAATGACAATGAACTAGAAACTCTAAACGTAATAAAGAAAATCATTGCAGGCATTATAAATGACATAGCATTTGTTTTGGTTGCTGGATTTCCATAAGACATAAGTAAACTGTTAGCTAATGTAAATATCGCTGCTAAAACAGGCAAAATGTAATACGGGTCAGCTTTACCTAACTCTAACCACAAGAAATGTCCTGTTGCTAATACTGGAGTACGGACAACCGTTTGATACAAGGAAATAAAGATTGGCATTTGAATTAACATTGGTAGACAACCCATTAATGGGTTCACACCAGCTTCATCTTGTAATTTCTTTGTCTCTTCTTGTAATTTTGCTTGAGTTTCTTCATCTTTCGATGAATATTTCTCTCGTAACTCTTCAAGTTGAGGTTGAATCTCTTGAGTTTTTTCCATACTTTTTTGCTGATAATTCGTTAGAGGTAGCAATATAATTTGTCCTAATGCTGTAAAGACAATAACGGCTAGTCCATAACTTCCACCAAATAAATCTGAAAGCCATAAAATAAATTGAGATAGATTATAAATAATAACTCCATCCCAGAAACCACTGCTATCCGGGCCAATAGGCTCTGTAGAAGCTCCACACGCACTTAAAAATACAACAAAACTTACAAGCGTAAGTGTGAGGAGCATTCGTTTATTCTTCTTATAAAAGTCTTTCACTATTCTTCTCTCCTAAAATATATTCAATCTACTATAGTATACATTAAATGGATTCGTAAATATGCATCTTTTATGAAAGTTCACTTAAGATAACATGCGATAGAGACAAAACGTGTACAAGACTCTTTTTTATTTCCCAGTAATCCATTTGACTGACTGGTTTTCTGGCAATAATTATAAAATCAAGGTCTTGATTAAATTGTTTTTCTTTATCCAATTCCATTAAGGCATGACGTATTCTTCTTTTCACTTGATTCCGAGTAACGGCATTTCCGATCTTTTTACCTACAGAAATTCCTACACGAAAATGATTTTGTCCTTCTTTAGGAAGTTTATAGACTACAAACTGACGGTTGGCTTTAGATTGACCCTGATTAAAAACTTTTTGAAAGTCTTTCTCCGACTTTACTCTATAAGCTTTTTTCATCTTTTGACTTCCCTTCTTTTTTAATTATGAGAAATTTCACTTGCTTATAAAAACAAAAAAGCGACGTTCACTCATTCATAATGAGATCCTGTCGCTTAGTTTTTTATGAAACGTATTCTTCATAATTAATGAGTCAGACGCTTTCTACCTTTACGACGTCTGTTTTTTAAAACTCTACGTCCATTTTTAGTACTCATACGTTTACGGAATCCGTGAACCTTTTTTCTTTTACGTTTTTTTGGTTGATATGTTAATCCTTCTGACATTTAAAAACACCTCCTGAATTCTTTGAGCAATCATTTATTCACTAAAATATAATATAATATCATTACCATGCGAACAGACTAACCTATTTTATGAAAAAATGTTGTTTTTGTCAACTAGAATTTTGACTTTTCGTTCGATTTGTTATTTCCATCTAAAAACGGCTCATTAGTTACGACTATTCATCATTCCGAGAGATCCCATAAGTATTCCCTAAAGGCAAAGTAAACATTATTCCGACTCCAGGCTTATAAATATCGCCTACAATTTCTTTTACTATATTTACCGCTTTTTCCAACAACTCTTCATCTTTAATCACAGTAAAAATAGTCTTATTATAAGGCCTTGAATCATTGAGCATACTTTTTAATACACCATAAAAAGGCTCCTCTGTATTTTCGATAGCAGTCATAGCACTTCCCATTCCCTGACTATCCATAATTGTTGCCCCACCAATACCAATGTCTACAAAGGCATCTAATATTTCATCTAAATATTCAGTTTTATTGAGGACTATAAACAAAACATTCATTTTTTATCTATCCTTTCAGAATCAAGTTGTTATTTTAGCTTCTTTCTTTAACATACCATCCACTTCGCCTGCTTTTGTGATAGCAATTTTCGCAAGAACTGGACCTATAATTTCAAAGATTAATACACTAAATAATATCACCGTAACAATCGAGTCACTAAATTGTGGTAACTCACTTCGAACAATGGAAGATAAGCCAATGGAAATTCCACCTTGAGTTAATAAACTCAAGCCTAAATATTTTTGAATAATTTCATTATCTCCAATTAATCTTGCTCCTATGCCTGCACCCATAATTTTACCCAATGCCCGAGCAAAAATATAACCCACTCCTAATAAGCTAACAGAAGATAAAACTTTTAAATCTAAACTCATGCCAGCTAATGTAAAGAACAAGAGATTAATGGGTGGTGTAAATTCATTCAGGGTACCAAAAACCCTTTTAGAATTTTGATGAAGATTCACTAAGGTTGCTCCCATCATCATTGAAGTTAGTAATGGTGATAAATTAAAGAAATTTGAAGCACCAATTCCTGCTAAAATAAAGGCCAAAGAAATTTTTAATAGCTCATCTCTTCCTTTCACCTTCTTCGCTAAGTAAGTCAGTCCAATGCCTAATATCAATCCAAGCAATAACGAACCAAATATTTCAATCAATGGTGCACTTATTATTTGTAAGACCGTAAAATCTGCTACTCCTGACGTTATTTTAGCTAAAGACAAAGCCACGCCAAATAACATAATGCCTACAGCATCATCTAGTGCAACCACTGGTAAGATCGTCTTCACTAACGGTCCATTTGCTCTCAGTTCACGAATAACCATAACAATACCTGCTGGTGCTGTTGCTGCTGACATACTTGCAATAATCAAGCTAAATTCAAAACTCTGATTAAAGATCAAATACATTGCAACGAACACGACAATAAATGCGCCAAAAACTTCAGTCAAAGTCAGAATTAAAGCTCTCTTTCCTACTTTCTTCATATCGGATAGTAAAAATTCACTTCCGATTGTAAAAGCAATCGCTGCTAAAGCAATATCAGTAATAAAGCTAAGAGATTCTAATTCTTGACTACTAACTAAATGAATAAAAGATGGACCTAAAATTAAACCCGCAACAATATAACCTGAGACACTTGGTAGTGCAAATCTCTTTGCCACCCGCCCTCCCAAAATACCTACCAAGATAATAACACTTAAATTAAAAAACAAATCCAATTTTTGTCATCCCTTCCTTTCTATTTTTTATACCTTTCTTAACTCCTAAACCCAATAAAGCAATAACTAATTACCCTCCCTCTTTTAAAAAGACTCCCCTTAAGCTTACCATAACTGTATTTTTAGTTTTTTTAATCTCCTTTATTGAATAGTGATTGATCAATTTATCGGATTATTACTTATTTTATGGTTTATACATTTATCCTCTAAAATTTAATTACCAGCGTTAAATATTTAATGAAAGGTATACACTTTTTATTCAAACTTATCCACATTGCCTGTTATTGATAAATTCTTTTTTTATCTTATCCACATGTTTTTTACCCAATATTATATAATTCACACTTTTGTATATAACTTATCCACATGTTCATAACATCTGTTGATAAACCCTCCCAAGACTATATAATCAATATTCTATTTTAGCCTATATTTTCCACAGTTAGAATTTTGAAGGAGATTCAACAAATACTATCCACAAAATCTATGCACCTTGTGGATAACTTTCTCACACCTTCTGAATTAATTTATGCACAATTTTATTATTCTGTGGAAAACTTTTTTAACACGTGCTAAAATAAAAGATACCATCTTATATATAAAGGAGAGAAGCCACGTGTTAGAAGATCAAAATAGCATATGGATTTATTTAAAAGATAAATTTAAAGAAGATCTTTCCAAAGTTAGTTTCGATACGTGGATTGATAGTGCTCAAGTTCTTACAGTTTCTAATCAAATGATTATGATTCAAGTACCGACAACATTACATAAAGAATATTGGGAAAATCATCTTGCAACTAGAATCGTTGAGTATATTTATGAATATGCTGGACAAGAGATCACGCCGCGATTTATAACCAAAGATGAACAAGAACAGCAAGATCAAGAAGAAGAAATTATCGAAATACCCAACAACATACAAACCATTAGTCGATCAAGTGAATTGAACAGTAAATATACATTTGATACTTTTGTTATTGGTAAGGGAAATCAAATGGCTCATGCCGCAGCCTTAGTGGTTTCAGAAGAACCAGGAACCATTTATAATCCATTGTTTTTCTATGGGGGTGTAGGACTTGGGAAGACTCACTTAATGCATGCGATTGGCCATCAATATTTAAGTATCAATCCAGATAAAAACGTTAAGTATGTATCGAGCGAAACCTTTGCGAATGACTTTATTATGTCTATTCAAAATCGAACCCAAGAAGAATTTCGTAAAAAGTATCGGACTGTTGATTTACTTTTAGTAGATGATATTCAATTTTTTGCTGACAAAGAAGGAACACAGGAAGAATTCTTCCATACGTTTAATGCTTTATATGATGATCGAAAACAAATTGTCCTAACGAGCGATCGCTTACCAAATGAAATTCCAAAGCTTCAAGAACGTCTAGTATCTCGCTTTGCTTGGGGGTTATCCGTTGATATTACACCACCAGATTTAGAAACACGGATCGCAATTTTAAGAAAAAAAGCAGATGCGGAACGTCTAGAAATACCCAATGATACACTCAGCTATATTGCTGGACAAATTGATTCAAATATTCGTGAATTAGAAGGGGCTTTAGTGCGAGTCCAAGCTTTTGCAACAATGCAAAATCGTGAGATTTCAACAAGCCTGGCTGCAGATGCATTAAAGAGCATGATTAAAGGATCCGATAAGGAAGTAACGATTGAAAAAATTCAAAAAGATGTTGCCCGCTATTACAATATAACGATCGAAGATTTGAAGGGGAGACGTCGAGTGAAAGCCATTGTCACTCCTCGACAAATTGCTATGTACTTAGCTCGTGAATTAACAGATGCTTCGTTTCCTAAAATAGGATCTGAATTTGGTGGTAAAGACCATACCACTGTTTTACATGCTCATGAAAAAATTACAAATGCGATTAAAGAAGATACAAAAATGAAAAGAGAAATTGAAGAAATAAAAGATCGACTTTAAGGTTCTGTGTATAACTTTTTAGTTAGACACATTTTCATCCACAAGTTATCCACAGTGGAAAAGTAGCGAGCGAAACTATTTATTTCAATTATCCACAGTATTCACAGGCCCTACTACTATTACTATATTATTTATATAATAAATTTAATTAAAGGGACTTCAAAATACGCAATTATAAAACATAAAAATACAAAAAAATATGCTATACTATAAAAGAGAAAAAGATTGAAAAGGGGAGCAGACAGAATGAAATTTACCGTTAATCGTATAGAGTTGCTAAAAAAATTGCGGGATGTACAACTAGCTATTTCTAACAAAACGACAATCCCAATTCTTACGGGATTAAAAATAGAAGCTAAAAATGACGGATTAAAACTTACCGGTAGTAATTCAGATATTTCTATCGAAACTAAATTATTCGTAGAAGATGAGAATGCTCAGCTCGTCATTGAAGAAACAGGCGATATTGTCTTACAGCCTGCCCGTTTTTTTGCCGATATTATTAATCGATTATCTGATGATAGTTTTACCTTTGAAGTAAATACTCAACTACAAGCATCCATTACTTCTGCTAATTCATTTTTTACAATTAATGCATTAGATGCTTCTAGTTATCCTTATCTACCAGAGATTGATACAACGGATTCCTTTACTTTATCCGTCCGTTTATTAAAACGTGTGATTGAGCAAACCGTTATTGCCGTTTCTAAACATGAAAGCCGCCCGATTTTAACCGGAGTTAATTTTTCTATCCATGAAGGAAAACTTAAAGCCGTAGCAACAGATAGTCATCGTTTAAGTCAACGAATTATTCCTGTGAATGTTCCGGAAGATTTAACCTTTCAAATTGTTATTCCTGGAAATAGTTTGTTAGAGCTTTCAAAAATATTGACAGATGATATCGAAGAAGTGAATGTTGCACTAGCTGAAAATCAAATTTTATTCACGACCGAAGATACATATTTCTATTCTCGTTTACTTGAAGGAAAATATCCGCAAACAGATCAGCTAATTCCAGAAGAGTCATCTACACAATTAACCTTAAATGTTCAAACCCTAAAAGGAGCCGTTGGACGTACGTCATTACTTTCTCATGCAGGAAAAAATAATGTCGTTAAATTATCGGTAACGGATGATCATATCCAACTAACCAGTAACTCTCCAGAGGTCGGATTTGTAGAAGAGGATGTTCCTTCCAAATCCATTGCAGGGGATGAAGTAGAAATTTCATTCAATCCAGATTATTTAAGAGATGCTTTAAATACTTTCGAAAGTGGCGAAGTAACCTTAAAATTGATCTCTACTTTACGTCCTTTTGTTATTGTTCCAGCTGAATCTGAGAACAATTATGATTTCGTTCAATTGATTACACCAATCCGAACGTCAGCAGCCGCACGATAAGATAATAGTTATAAAATAAAATAAGATTCTTTTAAGAAAAGTGGTTTTCTCAAAAAACCACTTTTTTTAATTTTTGAGCCATATCTTTTCTAAATGCCTTTTTCGGTAAAAAGGGACAAAAAATCAATAGGAGCGATATTTAGCCTTAAATACGTGACTAAAATTGAATTTTCCCTCTTTTTCAGGTATAATAGATAAACAGAGTAAGCACTGAAGAATAAAGGAGCATTTCAATGGATAGAACATTAATAAAAATTCATGATTCTTATATTACGCTTGGTCAATTTTTAAAGTTGGCTGATATTATATCCAGCGGAGGCATGGCGAAACCATTCTTGCAACAAATGGAAGTATTTGTGAATGACGAGCCAGAAAACCGCAGAGGAAAGAAACTATACAACCAAGATATTATTTCAATCCCAAATATCGGTGAATACCAAATAAAATCATCAAACGAGACCCTTCCATAATGTATTTAGAAGACATTGTCTTACAAAATTTTAGGAATTATGAATCCGCAGAACTATCCTTTTCACCTTCAATTAATGTATTAATTGGAAAAAATGCTCAAGGTAAAACAAATTTAATCGAGAGTATTTATTTTTTAGCAATGTCTCGAAGCCATCGAACCTCTAAAGATCGAGAACTTATTCGGTGGGAGAGTGAGTTTGCTAAAGTTAATGGAAAATTGAAAAAGAAGTCACATTCAGTTCCAATGGAGATTATTTTGTCTAAGCGAGGAAAAATTGCAAAATTGAATCACTTAGAACAAAAGAAGTTGAGTAATTATATTGGACAGCTGAATGTGATTTTATTTGCCCCGGAAGACCTGTCTTTAGTGAAAGGTTCACCATCTATTCGTCGTAAATTTATAGACATGGAATTGGGACAAATGAATAAGATCTATTTATATCATCTTGCCCAATATCAACAAATTTTAAAACAACGTAATCAATTTTTGAAACAAGCAAAACATTCCCCTAAATTTGATCAAATCTATTTAGATGTCTTAACGGAACAACTAGCTGCTGAAGGAGCGGAAGTGTTATTTTACCGCTTTAAGTTTGTGAATCAGCTGAATATATGGGCGCAGCAAGTTCAGATAGATATTTCTAATGGAAAAGAACAACTAGAGATTACCTACAAAACCCTCCCTGATATTACGGATGAATTAAGTATTGAAGAAATTTTTAACCGATTAAAAGAGTTATATAAATCGGCGCAGCAACAAGAAATAGACCAAGGAACAACTACTCTTGGTCCACATCGAGATGACTTAATTTTTTATGTAAATGATAAAAATGTGCAGACATATGGTTCTCAAGGGCAACAGCGAACTACAGCTTTAAGTTTAAAACTAGCAGAAATTGAATTGATGAATGAAATTACTGGAGAGTACCCTATATTATTATTGGATGATGTCTTAAGCGAGCTGGATGATAATCGTCAAACCCACTTATTAAACTCCATTCAAAATAAAGTCCAAACCTTTATCACGACAACAAGTTTAGATGGAGTACAGATGGAGTTATTGAATCACCCACTTATTTTTTATGTAGATGAGGGAACGATAACGGATAAAGAAAACGAAGAAGAAATAAATTCATAGCGAGTTTAAGCGTTTGAAAGATAGGAGAGTAGAAATGGAAGATAAAATGAAACATTTGCCTGATAGTTATGATGCAAGTCAGATTGAAGTACTTGAGGGATTAGAAGCCGTTAGAAAACGTCCTGGAATGTATATCGGTTCAACAGGACTAAATGGTGTTCACCATTTAGTCTGGGAAATTGTTGATAATTCAATTGATGAAGCGATGGCAGGATTTGCTGATGAAATTAATGTAGTCATTGAACCAGATAATCATGTTCGTGTAACAGATAATGGTCGGGGGATTCCAGTCGATCTTCAACACAAGACCGGACGTCCAGCTTCTGAAACTGTTTTTACCGTATTACATGCCGGAGGTAAATTTGGCGGAGGTAGTTATAAAGTTTCAGGAGGCTTGCACGGAGTTGGAGCCGCCGTCGTTAATGCTCTTTCGAGTTTCTTAGAATATAAAATCTATCGTGACGGAAATATTTATTTTCAAAGATTTGAAAAAGGTATTCCGGTTAATGATATGAAAATTATTGGAAAAACAGAGTTAACAGGATCAGAAGTCGTCTTTAAACCGGATGAAGAAATTTTTAAAGAAAGTATTGAATTTAATTTCGACACACTCTCTAATCGTAGTCAAGAACTGGCTTACTTGAATCGAGATTTAGCGATTCATTTAACCGATGCGAGAGAAGAAGAAGCGCATAAAGTAGAGTATCAATACAGTGGTGGAATTAAAAGTTACGTAGAATATTTAAATGAAAATAAAGATGTTTTATATAATGAACCGATTTTTCTATCCGATGAGCAAGATGATATTATTGTTGAAGTCGCTTTACAACATACAACAGGTTATCATTTAAATTTAATGAGTTTTGCGAATAATATTCATACCCATGAAGGGGGAACTCATGAGTCTGGCTTTAAATCCGCTTTAACACGTGTCATTAATGACTACGCGCGTAAAAATGATTATTTAAAAGAAGAGGATGGCAACTTCTTAGGAGAAGATGTTCGTGAAGGATTAGCGGCCATTATAAGTATCAAGCACCCAGATCCTCAGTTTGAAGGACAGACAAAAACTAAACTAGGCAACTCAGAAGTTCGGACGATTGTTGATCGATTATTCTCAGTGAACTTTGAACGCTTTTTAATGGAAAATCCTAAAATTGGAAAACAAATTTTAGATAAAGCAGATCTTGCTTCAAAGGCGAGAGTAGCAGCAAAACGAGCGAGAGAAGTTACACGAAAGAAAAGTGGCTTAGAAATTAGTAATTTACCTGGAAAATTAGCAGATTGTTCGTCTAAAAATCCAGAAATTTCAGAATTATTTATTGTTGAGGGAGATTCTGCAGGCGGTTCAGCAAAGCAGGGACGCTCGCGCTTATTCCAAGCGATTTTGCCGATTCGAGGTAAAATCTTAAACGTTGAAAAAGCTTCAATTGATCGTATTTTAGCGAACGAAGAAATACGAACGCTATTTACGGCCATGGGAACAGGCTTTGGTGAAGAATTTGATATTGAAAAAGCTCGGTACCATAAATTAATTATTATGACGGATGCGGATGTCGACGGTGCTCATATACGAACATTGTTGTTGACGTTATTTTTCCGTTATATGCGTCCAGCGATTGAGGCGGGGTATATTTATGTAGCTCAACCCCCTTTATATCAAGTTCGACAAGGGAAAACATCGGTTTATCTTGATTCAGATGATGAATTGGAAGAGTATTTAAAGACCATTCCAAGTTCACCAAAACCTTCTATTCAACGCTATAAAGGGCTAGGAGAAATGGATGCGGATCAACTTTGGGAAACCACCATGGATCCAGATTCTAGAAGATTAACACGCGTACATGTCGATGATGCAAAAGAATCGGATCGTGTCATGACCATGTTAATGGGAGATAAAGTTCCTCCTCGTCGTAAATTTATTGAAGAAAATGCTCAGTATGTTGAAAATATTGATATTTAGTCATGATTGTAAACAAAGAATGTAATGAAGTGGGAGGAGTTTTAAAAGTTGGCTGATAATAGAAGTGGAATTGAGGAAATACAACTTTCCCAAGAAATGCAAAAATCGTTCCTAGATTATTCAATGAGTGTTATTGTCTCACGGGCGCTTCCTGATGTTCGTGATGGGCTAAAACCTGTACACCGTCGAATTTTACATGGAATGAATGAATTAGGAATTACTCCAGACAAATCATATAAAAAATCAGCGCGTATTGTTGGAGATGTTATGGGGAAATATCACCCACACGGAGATTCAGCGATTTATGATTCAATGGTACGTATGGCTCAAGACTTTAGTTACCGTTATCCGTTAGTCGATGGACACGGTAACTTTGGTTCTGTAGATGGCGATTCAGCAGCAGCAATGCGTTATACGGAAGCTCGAATGAGTAAGATCGCTTTACAGTTGTTACGTGATATTAATAAAAATACCGTTGATTTTCGTGAAAACTACGATGGTAGTGAATCAGAACCTACTGTGTTACCGGCAAAATTTCCGAACCTTCTAGTCAATGGTGCAAGTGGAATTGCAGTAGGAATGGCAACAAATATCCCGACACATAACCTAAGAGAAACTATTGAGGCTTGTCGAGTTATCCTTAGAAACCCAGAAGCAACAACAGCTGAATTGATGGAAGTTTTACCTGGGCCAGATTTTCCAACAGGTGGTATCGTTCTTGGAAAATCAGGTATTCGAAAAGCGTATGATACCGGTCGTGGATCCATTCAAGTTCGTGCTAAAACACGTATAGAAGAAAAGAATGGACGCGAACGTATTATTGTTGATGAAATTCCTTATTTAGTCAATAAAGCAAAACTGGTTGAAAAGATTGCTGAGCTTGCTCGAGATAAACGTATTGAAGGAATTACTGCATTAAACGATGAATCGGATCGAGATGGTATGCGGATTGCCATTGATATACGTAGAGATGCATCAGCAGCTGTTATTTTAAATAATTTATTCAAAATGACCTCACTACAAACCTCGTTTGGTTTTAATATGCTAGCGATCGTAAACGGTGTACCTCGTACATTAAGCCTTAAAGAGATTTTAGTCTATTATTTGGACCATCAACGCGAGGTTATTCGTCGCCGTACACAATTTGATAAAGAAAAAGCTGAAGCACGTGCTCATATTTTAGAAGGATTACGTACAGCTTTAGATCATATTGATGCCATTATTTCAATTATTCGTGGGTCAGAAACAGGAGCTATCGCAAAAGAAGCCCTAATGACTCAATACAAATTAAGTGATCGCCAAGCCCAAGCGATACTAGATATGCGTATGGTCCGTTTAACAGGATTAGAACGTGAAAAAATTGAAGAAGAATATCAAAATCTAAAAGAATTAATTTCTGATTTAAAAGATATTTTAGCGAATCCAGAACGTATCGATTCCATTATCGAAGAAGAAATGATTGAAATTGCGGATAAACATGGAGACGATCGCCGTACGGAATTAATGGTAGGCGAAGCTTTAAGTATTGAAGATGAAGACTTAATTGAAGAAGAAGAAGTGGTCATTACTTTATCTCATAATGGGTATATGAAACGAATGCCTATTACTGATTTTAAAACACAAAATCGTGGGGGACGTGGGGTTAAAGGGATGGGTACCAATGACGATGATTTTGTTGAAACCATTCTCTCCACCTCCACACATGATATGGTTTTATTCTTTACCAATGCAGGGAAAGTCTACAAAGCAAAAGCTTACGAAATCCCAGAATATAGCCGTACTGCAAAAGGAATCCCAGCCTTAAACTTTTTAGGCATTGAAAATGATGAACGAATTCAAGCTGTTGTTAGCTTAAACGAAAAACCAGAAGAAGGGGAACAACTCTTCTTTGCTACTAAACAAGGCACAGTGAAACGAACCGAAGCCATCGAATTCCAAAATATTCGTACAAGTGGCCTAATCGCTATCAATCTTAATGAAGGCGATGAATTAATCTCTGTTCGCTTAACTGATGGGCAACAAAATATTATTATCGGGACAAAAGATGGCTATGCAGCTAGTTTTAGTGAACAAGATGTTCGTTCCATGGGTCGAAACGCGACGGGAGTTCGTGGAATTAACTTGCGTGAAGGCGATTATGTAGTAGGTGTTGGCATTTTAGCCGAGAATAGTTATGTATTAGCTATTTCCGAAAATGGTTATGGTAAGGCAACTGAAGCAGTTCAATATGCGATTCGTAGACGTGGTGGTAAAGGTGTAAAAACCTTTAAAATCACTGAACGGAATGGTTCACTTGTCGGATTATCTACAATTATTGGTGATGAAGATATCTTATTAATCACTAATGAAGGAATTATTATTCGATTTGAAGCAGATAACATTTCTAAAACAGGTCGAGACACGCAAGGTGTTCGACTCATGCGTTTAGATGAAGAACAATTTATCTCCACTTTATGTGTGGTGGATCCAACAGAAACAGACGAAGAGGAAGATGATGAGCAAAAAGATACAACATCATCTGATAAACTTCCAAGTTCTGAAGAATTATCCGAACGTCCGCAAGAGGTGGATGAATTGCTTCAACGTGCTGAAGAAGATCCAGAAGAGGATTTAAACACCCCGGAAGACGAATAAATATAAAATAGAATAACTATGCCATTAATACCTTCTAAGCGAGAGCGTGTAAAATTAGCTCGTTTAGGAGGTGTTTTTTTATTTGTTTTTCCTTAAATAACACATAAGAAAATAAAGCCATAATAAAATGGTATATTCTTTCAGTTCATCCCTTGAAATAATTGAATTTCCTTTGTTTGCTAATGGTTCTATGATACTATTTAATTGATGTAAGCCCTATCATTATCATTTTAAAGGAGGAAGTTAGTTCTATGGCAGATTATATTATGGCGATTGACCAAGGAACAACAAGTACGCGAGCAATTATTTTCGATAAGGAAGGACAGCCCAGGTGGTCCTCTCAAAGGGAAATAGAACAGTATTACCCTAACCCAGGATGGGTGGAACATGATGCGAACGAGATTTGGATTAAAACACTCCAAGTCATTGCAGGTGTTTTAATTGAATCGGGCCTTAATCCGAAAGAAATTGACAGTATTGGAATTACCAATCAGCGTGAAACAACTGTCATTTGGGACAAAGAAACAGGACGACCTATTCATCGAGCGATTGTATGGCAATCTAAGCAAACGTCTGAAATAGCAGATAAACTAATCGAAGAGGGACATACCAAGCTATTTCACGATAAGACAGGATTAGTAATCGATTCTTATTTTTCAGCAACGAAAATTGTGTGGCTTTTAGATAAAGTGGATGGGGCAAGGGAACGAGCAGAAAAAGGCGAATTACTCTTTGGAACGATTGATACATGGTTATTGTGGAAATTGACAGGTGGAGAAGTTCACGCCACTGATTATACAAATGCCAGTCGAACGATGTTGTTTAATATTTATGATTTAGATTGGGATGATGAGATTTTAGAACTCCTCGATATCCCACGGGTAATGCTTCCAGAACCACGCTCTTCTTCTGAAGAATATGGGGTATCCATTCCTGAGCACTTTTATGGGGAAGCTGTGCCGATCGCTGGAATTGCAGGAGATCAGCAAGCCGCTTTAGTGGGGCAAACCGCTTTTGAAAAAGGAATGGTAAAAAACACTTATGGAACAGGTGCCTTCCTAATTATGAATACGGGGAAAGAACCGATTAAATCTGAAAATGGTTTATTAACTTCAATTGCTTATGGTTTAAACGGAGAAGTTACTTATGCATTAGAAGGAAGTATTTTTGTAGCTGGATCTGCGATTCAGTGGTTACGTGATGAGATGCGGATGTTCCGAGAATCTCCAGAATCAGAGAGATATGCAGAAAAAGTAGATTCAACCGATAATGTCTATGTTGTCCCGGCATTTACAGGCTTGGGCGCTCCACACTGGGATCAAGATGCTAGAGGAGCAGTCTTTGGTTTAACTCGTGGAACCTCTAAAGAACAATTTATCCGTGCGACTTTAGAGTCTCTAGCTTATCAATCACGAGATGTATTAGACACTATGGTAAAAGATTCAGGCGTTGAAATCCCAACCATGCGTGTGGATGGAGGAGCTGCAAATAATGATTTCTTAATGCAATTCCAAGCTGATATTTTGGGTACAACAATCGAACGCTCAAAAATCATGGAGACAACCGCATTAGGGGCTGCTTATTTAGCAGGACTCGCTACAGGCTTTTGGAAAGATCTTGATGAAGTGAAAAAATATTGGGAAAAAGATGCCACCTTTGAGCCTGAAATGTCTAAAGAAGAACGCGATGATTTATACGAGGGCTGGGAAGCAGCAGTAGAAGCCACTCGGGTCTTCAAACATAAACCTAGAAGGAAAGATGAATCAAATGAGTAACTATTGATATTCAGCCTCTATCTCACAAGAATTGGTGCGAGGTAGAGACTGAATTAATAAAAGTATTTTTAACTAGAAGGAGGGATGAGCGTATGGAATTTTCCTCAAAAACTAGAACGGAAGTCATTAAAAAATTAGCTTCTGAGCAATTAGATTTATTAATTATTGGTGGAGGAATTACAGGTGCCGGTCTAGCCCTTCAAGCAGGAGCCAAAGAAATGAATGCTGGTTTGATCGAGATGCAAGACTTTGCTGCAGGAACCTCTAGCCGTTCAACAAAATTAGTTCATGGGGGCTTACGTTATCTAAAACAGTTTGAAGTAGAATTGGTTGCTGAAATTGTGAAAGAACGAAAAGTGATCAGTAATAATGCTCCTCATATTGTTCAACCAGAAAAAATGTTATTACCCGTCTACGAAGAAGAAGGTGCCTCTTTTACAGCTTTTTCTGCAGACATTGCTTTAGATTTATATGATCGTTTAGCTGAAGTAGAGGATAATTGGTCGTATCATTTTATTTCAAGAGACGAAGTGTTAAAAGAAGCGCCAGGAATTAAGGAAGAAGGATTAATCAACGGAGGACTATATTTAGATTATATTAATGATGATGCACGTTTAACCATAGAAACCATTAAAAAAGCGCATGAATTAGGGGTTTTACTGGCTAATTATGTAAAAGCCATTGACTTTATTTATGATCAAAATGACCATATTATAGGAGTATTAGCTGAAGACATTTTAACCCAAGAAACATTTAATGTTTATGCAAAAGTAGTGGTGAATGCTACAGGTCCTTGGTCAGATAAGCTTCGTAATCTGCAAAATATTTTAGAAGACGAACGGATGTACCCAACAAAAGGGGTTCATCTAGTGGTCGCTGAAGAAAAATTACCTGTCAAGCGAACGATTTATACGGATACAGGATTAGCGGATGAGCGGATGATTTTTATTATACCTAGAGGAAACAAAACATATTTTGGAACAACAGATACACCATATGAAGGAGAGCTTTTAGATCCTCCTATTACACAAGAAGATATGGCTTATTTGCTTGAAGCTGTAAACCATCGTTTTCCAAAAGCCCATTTGACAATCGAAGATATTGAAACTGGTTGGTCTGGCTTACGCCCTCTTATTTTAGAAGAAGGGGCAACCGACTCTTCCAGTATCTCAAGAAAACATGATGTTTTTGTCTCAGAAACAGGATTAGTTACGATAGCTGGAGGAAAACTTACTGATTATCGGTTAATGGCAGAAGATACATTTATGACGATTGAAGATGAGTTAAAAATGAAAACAGGAAAGTCTTATCCAGAGGGGAAAACAGAAAATATCTCCTTATCTGGTGGAAATCTGCCTCAGAATACGACGTTGAAAGAATATATTCAAAAAAATATCCCTAAAGGAACTGAAATTGGCCTTACAGAAACAGAATCTAAGTATTTAATTCATTGGTATGGGACAAATACAGAAATTGTATTCTCTCTAATAGATGAATTGGAAAGAAAAGATTTACCTTTGAGTTTAGAATTAACTTTACGCTACGCCTTAGAATATGAAAGTGTATTATCTCCTGTAGATTTCTTTTTAAGACGTACAGATCTTTTATTATTTTCATCCGAAACGGTCAATCAATGGAAAGACGTTGTTATTGATTATATGGCTCGTTATTTAAAATGGTCAGATCGAGAAAAAGAGAACTATCTAAAACAGTTGGAAGAAGAAATCTCACATATACAACTAAAACATTTAAGAGAATAAAAGAATATAAGGGGTTGTTATTTATGGATACGACAATGGCTCAACAGATACTTGGAGAATTTATTGGAACGCTTGTATTGATTTTATTAGGTGACGGTGTAGTTGCGGCAGATGTATTGAAGAAGACAAAGTCAGAAAACTCAGGTTGGGTACTTATTACTTTTGGTTGGGGGCTTGCCGTAACGATTGGTGTTTTTGTATCTGGTTATCTTTCTCCAGCACACCTTAATCCGGCAGTAACCTTAGGAATGGCAATGGCTGGCGACCTTCCATGGGGAAGTGTTTTACCTTATTTCCTTGCTCAAATGGCAGGAGCAATCGTAGGAGCTACTTTAGTATGGATTCATTACAAACCCCATTTTGATGAGACAGAAGATCAAATGACAAAATTAGCCGTATTTTCTACAGCCCCAGCAATTCGTGATACGATGTCGAATTTAATTGGAGAAATTATAGGAACATTTGTTCTTGTCTTTGGTATTTTAGCTTTTGGACGTAGTTCCTTTACAGATGGTTTAAATCCTATTGTAGTAGGGTTACTAATTGTTTCAATCGGGATGTCTCTTGGAGGAACAACAGGATATGCGATTAACCCTGCACGAGACCTTGGTCCACGTATTGCTCACCAAATATTACCTATATCAGGTAAAGGGGATTCAGATTGGGGCTATGCTTGGATTCCTGTTGTTGGCCCGTTGCTTGGTGGAGCAATCGCTGCTTTATTATTTGGACTCATTCCTTAAAAAAAACAGAAAGTAAAAAAAGAACCTCGATCGAGGTTCTTTTTCATTTATAAGAGTTATTTTACTTATTCTTTTACAATGAGTGGCTTTAATTGTTCTTCAATAACCTCTATGTCTACATCGGCTTGTAATAAAGATGCAGCTACATATGAACCTTCAATAAAAGCAGTTTCATATAAAGTGATTTCTTTATCACTATATTCCATAGCCATCTCTAGATTCATTTTTGCGCTCCCTAAATCATAGAAAGCAAGAATTTTTTCTTCTTCAAAAGCATTAAGAACCTGATTTATTTTCTCAAAGTTCGTTCCTATTTCTCCATTTTCTGTTCCGCCTGCCGTTTTTATAGAAACATCTCCCGCTACCTGGTCTAATAATTTTAATAAACCATCCGTGATTTCTTCGACATGAGAGACTAATAAAATACCATATTTATTCGTCATCTAATACCCCCGAATCTAGTAAAGCTTCAAAGAAATAAGCACTAGACTGCGCACCAGGGTCTATATGCCCAATGGAACGATCTCCTAAGTAAGAAGCTCTACCTTTTGTTGCTTTCATTTCTTTTGTGTTCTGTAAGCTTTCTTGAATAATTTCATCCGTAAAAGAACCAGACTTAATATGATCGATGACTGGTGCCCATTCATCAACCATTGTTTTTTCTCCTACCTCTGCTTTTCCTCTTTTTTGAATGCCATTTAAACCAGCTTCTAATATTTCGCCGATATCTTCCGTTTCTTTTGCTTTTTTAGCCATTTCAATAAAAGCCGATCCATATAAAGGGCCAGAAGCTCCACCTACTTTACTGACTAAAGTCATTCCCACATCTTGAAATAATTTAGAAAGATTATCATAGGTTGTTTCTTCTGCTTTTTCTCGAATAGCTGCTGCGCCCCGCGTTAAGTTGCTACCATGATCGCCATCACCAATGGCTGTATCTAGTTTATTGAGTGTTTCTTTATTTTGAGTAACTTTTTCTCCAAATAATTCAATCCATTTGCTTACTTTTTCAATCATAGACATCCCACTCTCTAAAATTTGAGTTACATAAGATCAATATTTACCAAGAAATTGTGTCAACCGGCATATTTAGATAATCTAGCCATTTTTCATCTTCTAATCGAACAAGTGTAAGCGAAAGACCTTCCATATCGATTGAAGTCATATAATCACCAATTTTTCTAAAAGATAAATTTAATCCTTCTTGATCGACTAATAATTTTTTCACGTCGTTCATGAAAATAAATTGCTCCATTAATGGTGTAGCGCCCATCCCATTAACTAAAACAGCATATTCATCTCCTTTATTCCAATTAAAAGCCTTTTTCAATTGTTCAATAAGTTCAGTGGCTAACTCTTTGGAAGGTTTCAATTTTTCTCTACGGTATCCTGGCTCCCCATGGATTCCCACACCATATTCAATTTCATCATCCTCAATCTCAAAACCAGGACTTCCAACCTCAGGATTGGTCGCCGGATTTAATGCGACACCAATTGTTTTAATATTTGGAATTAAACGATCAGCTAATGCTTTAATCTCCTCTAAAGATTTTCCTTCTTCAGCAGCAGCCCCTAATATTTTATGCACAAGAACTGTACCGGCAACGCCTCGTTTTCCAGCGGTATAAGTACTATCTTCAACGGCAATATCATCGTCGACAACAACCGTTTCTACTTTAATATCTTCTAGATCAGCTAAATCTTGAGCCATCTCAAAATTCATTACATCACCAGTATAATTTTTAATTATTAAAAATACACCTTCTCCTTCATCGCTGGCCTTAATTCCTTCAAAGACTTGGTCAGGCGTAGGAGAAGTAAAGACTTGACCAGCGACTGCTGCCGATAACATTCCTTTTCCAACAAAACCCGCATGAGAAGGTTCATGTCCACTTCCACCGCCACTAACTAAACCTACTTTGCCATCTTTTTCTACTTTCCTATGGACAACTATCGTTCCAGGAATACGTTCTACTAATGAGTCATAAGCAAATACTAAACCATCTAACATTTCATCTACGACTTGATCGGGATTATTGATAATCTTTTTCATTGCCATGTCACAATCCTTCCGTATTTTTATTGAGGTTGATACACCTTGATTGTAACCGTTATCTAAAAATAAAACAAACAAATACAATATTTTTCGTTTAGAAGTTCCCTCGCTAACTTAATAAAAAAGTTAAGTATTTTTGTTTTTCACATGTAAAATGGATTATAAAAATATTATTGTAAATTTCTTCTTAAAACCCCTTAAACAATTGCTTTCTCATAAGGTTTGTGGTAATATTTTTCGAGTGAGTAATAATTTAATTAATTACTCCCCTTGCTCTTTTTTATAAAAATAAAAAGAGCCGAAAAGACCACAAGGAGGTGCACAACGATGAGTAAAACAACTAAACATGAAATTTTGTATATTGTTCGTCCTGACTTAGGTGATGATCAGAAAAAAGAATTAGTAGAACGTTTTGATACTGTTCTTACTGATAACGGAGCAGAAATTACAAAATCAGAATACTGGGATACAAATCGTAAATTTGCATATGAAATTGAAGGATATACAGAAGGCGACTACTACGTAGTTAACCTTGATTCAACTTCAACAGATGCAATTAATGAATTTGATCGTTTAGCAAGAATTAACGATAATATTCTACGTCATATGATCGTTCGTTTAGACCATTTAGAAGACTAATAAGCTAAAAATGTTTCACGTGGAACATTTATGAGAGGAGCTTTAGATTGATTAACAACACTACTTTAGTAGGAAGACTTACAAGAGACCCTGAATTGCGTTATACAGGCAGTGGGATAGCTGTTGTATCTTTTAATTTGGCAGTTGAGAGAAACTATACAAATGCCCAAGGAGAAAGAGAAACAGACTTCATTAACTGTGTTGCATGGAGAGGACTTGCTGAAACTCTAGCAAATTTTTCTGTGAAAGGTTCTTTAATTGGTATTACAGGATCTATTCAAACAAGAAACTATCAAAACAATGAAGGTCGTACAATTTATATAACTGAAGTTGTTGCGGATAATTTCCAAATGCTTGAACCGAAATCTGTTACTGATAACAGACGTAATCAAACAGGTGGTGGCCAACAAGCGGGTAATAGTAACTATGGGAATAATTCGAATAGTTCTAATAATAATTACTCAAACAATAATCAATCGCAACAGTCTAATAATAATGCATCGAATAGTAATGCATCAAATAAAAATGCGTCAAATGATAATCCATTTGCAAATATCGACTTCGGGAACAACGAAGATCCATTTGAATCAAATGAAGACGTAACAGATATCTCAGATGATGATTTACCGTTTTGATTCACACTTATAAAAGGAGGAAATGAATATGGCTGGACGTCGCGGAGGAAGAAAAAGACGTAAAGTAGATTTTTTAGCAGCAAATCACATTGAATATGTGGACTACAAAGATGTTGATTTATTAAGCCGTTTCGTATCTGACAGAGGTAGAATTTTACCACGTCGAGTTACCGGAACATACGCTAAAAACCAACGAAAAGTCTCTGCTGCAATTAAACGTGCTCGAATTATGGGCTTGTTACCATTTGTAACAGAAGAATAAAATAACTTTAAATATAATATCCAAAGAGACTAGAACCTTTTTCTAGTCTCTTTTAATTTTATGAGAATAAAATGTTAATGATTAATTATGGTTTTAATAATAATTATTTATTTTTATAGAGTTTCATAAGGTGCCTTTCATGAACAAACTTTATTTTTACTATAAATTAATTTTTATTTTTCTTTAGTAAGAAAAGTTATGATTTAATCTTTATATAGGCAATTAATGGTAGAGCACTATTATAATTTTTGAATTTTAATTTTTTGAACATAACTAAAATATTACATGAATTTTTTTAAAGAATGCTAAAATAACAAAAATGTTCCACGTGGAACATTTTTTGTCTGTGGAATAAACAAATAAAATGTAAATCTATAATATCGAGCGAAATGTGGAAATGTGATGGTAAAAGTGCTAAGATAAGTAAAGAAAATTCAAAAAAGGAGTTCTTATGAAACCGTTAAATGATAAGCGATTAGCTTCTTTTTTTAAAATAGATTCATTAAATAAAGTAGTCTCACTAGTAATCGCTATACAAATTTTTATAGTTTTTATTTCAGTGGTTTTAAAGCTATGGCTGGGTTTACTTGTATTATTATTATTTATAATAATGGATGTCGTTTTGTGGCGACTATCGGAACGTGCGAGTGAAGACCTGAATTCATATATATCGAATTTAAGTTATCGTATTAAACGCGGGGAACATGAAGCCATTATTAAACTTCCTATTGGAATTATTATTTATAATGAGGATTTAGAAATCGAATGGTTAAGTCCTTATTTACAAACTGGTTCAAAAGATGCAGAACCAATTATTGGTAGAAAGATACAAGATGTTTTTGATGGCATTTTAGAAGCTATGGAAGAAGACGATCCCGAAAATAAAATAATAAATTGGCGGGATAATTATTATCGTATAAGAGTTGAGAAAGATATCCACGTTATTTACTTGGAAAATGTTTCATATTATATTCATATCCGAGAAGAACTTGAAAGAAATAGATCTGTAATTGGATGGCTTTTTTTAGATAACTATGATGAATTAATTAAGGGACTAGATGATCGAGCAATCTCTAACTTTAATAGTTTATTAACGACTTATTTATCTAATTGGGCAAGACAGCATAATATTTATTACAAGCGTATAGAAAACGATAAATATTTATTGCTATTGCGACATGATGAGCTTGCGCGACTTGAAGATGAAGATTTTAATATTGTAAATAATATTAGAGACTATACATCAAAAAGAAATTTACCGTTAACCGTAAGTATTGGTGTTTCTTATGGTGAAGCTTCTTTTATCGAATTAGCTGAATTATCTCAAAAAGATTTAGATTTAGCTTTAGGTCGAGGAGGAGATCAGGCAATCGTAAGAGAAGTGGGTCAAGAACCTCGATACTATGGTGGAAATACGAACCCAATGGAAAAGAGAACACGTGTTCGCTCTAGAATGATTAGTGAAGCTCTTCAAGAACAAATAAAACAAGCGCCGACTACTTATGTAATGGGACATGCGTTTCCAGATATGGATGCTATTGGATCTGCGTTAGGAATAGCAAGAATTGCTATGATGCTTGGAAAAGAAGCAAAAGTGATTGTTGATCAAGAAAAAGTAGGAAATGATATTAGTAATTTACTGGATGAGATTAGTAAATATCACGAAACAGCAAAAAATATCATTTCACCTGAGGAAGCTTTTGAAAAAATTACTTCAGAAGATTTAGTTGTAATGGTGGATCATCACAAACCCTCGATGTCCATAGCTCCTCATTTAAATGAAAAAACGAATAAAGTAGTGATTATCGATCATCATCGACGAGGAGATGAGTTCCCGGATAAACCTACTCTTGTCTATATTGAGCCATATGCGTCGTCCGCTTCAGAATTAATTACCGAGTTATTTGAATATGTTTCTTCTGATAGTAACTCCATTAATCGTATTGAAGCAACAACAATGCTAGGTGGTATAATAGTCGATACAAACAACTTCAGTTTAAGAACGGGCTCTAGAACATTTGATGCAGCAAGTTACTTACAATCCGTTGGAGCAAATACAACGACTATTCAACGCATGTTGAAGGAATCTCCAGAAAATTATTTAACAAGAATGGAGATTGTAAAAAATATGGAATTCGTTATAGATGGAATGGCAGTTGCTCATGGAGAAGAAAACGAATACCATCGCCAAGTTGTAGCTGCACAAACAGCTGATACCATTCTTTCTATGACAGATGTAGAAGCTTCATTTGTTATTGTACGTTTAGATGAAGAAACAGTTGGAATAAGTGCTAGAAGCTTAGGCAAAGTAAATGTACAAAGAGTTATGGAGAAAATGGGTGGAGGCGGTCATTTAACAAATGCTGCTACACAAATTAAAGATTTAACTATAACAGAAGTTAAAGAGCAGTTAAAACAAGCGATTAAAGAAATAAATACTTAATTAAACATTGGAGGAATAGCAATGGAAGTTATTTTGTTGAAAGATGTAAAAGGAACTGGGAAAAAAGGAGAAATCCATGAAGTAGCAAATGGGTATGCTCAAAACTATTTAATCAAGAATGGACTAGCTAAAGAGGCAACAGCAAGTGCTAAAAGTAAATTAAATGCCCAAGTTAAAGCTAAAAAACGTGATGAAGCTGAAATGCTAGAAGAAGCAAAAGAACAAAAAGAAACTTTAGAAAATAATCCGGTAGAAATTTATGAAAAAGCCTCAGAAGATGGCCGATTATTCGGATCAATTACCACTAAAAAAATTGCAGATGCAATAAAAGAACAGTTAGATATTAGTGTGGATAAAAGAAAAATTACACAAAAGATTCCGATGCGCTCTCTTGGGACGCAAAATGTTGAAGTGAAACTGCATAATAAAGTGACAGCAAGTCTAACCGTACGGGCTCTATCGATAGAGGAAAAATAAATCATATAAGCTCTTGTTCTTAAAGAAAACAGGGACAAGAGCTATTTTTTTCAATTATGCAAGAGTTTTATTAATTAGGAGAGGATGATATATTTGGCAATGGAGATGATGGGAGAACGTATGCCCCCTCAAAATAACGAGGCGGAGCAATCTGTACTAGGTTCTATATTATTACAGCCATCGGCGCTGATTTCAGCAATGGAATTCATTCAAGCAAATGACTTTTATCGTCGATCTCACCAACTCATTTTTCAAGTAATGATTGATCTCAATGAGAAAAATGAAGAAATTGATGTTATTACAGTGGCAAATTTGTTAGAAACGAGCGGGCAGCTAGAAGATGTAGGAGGAACTCCTTATTTAGCAGAATTATCAAATGTGGTACCTACCGCTGCGAACATTGAATACTATGCAAAAATTGTTGAAGAACGTTCGTTACTACGTCGACTTATTCAAGCTTCTACAGATATTATTTCAGATACTTATGAAGAATCTGAAGAAGTCTCTAATCTTTTAGACAATGCAGAACAAAAGATTTTAGAAGTTTCTGAACGTAAGAATAGAAGTGGTTTTGTAAAAATTAGTGATGTTCTTCGAGATAGTATGGAAGAAATTGACCAATTATACAAAAATGATGAAGAAATTACAGGAATTTCTTCAGGTTACCGAGCCTTAGATTTAATGACGGCTGGTTTGCATGAAGATGAATTGATTATTCTCGCGGCTCGTCCCGGAGTAGGGAAAACTGCTTTTGCTTTAAATATTGCACAGAATATTGGAACTGCAACAGATGAAAATGTGGCTATTTTCAGTTTAGAGATGGGTGCAACTCAGCTAGTTAATCGAATGCTTTGTGCTGAAGGAACGATAAACGCTAACCATTTACGTACAGGGAAATTAACTGAAGAAGAGTTTGAAAAATTATTTGTGGCGATGGGAAGTCTATCTAAAGCTAATATTTTTATTGATGATACCCCAGGTATACGTGTTTCTGAAATACGAGCAAAATCTCGACGACTTATGCAAGAACGTGGAGGAATTGGCTTAATTATTATTGATTATTTACAATTAATTGAAGGAACAGGACGTGAATCTAGACAGCAAGAGGTTTCTGAAATTTCGCGACAACTAAAAAAATTAGCAATGGAACTAAATGTTCCAGTTATTGCTATTTCACAGCTATCGCGTAGTGTGGAACAAAGACAAGATAAACGTCCTATTTTGAGTGATTTACGTGAATCTGGCTCATTAGAACAGGATGCAGATATTGTAGCTTTCTTATATAGAGAAGATTACTATCGAGCAGAAGAAGGCGAAGAAGAAGTAGAAGAAGATAATGTCGTTGAAGTACTCGTTGAAAAGAACCGTTCTGGAGCACGAGGAACGGTAAAATTATTATTTATTAAAGAATATAATAAGTTCTCCTCTTTAACGTATTATCCAGAAGATGAAATAGCCGGCATTTAAACAAAAAAGCTGCCATTCGTGTTTAAATAGAAACACAGGCAGCTTTTAAAATATCTAAAAGATTAGTGATTGAGTTCTTCTTCAATAGAAGAAATCGTTTGACGAAGTTCACGCTGACGTTCATCTAGGTGAGCTAATTCATTTTCAACTTCTTGTTCAGCTTCAAAATAGGCATCTTTAAAATCTTCTTTAAGATTATTTGTACTTGTCTTTACAGAGTCTTTTGTTTCATTTGCTTTATTTTGTAAGTCTTTACGTAATTCTTTCCCAGATTTAGGAGCAAATAATAAAGCAAATCCAGCAGAAAATAGACTAACTAAAATAATAAGTGGCCAGTTATTTTTTTTCATTTGTTCACACAACTTTCTAAGTTATTTTTGATGACGTATTTTTTGTTTTTGTGCAGTTTTTTTGAACGCACGTTTAAATGTTTCTATTATTTGAGGTCCGTCTTCTTTTACTTCATCCATGATATTACTAGAAATTCCTTTGGTATATTCACCAGCATGTGATTGTAAATAGCGAAGGGATGATTGAAACTCTCCTTTTTCATCCGTAAAATCCTCAAAGTCAACCATTTTAACTTCCACTTCGCTTTGAATTCCGTCAACACGTTGTGTTAGTAAAGTGATTCTTTCATTTAAATGTTGACTTTCTCGTGTATAATACTTTGTTTTTTGGTTAATGACTTCTTTTAAATGATCTACATTTTTAAGTGTAGGTTTAATCTTTTTATAAGTCATAATCCCAACAATAATTAGAGCAAGGATAGAAATAACCACAATAGAAATAGCAATAATAGTTCCAGTACTCATTAAAGTCCCTCTTTTCTATAACTTTTTAGATATTTTCATTAAATAATTGTTATTTTGCTTGAATTGAATTATCTTTAGTATAACAATACCAAAAAAAGTACTATTCTAAAAATGAAATGTCGCACGCAAAAAAATAAAATAAGGAGCTAATGAATTTGACAAAAGAAAATAATAAGCAACAGCATTCTAAAAAACAAGAAGCAGATCAAGATAATGATATGGTTTTAGAATTACCAAGTGTTGTTGATGGCGAAATTATTCCAATTGAAGAAATTGAGGATCCTATTTTTGCAGATAAAATTATTGGAGAAGGATTTGGTGTTCGCCCAACAGGAAAAACGATTTATTCTCCAGTAGATGGCAAAGTAGAGCAAATTGCTTCTACTAAACATGCTATCTATCTTTCTACTTCTAATAATATAAAACTATTAATTCATATTGGCTTAGATACCATTGAATTAAAAGGAAAAGGATTTACTAGTAATATAAAAAAAGATATGATTATTCATCGAGGAGATAAACTGGTAGAAATTGAACCAAAATATATTATAGATGAAGGATATAATCCTGTTGTAGCCGTGGTTCTTTTGAATCGTTTAAATAATACCGAGGTTTCTGTTTATCCAACAAAAGAAGCTATAGGAAATGAGACAATCGCTTTTAAGATAGAAATGAAATAAAAGGTTTGAAAATACTATGAAAACGCTTAATTGCAATAGACTACTCGCTATGTTATAATTTACAGATGAATAAATAGCATTCTCGAATTTAGTATACGAAATATTTAAGACTTAAAAATGAGGAGAATCTGAATGAAAAAGATATTAGTCGTTGATGATGAAAAGCCAATTTCTGATATTATTAAGTTTAATTTAGAAAAAGAAGGATATGAAGTTGTTACAGCTTTTGATGGCGAAGAAGCACTTGAAAAGGTATCAGAAGAAGAACCGGCTTTAATTGTTTTAGATATTATGTTGCCAAAAATTGATGGATTAGAAGTCGTACGAGAAGTTCGTAAGAATCATAATATGCCTATTATTATGGTAACTGCTAAAGAAACAGAAATAGATAAAGTTCTTGGATTGGAATTAGGGGCCGATGATTATGTGACTAAGCCTTTTTCTAATCGAGAGCTTGTTGCACGTGTAAAAGCCAATCTACGTAGACAAAGTACTGTACAATCTACTGAATCTGAAGATAAAGAAACGAATGATATAGAGATTGGTGATATTACTATCCATCCAGATGCTTATTATGTATCAAAATTAGGAGAAACGATTGAATTAACTCATCGAGAATTTGAATTATTGTATTATTTGGCTCGACATGTTAGTCAAGTGATGACGCGAGAGCATTTACTTGAAGAAGTTTGGGATTTTGATTATTTAGGAGATGTTCGTACTGTAGATGTTACTATTCGTCGTCTTCGTGAAAAAATAGAGGATAGCCCAAGTCATCCAAATTATATTATTACACGTCGAGGAGTAGGCTATTATTTAAGGAACCCTGAAAAAATGGAGCTCTAGATATTATGAAAAAAATCCGCTTTTACCATACTTTAAAAGCAAAAATAGTTATTATTATTGCTATGGTTATTATTTTCGCCCTACAGTTAATGGGGGCGAATTTTATTACTCAAACTGAGAGACAATTGGTGAATAACTTTCAGGAAAATCAAAAATTACAGATGAACTTTTTAGAAAATTCTTTTGCCCCTTTTCTAGAAATGCATGAAAATCCTAAAGATACTTCGGAAGATATAGACCCTGAAGAAGAGATTAACGCACTGATTTCTGATTTCTCGGGTACAGGGATTACGAGTTTAATTGTAGTGGACTCAAGTTTTGTTGTTATCGGAAATAGTGATACGACACAACAAGTTGAAGTAGGCCAACTATTAAACGATGAAGATGTTCGAACGACTATCTTACAAGGAAGCGCCAGCTCAAAACAAATTATTAACTCCCAACTAAATGCACGCAGATGGCGTATGGTGGAGCCTGTGTATTCATCAGAAGACTCTCAAGCAGTCATTGGTGCCATTGTCATGGAAAGTAATATTGAATCGATCTATGAACAAATTACTGATATTACTTTAATCTTTTTACGCGCTTCACTTATTGCTATTCTCCTTTCTTCAATCCTTGCAAATATGGTTTCAAAAGCCATTACAGATCCTATAAAAGAAATGCAGACCAAAGCAAAGGCAATTGCTGAAGGGGATTATTCGGGAGAAGTTACGATTTATGGGAATGATGAAATTGGCTTATTAGCCCAAAATATTAACGAACTTTCTGAAGAAGTCGAAACAGGACAGCGGCGTATTGAAGCAGAACGACAGCGTTTAGACAGTGTGCTAAGTAATATGTCTGAGGGCGTTATTGCGACAAATCGTCGCGGAGAGCTGGATGTGGCAAACAATATGGCCTCCCAAATGCTAAATTTATCTAGAGATGAATTAGCTGGACAAAATATTTTAAGCTTACTTGAAATAGAAGAAGATTATAGTCTACGTGATTTAGTAGATCGAAAAGAAGATATTACCCTTAATATAGAAGCTGAAGAAGAAGATGCTCTTCTTCGTGCCTCATTTTCCGTCATTCAAGCAGACTCAGGATATATTAGTGGTATTGTTTGTGTGTTGCGAGATGTAACAGAAGAAGAAAAAGTTGAAGAAGAGCGTAAAGAGTTTGTTTCGAATGTTTCGCATGAATTGAGAACCCCACTGACCAGTATGCGAAGCTATATCGAGGCATTGATTGATGGTGCATGGAAAGATCCAGAATTAGCGCCTAGATTTTTAGATGTTGCACAATCTGAAACAGATCGTATGATTCGAATGATTCAAGATTTACTTCATCTATCACGGATTGATGCAGGAAAGAGTGAACTACAAAAAGAGTTAATTGATTTAACTGCTTTATTTACTCAGGTTTTAACTCGATTCGATATGTTATTGGATTCTGAAGAATATCGATTTAAAAATTATAAGATCGAGAGAAATATAATCAATGAAGCTATATTTGTCGATGTAGACTCAGATAAAATCGTTCAAGTATTAGATAATGTCATGAATAATGCAATTAAATATTCTCCTGAAGGTGGGAAGATCACTTGTACGATGACCTTAGAAAATAATCAAGTGTTAATAACAGTGAAAGATGAAGGAATCGGTATCCCAGCTGAAGATTTAGCACATATTTTTGATCGCTTCTACCGAGTAGATCGCGCACGTTCGAGAGCTATGGGAGGTACGGGTCTTGGTCTAGCGATTAGTCGTGAAGTCATTGAACAACATGACGGTGAAATTTGGGCGGAAAGTATTAATCGGGATGGAACAACTTTCTATATCGCTCTTCCTTATATTCCGTATGAAGAGGAGGAATGGGGATGGGATTAGGAAAAGACAAAGTACGCAATACTACGTTAACCTTATTAGTTTTCCTAAGTTTTTTATTGTCCTTTAATTTGTTGACAGCAGGTAGAAAAATTGGAGAAGAAGAAAATTCCAGTAATCAGCCTGTTCGATCAAATATAGCGATGATAGAACATTCTGAAAGTGAAGCTTTCCGTCCTGCAACAGTAGCTTTACATGGAGTAGATCCAGAGAATTCGCTAGTGATTGCTGAAACCTTTCCATTGAGAAATTTATTAGATAGTTGTTTTTATTCTGAAGATTTAATTCGAGTAGAAGACACAAGTTATATAGATAGCGAAGATTATCTAGAAATGATGGCAACAGATCAATGGGTAGAATTTATTTTTAGAGAAGAACTTCCTATAGGGATTCTTTCACAAAAATTTGATGATTTAACTAAAGAATATGAAGATGAATACTTTGATCGTATTTTAATTAATGCAGATAATCAAAATGTGGTCCATTTCTATAACACAAAAACTTCTTATTTGTATACTGTGACTACGGTTGAGGATGAAATGATAAATATAGATCCTTTCCTAAATATGGACAACTTAAATTACAAAACTGCAGAGATTTATTACATTGGAAATAAACTTGTTTACTTAACCAAAGAAACGATGGAAATTCCTTGTCGTAGTTATGTAATTGATAGTGTCCCTAACTCAAAATATACAAGTAATTTTTATCCCGATCCTTCTTTAGTCGATACGCGCACAACAGAAACAACGACTAGATATATTGACTTAACCAGAGAAGTGACGATTAACCAACAGAATCATACTTTAGTTTTTTTGAGGCAAATCGAAGATTCTGGGGATTTACGTCCCGCCGAAAGATTTATAAAAAGTTTTGAACAAGTAAATCATTTTGAAAATTGGACAGGCTCTTTTTCTATCACGGATTACGATGTAAAAAATGAGATTGTTTCCTTCCGACGAGAAATTGATGGTCTACCTGTTTTTAGCCCATCCGATAACGAGACTGTATCAGAGGTAGGTTTAGTCGAGAGTGGCGTAACCCATTTGAAGCTCCCGCTTCGCTACATTAATACGCCAATTACTATGGAAGAGGACTCTGGTGAAGAATTGCTATCTGGAGTTGAAGTGAATGAGCGACTGTTCATTGAATTACCAGCTGAAAAATATGATAAAATTAAGGATTTAACCGTTGGCTATACTTGGAAAGAAAGTGAAGAAGCGGATCAAGTGATTTATTTTATTCCGGATTGGTATGTTTTATATGACGGAGTCTGGCTAGAGCTTGAATCCTTATTGGAAATGCAGGGAGAGGTGGCTTATGGATTTTAAAAAAATCGCCCGAATTTTTATTCTAACATTTGCTTTATTAAATATTTACCTTCTCATAAGCATTTTTGGGCGACAAGATATTCAATATACCTCCTCTGAACCAACAACAAATGATAATATAACGAATATGGAAGAGTTGGATATTGAGTTGCCTGATTTAGAAGGAATGGCAATGCAAGAAGAAGAAATTTTTCCTCTCCAAATTAATACCCATCATCTATTAGCAGATGAGGTTAAAAAGAATGATCAATTAACTGGAAGCTTAAATAAGGATGAAACCATCTATTATGAAAGTTTTCCATCAAATCCGATTAAGCTTGAGGGAAATCCAATAGAGGGCTTTACAGATGAAGATTATGATCTTTTAAAAGAATTTGTATTATCTGATCGAGTGATGTTTGGTTCAGAATATCATTTTGCTGGATATGATGAAGAAGGAAAAAGATTTATGTTTAATCAGTTAGTGGATGATATTCCGATAGCTGATGGAACTTCAGAAATTTCTTTATATGTAAATGAAACAGGAGAAATTTATTCTTACGAACAGACCTATGCAGGTCCAGCTACACGACAAGGAAATGCTTTGGAATTGATTGAAGCGATGCGCGCAATAGAAGTTTTGTTTTTAAATAATGAGATTAGACAAGACTCTGTTGTGCATAAACCCTCTTTATCGTATCGCAGAGCGTTGCATTTAGAAGATTTAAGTATGTATAGTCCAGTATGGATTGTAGAAGTGGACTTATCTTCTGAACGAAATACCTTTCGTGTAGATGCTGTAAGTGGTACAATAATCAAGCAACCTTCTGCCTCATCAGATTCTTCTGACGAAGAAGAGGATCGTAACAAAGAAGAAACAAATGCTGATGAGCGAAACACAGAAGAAGAAATACCGAATAAGGAATAATTTGAGAATACTCATTAGAATGAGAAATCTTCAAAGAATCAGTCTCCTATTCAATCATACATTTAATTTGGAAGGATTTTATAATTGGAAACGTTGAAGCAAAGAAATGTAAATAAATTAGAAGATCTACAAATTAGTGTTTTAGCAAGCGGTAGTTCCGGGAATGCTATTTATATTGAGTCTGCGCAGACAAAGCTTTTAATTGATTGCGGATTGACGGGAAAGAAAACAACTGAATTGATGGGGCAAATTGACCGTGATCCTCATGAATTAGATGCGATATTAGTTAGTCATGAACATACTGATCATATTAAAGGTGTAGGGGTTATGTCACGTAAATATAATCTGGATATCTATGCTAATGAAAAAACATGGCAAGCTATGGACAAAAAGATTGGAAAAGTAAAAACGGAACATAAATTTTTATTTGATTTAGAAGAATTAAAAACTATTGGTGATATTGATGTCTTAAGCTTTGGCGTTTCGCATGATGCGGCAGATCCTCAATTTTATGCCTTTGAAAAAAATAGCAAACAATTTGTTGTTTTGACAGATACGGGTTATGTAAGTGACCGTATGCGTGATAGTCTTAAAAATGCAGATGCTTATTTAATGGAAAGTAACCATGATACCTCTTTATTACGAATGGGAGGGTATCCTTGGCCGCTAAAACAACGAATTTTAAGTGATAAAGGGCATCTTTCCAATGAAGAAGGAGCTCTTGCTTTAGTGGATATGATTGGTGACAAAACAAAACGTATCTATTTAGGACATTTAAGCAAGGAAAATAATATGAAGGAACTTGCTCGGGATACAGTAGAAGAAGTACTGCTTCGTAAAGATATGGGCGTTAATGAAACATTCCATTTATATGATACTGATCCTGATAGTGCACAAAATTTATTTATTCTGTAAGAATTAACGAGCTTTGCTCTTTAATGAGTCTAAAACAAAAACCTTCTATAAAGATTGAGAAAATCAATTTTATAGAAGGTTTATTTTTTTAAAAGTCTTATTTTTTCAGTTAATTAAGTTTTCATATTTAAATTAAGTGATAAGAGTGCTGCTCTTAACTTTACAACGAAACTAAATGACTTTTTTTCTGGATTTGCAACCGTTCGTGTTAAAATATATAATATAATGTAAGATTTATTTCAATAAATTTTCACAGATTGATACTACAATTAAACATGCATAAAGCCCCCCATGTGATAAGTGTCTAACAAAAAAGGAGAAGTAAGAAATGAAAAATAAAATGAAGAGAGCGCTCATGCTCTCAGCTATTCCTCTTGTTTTATTAGGTTGTACGAATGGAGCCAATGATTCTGACACTCCAGATAATGAAACAGACGATCAAGAAACTGTTAAAGAAGAAGTTAAGATATCAAATGTAGAAGTAAATGTTCAAAGTGGAATTACCGAAGCAGTGGAACAAATAGATGATGCGGTTGTTTCTGTTATCAACCTGCAAAGAAATGATTTCAGTTCTTGGGCTGGATTCTATGGAATGGAGGAAGCAAGTGAAGATGAATATCTTCAGGCAGGATCTGGAAGCGGTGCTGTATATAAAATAGAAGATGATCGCGCTTATATCTTTACAAATAATCATGTGGTCGAAGGTTCTGATGCGATCCAAGTCTTATTACAAGATGGGACTCGTGTGGATGCTGAAGTCGAAGGTACAGATGTATGGACGGATTTAGCTGTACTTTCTGTAGATGCTTCAAATATTGAAACATCCGTTGAGTTTGGGGATTCTGAAAACTTAACCGTTGGAGAACCGGCCATAGCGATTGGCTCTCCTCTAGGTACTGATTTTGCTTCATCTGTTACATCAGGGATAATCTCTGGGATAGGAAGAACCGTACCCGTAGATACAGATGGTGATGGAGAATACGATTGGGAAATGACAGCTATACAAACAGATGCAGCGATTAATCCAGGAAACTCCGGTGGACCTTTAATTAATATAGCCGGACAAGTTGTCGGCATTAATTCGATGAAAATATCTACTGAAACTGTTGAAGGAATGGGCTTTGCAATTCCAAGTAATGATGCTGTAGAGATTATCAATCAGTTAGAACAAAATGGAGAGGTTATTCGTCCATATTTAGGAATTACAATGATTGATTTAGCCTATATCTCAGATAGCCAAAGAGCAGATGAATTAAACCTTCCTGACGATGTGACGGACGGTGTAGTGATTACTCGAGTAGGAAATGACTCATCCGCTACAAATGCTGGTTTAGAACCTGCAGATGTTATTGTTGGCTTTAATGGTGAAGAAATCACTAACTCTGTTCATTTACGACAATTGATTTACAGTACGGAAGTCGGAGACTCTGTTGAAATAGAGTTTTATCGAAACGGTGAGCCACGAGTAGCTACAATGGAGATGCAAGCAGCAGATAACGATTAAAAAATATATTCATACACAGTATCTTCTAATAAAGGTACTGTGTTTTTTTTGGAATAAATTTGAGTAATATGTCTAGAAAACAGTCGTATAATAAAATAAATTTGCTTTTCTTCTGTGAATTGTGTTTAGATTGTGGGTAGTTCTTTTGCACTTGTTGATAACTTATTAGAAGATAGGATAACCGTGGGCATCTATAATAATAGTTATCCACATTATTCAAAATAACATGTGGATAGCTTGATTTTAAAGAAAAATAAGAGTGAATAAATAGCATACCTATACTCTTATACAAAAAAGAGAAATCTGTATAAGGCTGTGTATAACTTGTTGACAACTCGTTGGAATACGTGTTCCCTTTTGGAAAACAAGCTTTGTGGTTGACCAGTTAGAAAGAAAATAAGAGTGTAAAATCTGTGGATATGTGGATAAATATGTTAATAACTTTGGAGGAATCTATGGAAATAAAAATAATCGTTGTGGGTAAATTAAAAGAGAAATATTTAAAAAATGGGATTGCTGAATATTTAAAACGTCTGAAGAGTTATGCTAATTTTAAAATAATAGAAATAAAAGATGAAGCAGCAAGTCAAACGTTGAGTGATGCAGAAATAGAACAGATAAAAGTGGTAGAAGGAAAACGTATTATAGAGAAACTTCCGGATCGAGCACGAGTGATTGCTTTAGATTTAAAAGGAAAACAACTAACATCTGAGGATTTTGCTGAAGAAATAAACGAAACAATGACTTATGGAACGAGTCAAATAGCTTATATTATTGGAGGTTCTCACGGCTTAAGCCAAGAAGTTTTACAAAAAACAGATTTAAAAATTTCTTTTGGAAAAATGACTTATCCTCATCAATTAATGCGGTTAATATTAGTTGAACAAATTTATCGAGCATTCAAGATTATCAGAAATGAGCCATATCATAAATAAAAGGTTTTTTCGTTAATAAAAAATGTATTTATAATTTCTTTTTAAACAAAATATAATATTGCAATTTTTAAAATCTATATTATCTCTTCTAAAATATCAAAATAGACCAAAAACAATATAGTTTATTTGTTGTTGAAATAGCGTTTTCACAGGCTTTTTAGCTCGTTTTTTTGACAAATAATTTATTTTTAGTATACTGCTATAGTTGTAAATTTTAGAAAGAGGAGATATAAAAAATGAAAGGTCTATTTAATAAGCTGCAAAATTTAGGTAGAACATTTATGCTACCGATTGCTTTATTACCTATAGCAGGTTTATTTTTAGGGTTAGGATCTGCTTTTACGAATGAATCTTTGATTGCTAATTATGGACTCGAAAATATTATGGGTTCAGGAACAGTATTGAATGGTATTTTCATGATGTTTGTGGATGTTGGAGATATTGTTTTTGGAAACTTGGCATTATTATTTGCTATTTCTGTTGCTTTTGGTCTGGCTAAAGACCGTAAAGAAGTTGCTGCTATGTCTGCTGTCGTTGGATACTTAACGATGTATGCTGCTATGACAAGCTGGATTCATAATTTACGTAACATGGATCAATTTCGTCAAGTGAATGGATTAGTTGGAAATGTCTTAGGATTTGAAGAAACATTTAACATGGGTGTATTTGGTGGAATTATTATAGGATTATTAGTTTCATATTTGCATAATAAATACTACCGAGTTAAATTTACAGATGCTTTATCTTTCTTCCAAGGAACACATTTTGTACCGATTATCTCAACAGTTGGAGGTACAGCATTAGGAATTCTCTTTGCCTATGTATGGCCAATTTTTGGGACGGGAATTGCTAACTTTGGAGAAGTAATCGCAAGTTCTGGAGCGATTGGTTCGTTCTTATATGGTTACATTTACCGTGCATTAATTCCATTTGGTTTACATCATGTCTTTTATTTACCATTTTGGCAAACAGCCCTTGGTGGATCTGTAGAAGTAGCTGGTGAAATGGTTCATGGAGCACAAAATATTGTTTTTGCTCAATTAGCGGCTAACGAAGCTGTCTTACCAGAAGCAGCAAAATATTTCTCATTCCAATTTCCATTGATGATTGGTGGTTGGCCAGCAGCTGCTTTAGCAATGTATCATTCTGCTAAAAAAGAAAATCGAGCAGGAATTAAAGGACTCTTATTTGGTTCTTCCATTACTTCTATTTTGACAGGAATTACGGAACCGATTGAGTTCACGACATTATTTGCTTCACCATTCTTATTCTACGGAATTCACAGTGTACTAGCTGGATTTTCTGTAGTATTAGTGGAATGGTTAGGTGCTGGGGTTGGCTTAACATTCTCTGGTGGTTTAACAGACTTTATTATCTATGGTATTTTACCAGGAAATGATATTACAAAATGGACCACTTTAATTCTTCCGATTGTTATTTGGTTTGTTTTATATTATGTTATTTTCCGTTTTGCAATTGAAAAATTTGATTTAGATACTCCTGGACGTAAAGAAGAAGCTGGTGAAGCTCGTTTACGTACAAAAGATGAATATCGCGAAGAGCATGGAATCAACCAAACCGCTGGAAGCTCCGCTGTATCAGCAGAAGATGCTACATCTATCGGAATTCTCGAAGGTTTAGGTGGATCTGATAACTTAGAAGATTTCACAAACTGTGCTACACGTCTACGTGTTACAGTAAAAGATGGTTCATTAGTGGACCAATCTCGTTTACGTTCTACAGGTTCTGCAGGAATCATGCAAAATGGCCAATCTGTACAAGTCATTTATGGAACAAAAGTGGAAGGAATTGCTGGAGATTTAAGAGATTTTATGAAAAATAATCCAGAAGCCACTAAACAAACGAACCAAGGACATTCTGCTCCTGCTCCAAGTGCTGAAGATACAAAAGAAGAACCAGAAGAGCCAAAAGATCAAGAAGTTCTAAAAAACGAAGTATTGAGTGCTCCTATGAATGGAGAAGCTGTTTCATTAGAACAAGTAGAAGATGAAGTGTTCAGCTCAGGAATGATGGGACAAGGTGCTGCCATTCTTCCATCGGATGGTGCGGTATATTCCCCATTAAATGGAGAAGTTACGATGGTGATGGAATCTGGGCATGCAATTGGTTTAACAAGTGAGCAAGGAGTAGAAGTCTTAATTCATGTAGGAATCGATACAGTAAATATGAATGGAGAAGGCTTTACAACTCATGTGAAACAAGGGGACCAAGTGAAAGTTGGCGATTTATTGATTGAGGCAGATTTAGAAGCAATCAAAGAAGCAAATTATCCAACAGAAACTATGGTCATTGTAACAAACACACCTGATTACTCGGCGGTCGAACTAATGACTACAGGAGAAGTTAAAGTAGGCGATGAACTCGTAGAAGTTCGCAACTAATGTTTTCAAAATTTAAAGAGTTTGGTAGAAAAAATCTACCAAACTCTTTTTTGATGAGATGGTATGTATGAATTTATTTTATCGTTTTTCGGCAGAAGACTCTCACTTCTAAGCAAAGCAAAAGTGGAAGATGAATGCCGATTGAGCGTCAGCTCAAA
>NZ_FQUF01000005.1 GCF_900129085.1 Atopostipes suicloacalis DSM 15692
CACGGAATTTCCCGTCCAGTCAACTGTGTTCTGAGTGTGGCTATCAAAATAAAGCCGTTAAGAATCTCACTATTCGTGAATGGAAATGTCCAGAGTGCCATACTCATCAGGACAGGGATATTAACGCAAGCATAAATCTGAAACAGGAAGCCTTAAGAGTTTTAGCTTCCAAGACCGTAGGGACTACGGGGTTAGCCTAATCAAAATCCGACCAGTAGGTTGGAGTTCTTAGGAATCTCCATCTTCAAAATCCAAAGGATTTAAGGTGGAGTAGTTCAAACTAGGGGTATGATATGAATGGGATCAGCAGAATGAAGGAAATTAAAATGACAGAAAATATTAATACAATATATGAAGACATCAACAATAAATTAAAACGATCAGGTTATCGATTAACACCTCAACGCCAGGTCACTGTTGAAACGTTAATTGAAAACAACAATGAATTATTGATTGCTGAAGAAATATTTATTAAAGTCAAAAATAGAAATCCATCTATTGGCTTAGCTACGGTTTATCGTACCTTAGATATGTTACAGGAATTAGATATTGTTAAAAAAATCCCTTATCGCGATGGGATGAGTCGTTTTGATTTAGTAAAAAGTTCTAACGAGTATCAAACATTTTATCTGCTCTGTCAAAATTGTGGGAAAATCGAAGAAATTCAAGAACCTATTTTAACAGATACAGAGAAAAGAATTGAACAAGAATATCGATTTAAAATTATGACTCGACAATTAACCTTTCATGGAATATGCCAAAAGTGCTTGAAAAAAGAAGGGTATCGAAGTGGCGAATAAAAAAATAGATCAAGAACCTTTAGCAGAATATTTAGTTCATATAAAAATCGAAAGAGACTTAGCTGAAAATTCAGTCAAAAGTTATCAAAGAGACATTCAACAATATATTCAGTTTTTGGAAGAACAGGGCATTTATGATTGGAATAAAATTGATCGTTATGATATTATCTTATTTTTACAAAAGCTAAAAGAACAAGGTAAATCTGATAATTCTATTATTCGAATGACATCTAGTCTACGTCAATACCACCAATTTATTCGGCAAGAAAAGATTACAAAAAATGATCCCATGCAATATGTAGAAACTCCCAAAAAAGCAGAAGTTCTACCGAAAGTATTGTCGTTAAATGAGGTTGAACAATTATTAGAAACCCCAGATGTTGAAACCTTTATTGGTTTGCGAGATCGAGCAATTCTTGAAGTCATGTATGCATCCGGTCTTCGTATTTCAGAATTGGTTCATTTGCGAATGGACGAATTGCATTTAACTATGGGCTTTATTCAAACGGTTGGGAAGGGAAATAAGGAGCGAATTATTCCAATTGGAGATGAAGCTAAAAATTGGCTCAATGAATATCTTGAAGATAGTCGCCCTATATTTGCAAGTAAGGTTTCAGAAGAATCACCATTTGTGTTTTTAAATGCGCGTGGTAGAGGATTAACTCGTCAAGGGGTTTGGAAAAATTTAAAACAGATTGTTCAAAAAGCTGGGATCAAGCAAAATGTCACTCCTCATATGTTGCGACATTCTTTCGCAACGCATTTATTAGAAAATGGTGCAGATTTGCGAATTGTTCAAGAATTATTAGGTCATTCAGATATATCAACGACCCAAATCTATACCCATATTACGAAGACCCGCATGAGAAATGTATATGAACAGTATCACCCTAGAGCTTTAAAGGAAGACTAAAAATATAAATTGAAAAGGTGGAAAAAATATGTATAAAAGAATTCATCTCGTCGTTTTAGATTCTGTAGGAATTGGAGAAGCTCCAGATGCGAAAGAATTTGGCGACGAAGGAGCAAACACATTGGGACATATTGCAGAAGTTGCAGGACTATCTGTGCCTAATATGCAAAAAATGGGATTAGGAAATATTGCTCCCTTAACAGGCATTGATCCAGTAGAAACTCCAAAAGCGTATTATACGAAATTAGAAGAACAATCTGTAGGTAAAGATACAATGACCGGTCACTGGGAAATTTCTGGCTTACGTATTGATACACCTTTTCGTGTTTTCCCAAATGGATTTCCAGAAGAGCTCATCCAGCAAATTGAAGACCATACTGGCCGGAAGGTAGTTGCTAATAAACCAGCTTCAGGAACAGCTATCATTGACGAATATGGAAAACATCAAATGGAGACAGGAGATCTGATTGTTTATACTTCAGCAGATCCTGTTTTACAAATTGCAGCACATGAAGAAATTATACCGATTGAAGAACTATATGAAATTTGTGAGTATGTCCGAGAAATAACTAAAGATGAACCTTACATGATAGGTCGTATTATTGCCCGTCCTTATGTCGGTCAGCCAGGAAACTTTACCCGTACAAGTAATCGTCATGACTACGCCTTAGATCCTTTTGGAGAAACTATGTTGGATCATTTACAAGAATCCAATTATGATGTGATTGGGGTTGGGAAAATACATGATATTTTCAATGGGCAAGGGCTCACCGATTATGTTCGCACAGAATCAAATATGGATGGCGTCGATAAATTATTAAAACGAATAAAAAATGAAGATTTTACAGGACTTAGCTTTACCAACTTAGTTGATTTTGATGCTTTATATGGTCATCGTAGAAATCCTGAAGGGTATCGCGATGCTTTAGAAGATTTTGATCAACGTCTTCCAGAACTATTAGAAGCTCTCCATGAAGATGATTTGTTAATGATCACTGCGGACCATGGAAATGATCCGATCCATGAAGGGACGGATCATACTAGAGAATTTGTTCCTTTGTTGGTCTATAATAAAAACTTTGAAACGTCTGGTCCACTTGACCAAGGATATTTTGCAGATATATCTGCAACAATTTTAGAAAATTTTGAGTTAAAACCGATGGAAAATGGTTCAAGCTTTTTAAATCAATTAAAATAAATGGAGGATTCCATATGGAAGAAATGCAGAAGAATGTCTTTACAAAAGCTAGAGAAGCAACAACTTATATAGAAGAAAAAGGTGTAAATCGAGTGGATGTGGGTCTGATTTTGGGCTCAGGATTAGGGGAATTAGCGGATGAAATTGAAAATCCTATTGTGATTCCTTATGAGGAAATCCCATCTTTTCCAGTTTCAACTGTTGCAGGACACGCTGGGCAATTAGTCTACGGGACGTTAGGAGATAAACAAGTTCTTGCTTTACAAGGACGTTTCCATTATTACGAAGGCTACGAGATGAATGAAGTAACTTTCCCAGTGCGTGTGATGAGCATGTTAGGCACTAAATCTTTAATTGTTACTAACGCAGCTGGAGGAGTTAATAAAAACTTCACTCCTGGCGATTTGATGTTGATTACAGATCATATTAATTCATTTGGAACAAACCCATTAATAGGACCAAATGATGATAAATACGGGCCTCGTTTTCCAGACTTAACTCAAGCGTATGATTTAGAATATCAACAATTAGTTAAAGAGGTTGCTTCTGAGCTAAATCTTACTTTACAAGAAGGAACGTATTATGGAACGACTGGTCCTACATACGAAACTCCAGCTGAAGTCCGTATGATTCAAACGGTTGGAGGAGATGCTGTAGGGATGTCGACTGTTCCTGAAGTAATTGTCGCTCGTCATGCAGGTATGCGTGTAATCGGAATTAGTTGTATTTCAAATCTTGCTGCTGGCATGGGAGAAGAATTGAACCATGAAGACGTCATAGCGATTACGACGAAAATTCGTTCATCTTTTAAACAACTTATTATCAATATTTTACAGAGAGTCTAATTTAAAAATAAAAAGCAATTTATTTTAAGGGGAGAAAGATGTCCTGAATAAATTGCTTTTTTTATTCGAAATATAAACTCAGAAATTTCATCTTTTTCAAGAGTAGACTTGATATTTACTCGGGTTTGTACTTATAATGGTAAATCGTGTATAATACTATATTGTAACTTAATGAAAAGAGGGCTAAGTTTGGGAAACAAAGATGAATTAGCAAAATTTACAGCTAGAGACACGATCCATATTAATGCTCGGAATCATTTAGAAATAGCAGGTGTAGATACCATTGAGTTGACTAAAAAATATGGAACACCTCTAGTGATATATGATATCCAGACAGTTCGAAAAAACATTCGCGAATTAAAAGAGGGGCTTGCAGATTACAAAGGGCAAACAGAAATTTCTTATGCAAGTAAAGCCTTTTCTTCTGTAGCCTTCTATCAAATTATCCATCAGGAAAACATATCAATTGATGTGGTTTCAGGAGGAGAACTCTATCTTGCAAAACAAGCTGGTTTTCCAGCGAAAAAGATAAATTTTCATGGAAATAATAAATCCTTACAAGAACTGACCGATGCACTAGACTATAATATAGGAAATATCATTGTTGATAATTTTCATGAATTAGAAATATTAAAACAGTTAACAGAACAGCGTCAACAAATGACAAATATTCTATTAAGAATTACCCCAGGAGTTTCTGCAGACACTCACCAATACATTATGACAGGCCAAGCTGATTCGAAATTTGGATTTGATCTCCAAAATGGACAGGCAGAAAAAGCTTTAGCAGAAGCTTTAGATGCCTCGTATTTAAATGTAGCAGGTTTACATATGCATATTGGTTCGCAAATTTTTGATACAGAAAGTTATACGGTATCTATGCATCAGATTCTAAACCATGTAAATAAGTGGCAGAATAAATATGATTTTCAACTAAAAGTCTTTAATATGGGAGGCGGCTTTGGGGTTCAGCATACCGTTGAAGAGGCAGAAAATTCGCCTGAAAATCAATTAAAAATGATTAGCCAGCAGTTTATGAATTTATTAGATGAATATGGCATGCCTTATCCAGAATTATGGATAGAACCAGGACGTAGTATTGTAGGAGAAGCCGGTTCAACGATTTATGAAATAGGCAGTCAAAAGAAATTACCCAATATACGTCATTACGTCTCAATTAATGGGGGGATGAGTGACAATATTCGACCAGCATTTTATGATGCTAAGTACACTGGTTTTGTCGCGAATCGAATGAATGACGAAGCAAACACAACGGTTTCCATTGCGGGTAAAGCCTGTGAATCAGGGGATATGCTAATCTTTGATTTACCTTTACCTGAAGTAGAAGCAGGAGATTTATTAGCGGTCATTAATACTGGAGATTATACTTTTGCGATGGCGAGTAATTATAATCGAATTCCACGTCCGGCTGTTGTGTTTGTCGAAGAGGGCAAAGATTTCTTAGCTATCCGTCGAGAAACGCCAGAAGACTTTATGCGATTTGAAAATGGCTTACCTGAGTATAATAATTGACAATAAAATAAATAGTAAGATTTATGAATCGTCAGTTAGGAGGGATTAAATGCTTGTTTCATTTAATAGTGATTATGAGAAAATTACAATGGGTTTATTTTCTTATATTTCTGATCTAAAAGATCCATCACGATTAGAAGAAGAGCTTAATTGGTATAATGCACAAGATAATCGTCAAATTTATCTGTGGCAAAGCGAAGAAACAGAAAATTTGATAGGTTTAATAGGGGTTGAAGAGGAAGAAGATATTGTTTTATTAAGACATATTGCAGTAGACCCATCGTTTAGAAATGAAGGATTAACTTATCGAATGCTGGATGAATTACAAAAGAAATATGATTCAAAAAATATTGTCGCTACGCTTGATACAGCCACAGTAATCTCCAAATGGCAAAAAAGACTCACAGATAAATAAAATTTTAAAAATGGGATATGGAAGAGAGGGATAAGATGAGTGAAGATATTCATTCGGAAGATAAATTACAAATAGAATTAGATAATTTTGAAGGCCCTCTAGATTTATTGCTTCATTTAATAAATCAATTAGAAATTGATATTTATGATATCCCGATTGCAAAAATTACGGATCAATATATGCGCTATTTGGAACATATGAAAGCTGAACAAATAGATGTCGCCAGTGAATATTTTGTAATGGCGGCTACATTAATGCGGATTAAAAGCGAAATGCTTGTTCCTCGAAATGAAAATCAAGCAGATTTAGAAGAAGATTTTTATGAAGAGGATGACCCGAGAAAACCTTTGATGGAATTGCTTCTTGAATACAAGCAAATCAAAGAAATTATTCCTGAATTCGAAGAGCGACAAACAGATCGGGCTGATTATTTTGGAAAGGATCCCTCAAATATTTCAGACTATAGTCAAACAATTGAATTGAAAGATCAGGGCTTAGAGGTATCTGATTTATCCACCATTTTTTTAGAAGTTTTGCAAAGACATGAATTACAAACCCCTCAACCAACAACAATTGAAACAGATGAAGTAACGGTTGTTGAAAAAATGAAGGATATTCACAGTAGAATTCTAACAAATGGCAACTATAAAGTACGATTTTCAGAACTTCTGCTGAAAACAACCAGGCAAGAAATTGTAGTCACCTTTCTTGCAATGTTGGAGCTGATTAAAGACCATCGGATATTTGTTGAACAAGATTCCATTCAATCAGATATTTCGATATCTATTGTTGAAGAAAATGAAGGACTAGAAAAGCAGGGATCAAATGAATGATATAGCAATAATTGAGGCATTATTATTTGTTGCGGGAGATGATGGTTTGTCTTTGGAGGAACTCGCTAAACTAACAGACAATCCATTAGATGTCATAGCGGCTAAGATACAAACTATTGCGGAAAAATATGATGCTGATGAAACAAGTGGCCTGAAAATTATTGAAACAGCCAATACTTATCAGATTGTTACAAAAAGAGAAGTGGCAGAGTATATTAAAAGGTATGCTCAATCTCCCTTTTCACAATTACTTAGCCGTCCTTTGTTGGAGACACTAGCTATTATTGCTTACAAGCAGCCAATTACTCGGGTTGAAATAGAAGAAATCCGAGGAGTGCAAGTGACGGGTAACTTACAAAAATTACGTTCCCGACAATTAATTGAGGAAGTAGGACGTCTAGATAGACCTGGAAAACCCTTATTGTATGGAACCACTGCTTTCTTTTTAGATTACTTTGGAATTAATTCAATCGAAGAATTACCTCCTCTGGCGGAAGAAAATAGTGATCAAGAAATGACGGATTTATTCTTTAAGAACTTTCAACAATCTTTTGATGATATTGAACAAGAAAATTTTTAACATTAAAATAACTTAAAAAAGGAGGCTGATGAAATGGAACGCTTACAAAAAGTAATGGCACATGCGGGGGTTGCTTCTCGTCGAAAGTCTGAAGAAATTATTGAACAAGGCCGCGTTAAAGTGAATGGTGAAGTCGTTAAAGAATTAGGAACAAAAGTTTCAAAAAACGATTCAATTACCGTCGACGATGTTCTTATTGAACGCGAACAATATGTCTATGTTCTATTAAATAAACCACGAGAAACAATTTCTACGACGGATGATCCCAAAAATCGGGAGACAGTTGTTGAGCTGATTCAAGGCGTTGAAGAACGTATTTATCCTGTCGGTAGATTGGATTGGGATACAACGGGAGCTTTATTATTAACAAATGATGGAGAACTCTCCCATAAATTAACTCACCCAAGTTTTGAATTTCCAAAAACCTATGTCGTAAAGACAAAAGGACGTATCACTAAAAAGTTAGGAAACGAACTTGCTCAAGGGGTTATGCTAGATGGACAAAAAACAGCACCTGCTAAAGTAAATATTTTGAGTTATGACCGACCATCAGATACAACGATAGCTCGAATTACACTTCACGAAGGTAGAAACCATCAAGTAAAGAATATGTTTGAAAGTATTGGGCATCCAGTAGAAAAGTTAACACGAGAGCGTTTTGGGTTTCTTTCTACAGATGGTTTGCAATCTGGAGAATGGCGCTTTTTAACTCCTCACGAAGTAAAACAACTTGAACAAATGGTTAATGACTAAAAGAATGAGGATATATTCTAAATACTTGCAAAACATTAAAAAAAAGATATAATAGATTTAAATAAAAAACGATTCGTCTTCAGGGGCAGGGTGTAAATCCCGACCGGTGGTAAAGTCCACGACCTGTATTTAAACGTACAGCTGAACTGGTGTAAATCCAGTACCGACAGTATAGTCTGGAATGAAGAAGATGGAGCTTTATACGTTTGTGCTTTTAATGTACATTTGTAGCTCTATTTATTATCCTGTAGATAATAAATGGAGTTTTTTTATTAGCTCTACCTCAATAGATGAATCCTTTTTAATTCAAACTGATTTTTAATCAGTAAAAATTATAGGAGGATTTTCAATGATTGAACAAAGAACGAAGAAGGTAACAATGATTGGTATATTGGCAGCTGTAGCGTGGGTGATCTCTCAATTTTCTTTTCCAATATTGTATTGGGCGCCATTTTTAAAAATTGACTTTAGTGATATCCCTATTTTATTAGGAATGTATGTTTTTGGTCCCCTTTCTGGTGTCGCCATTGCAGCCATCCGATCTTTACTTTCATATATTACCTCTGGAGGGGAAGCAGGCTTTCCAATCGGAGATACAACAGCTTTTATTGGTACATTATCTCTAACACTTCCGATATATTATGCGATTAAAAATAAAGGTTCAAACAAGAAAAAATCTATTTTAGCTGGAAGTATAGCAACAGTATCTTTAACGATAACGATGACTATTCTTAATTGGTTAGTTGTTGCTCCTTTATATATGAAAGTGATGGGATTTAGTGTAGGACCCATGCGTGAATATCTAACGCTTTCTGTTATTCCATTTAACCTGGTTAAAGGAATACTCGTTTCGCTTATATTCTTCATCGTATTTTATCAAATACAGGGTTATTTAAATAAGCTAAAAAATAAAAATAATCCAATTGATTTAAATATTTCAGAAATAAAATAATCAACGATTAAGAAGACTGGCTACCTTAGCTGGTCTTTTTTGTTTGGTTTTGATGTTGGTATTCCTGCTTGAGTGTTGTAAAATAAATGAAAGAATCATAAGAAAGAGGGAGAGGACTTGAAAGACAATTATTTATTCTATTATATATTAAGTTATTTTGATTTAGAAAACGTGGTCACTCTCTCGCAAATTCTTCATGTGTTTCATGCGAAAAGAACACCTTCCATGTTTTATTTGGTAGAGATTAATGATTGGCACCATGGTTTTTCTCTCGCACAACAAATGACACGAGAATACCTATCAAAAATCATTCAAAAGCTTTTAAATCAAGAATATCTTGTCGAAGAGGGAAAGGGTTATCTTTTAACTAATAAGGGACAAATAGTTTGCGAGGAATATTTTAATGAACATTACTATCCCAAAAAAATAGAAAGTTTTACCTATACGAATGTTAGGGCACCTTTCTGGAATAGTTATCAATTGTTGACACAGGTTTTTTCTGAACTTAGCTATCAGAACAATAAATATATTCCCATTGTTAAACATCCTTCTCATCAAGAAAATGTTCGACAATTGTTCCAACCGTTTCAGTCAAATAAAAAGAAACTTTTAGGCCATTGGTTCAAAGAACAAGAATTTTTATTCAATCAAATGGATGAAAATTCTGCAGATGTATTAGCTAACCAACTTACAGGCCATGAATTTATCGGTAAGACAAGAATGCAGCTCTCGCAAAATTATGAAATGACAGCTCTTGAATTCGATTTTTATTTTAAAGATATATTAGAAGAGGCTTTACAAATCATCTATACAAATAAAAAAGATTTTCCTTTAAATAATGAAATACTAAAAAAACTTCATCAAGAAACTCATTATGGACTTTCAGCAAGTACCTACGAAACCTACAAGTTATTGGAAAAAGGAAGGACTATCATGGCGATTGCGAACCAAAGAGCTATCAAAGAAAATACTGTAAGAGAACATATCTTAGAAATAGCCTTTGTTTTTGAATCTTTTCCATATAAAGCATTTATTCCTTCAAATATTTATGAAAAACTCCATCAAGGATTTGATCAAGGAGAAAATTTTACTTATCAAGAGGCGATGAACGGAATTGAACAATTGGAATTTATGCATTATCGATTAGTGGAATTAGAAAGGATGCGATTGAAATGAGTACTCAAATAATGCAAATTTTGCATGAAAAATTTGCATACTCATCCTTTCGAACAGGACAAAGAGAAGCGATAGAATCTGTTTTAGATAAAAAGGATACATTAGTAATGCTACCCACCGGCTCTGGGAAATCATTATGTTATCAACTACCTACCTACTTAACAGATGGGGTCACATTAATTATTTCACCGCTACTTTCTTTAATGCAAGATCAAGTCGAACAGCTTCATTTAAGGGGAGAAAAAAGGGCGGTTGCTTTAAATAGTCTCACTTCTTTTTCTGAGAGAAAACGAATTTTTAGACAAATCAAGCAGTATAAATTTATTTATACTTCCCCGGAAATGTTGCAAAATCAGCAAGTTCTTGAGGTTTTGAAAAAAGCTCATATCCAGTTATTTGTTGTAGATGAAGCGCATTGTATTTCTCATTGGGGAACAGATTTTAGACCAGATTATTTAGCTTTGGCTAATATTCGAAAAAGTCTAGGTTCTCCTACGACTATGGCTTTAACAGCGACGGCTACAAAGCAAGTCAGAGATGAAATTATTCATTTTTTAGGATTAGATATTAAAGAGACAAATCAAATCATTGAGTCCGTTGATCGAAAAGAAATTAAATTTTTTGTGGAAATTTGTGAAGGAAATAAAAACGAAAAGTTAATTGAAATAGTAAAGAAAATGACCGGTGCTGGGATTATTTATTTTACAAGTAAAAAAATGGCGGATGAATGGGCAAATAATTTAAGTAATGAATATGGGCTCAGAGCAAGCAGTTATCATTCGGACTTAGAAGCAGATGATAAAATAAAAATCCAACAACAATTCTTAAATAATGATTTACAAATTATTTGCGCAACAAGTGCATTTGGAATGGGATTTAATAAAAAAGATATACGTTTTATCATTCACTACCATCTTCCAAGTTCCCCTGAAATGTACCTACAAGAAGTAGGGCGTGCTAGTCGAGATGGCAAACTAGGGTTAGCTATTTTATTGTACCAGCCTGGGGATGAATATATTCAACAACGATTCATTGAAACATCCCTACCTTCCAAAGAGATTCTGACTGCTGTTTATAAAAGAAAACAAACACAATTATCGGAGTCGGATGCTATGGTTAAACTTGCCTATTATTTTAAAGAAACTTCAATAAATTTAAACGATGCCCTGCAAGCTATTGAAAAAAGAAAGAAAATAAAATATCAACAACTTTCTTTTATGATGCAATATGTATATCAAGAGGATTGCAAACGGAGTTATTTATTGAACTATTTTTGTGAGAATAAAAAAAGTTCCCTTAATGAATGTTGTTCAAGTTGCGGTTTAGATCAAGAGGAATTGATCGCTAAATTAAATAAGATGACTCAATCTTACAAAGAAGAAGAAGCAAGAAAGAGAGTTTTACCTTGGAAAGAAGTCTATAACAATTTGTACAATAATCTTTAATAATGAGTAACGACTCATTAAAATATATGCTACAATGATATAGATAGCACAGATGGAAGGAAGAAGCTTATGAGTAAAAGAAACCGGTCATCAGATGAGAAAATTTGGTCTAAACAGTTTAGCGAAGACTATGATGATTTAGAATACGTTTCAAGAAGTGAACGTTCTAGAAGTGAAAAAAATCGGAATAATGATGGGGTTTCACCCATGCTAACAGGAACAGTGATATTCCTTGCCTTACTTATTCTTGCAATGATTTTTTATTATCTTTGGTACTCAAATCGACCAATTGAAGAGCAAAAAGTTTCAAAAGATTCTGATGTTGAAAATGTAATAGATATGAGTAAAGAAGAAAAAGAGGAAGAACCTGAAGAAGAACCCGAAAAAGAAGAAGAACCGGAGCCAGAGCCTGAACCGGAGCCAGAGCCCGAACCAGAACCAGAACCTGAGCCTGAACCAGAGCCAGAGCCTGAACCAGAGCCCGAACCAGAACCAGAGCCGGCACCGGAGCCCGAACCGGAACCCGAACCAGAAGTTCCAGTAGAAAGTGGCTCGACTTATACCGTTCAAGCTGGAGATAATATGTATCGGATTGCACTAAATCATGGGATGACTACGGATGAATTAATGGCATTAAATAATTTGTCTAGCGAAACAGTTTATGAGGGCCAAGTTCTAAAAGTAAAATAAAAGTTGACTAAATAAAGGTAGGATAAATATTGAAGGATAATAGAATACAAATTGCAATTGATGGTCCCGCCTCTTCAGGGAAAAGCACTATTGCAAAATTATTAGCGGACAAGTATCATCTTGTCTATGTCGATACAGGCGCCATGTATCGAACATTGACCTATTTAGCATTAAAAAATAATATAAACATAGATAATGAACGAGATCTTACAGCGCTTTTAAAAGAAATAAAGATTACATTTAAACGAAAACAAGATGGACAAGATGTCTTCGCAAATGGAGAAAATATTACAGATAAAATTAGACAACATAACGTAACAAATAATGTGTCGATTGTTTCTTCATTTCCAAAAGTTCGTGAAGAGTTGGTCCGCAGACAACAAGCACTAGCAGAAAAATCGGATGTAGTAATGGACGGAAGAGATATTGGAACCGTCGTATTACCAAATGCGGATGTCAAGATTTTTCTTATAGCAAGTGTTGAAGAACGTGCAGAACGCCGTTATTTAGAAAATCAACAAAAAGGGATAGAAACAGATTTTGCACGCTTAAAAGAAGAAATCGTTGCCCGGGATGAATATGATTCAAATCGAAAAGAATCCCCTTTAAAGCAAGCTGAAGATGCAATTTGTGTAGATACGACAGGTTTATCTATTTCAGAAGTTGTAAATAAATGTATGGAATTAATCAATAAAAAAATAAAAAATTAATATATATATGAATATTTTTAGCTATATTTATATAAAAATGACAACAAAATGAGAGATGTCTGTTTTAATTAATCGAAAATGTAGTTTTATCATGTAATATATAGTAGAATATGTTAAGATGTATATATTGATTGGTATTGGGAGGCACAGGAAATATGTCAGAAAAAGAAAACAAAGATTTAGAAGTAAATGGTGAAGTTGAAGAGACTATGGATGATACAGTAGAAACTGAAGAAACTGAAGAAACTGTAGAAGACACACCTGAAGAAGTTGTAGAAGATACAACTGAGGAAACTGAAGAAACATCAGAAGACATGCCAGATGAAGATAATGATATGGAAAGTATGTCTGAAGCTCTAGATGCATCAGTAGAAATTAAACCTGGTGACATTGTTGAAGGAGTTGTTTTAGCTTTTGATGAAGATAAAAATGTTATCGTAGGACTTGATACAGGGCATGAAGGATATATTCCAATCCGTGAACTATCTACTAGCCGTGTAGAAGACCCTTCAGAAGAAGTGGAAGTAAACGATAAAATTCGTGTAACAGTTCTTCGTGTAGTAAGCGACAAAGAACAAGGTAGCTACATTTTATCAAAAAAACGTGTAGACCAACGTGAAGTTTGGAACGAACTACAAGAAAAATTTGACAATGGTGAAACAGTTGAAGCTGAAGTAAACCGTGTGGTCAAAGGTGGAGTTACCGTTGATTTAGGTGTGCGTGGTTTTGTACCAGCATCACAATTAGATACTCGTTTTGTTCGTGATTTATCTCAATTTGAAGGCAATACGTATGAATTTAAAATCATCGAAATTGACCCTCAAAACAGACAACTTATTTTATCACGTCGTGAGTTGTTAGAATCTGAAGAAGAAGACAAACGTGCTCAAGCATTAGAAAATCTTGAAGAAGGAAGCACAGTTACAGGTACAGTCGTACGTCTAACAAACTTTGGTGCTTTCGTTGATTTAGGTGGAATTGATGGCTTAGTACATATTTCAGAAATCGCACATGAACATATTGATCATCCAGAAGATAAACTTTCTGTTGGCGATGAAATTGAAGTTAAAGTATTAAGTGTGGATAAAGAACGTGAACGCGTTTCATTATCTATCAAAGATTTACTCTTAGGTCCTTGGGATACTGTGGATGAAGAATTCCCAGCAGGTTCGGTTACAACAGGTATAGTCAAACGAATTGTTGACTTTGGTGCATTTGTTGAATTAAAACCTGGTGTTGAAGGCTTAGTTCACATTTCAGAAATGGCACACCGTCATGTTGAAACACCACATGAGGTTGTTAGCGAAGATGAAGAAGTTGAAGTTAAAGTATTAAACGTTGATCAAGAAGAACAACGTGTATCTTTAAGTATCAAAGCTTTAGAAGAAGCACCTGAAAGAGATGAACAAGAACAACCAGCTACTCAAAAACCAAAGCGTAAAGAACCTCGTCAATCTGTTCGTCAACCTTCACTAAGAGATGACGATGATGATTCGGCATTTACAATTGGTGACCAATTAGGAGACCAATTAAAAGGATTATTCGAAGACGATGAAGACGAAGAATAATTTACGTTAGGATTTTTTGAATATAATTAAAAGCACCCAACTTATTGGAATAGCCAAAAAAGTTGGGTGTCTATTATTGTATAGGAACAAATGATCATTAAAATTAAAAGAAAGATGGTGAAAAAATGTCAAAACCTATTGTAGCCATAGTGGGTCGCCCAAATATTGGGAAATCGACCATTTTTAATCGAATTGTCGGAGAAAGGATCTCCATCGTTGAAGATGATCCTGGAGTGACTAGAGACCGTATTTATGGGCAAACAGAATGGTTAGGAAAAGAGTTCTCGCTTATTGATACAGGAGGGATAACTCTTGAGGATTATCCTCTAGATGTCGAGATTAGAAGCCAAGCAGAGATAGCGATTGAAGAAGCGGATGTTATTGTTTTTATGGTAGATATCCGTAGTGGGATTACTTCTTTAGATGAAAATATTGCTAAAATATTATACCGATCCAATAAACCGGTTGTTTTAGCGTTAAATAAAGCAGATAACCCGGAACAACGCGAACGATTTTATGAGTTCTATTCATTAGGCTTAGGAGATCCTTTTCCAATTTCTGGTTCACACGGCCTAGGGTTAGGTGATTTACTGGATGAGGTTGTCTCACATTTCGAGGATGATTCTTTAAGTATATATGATGATTCGATTATTAAATTTAGTTTAATTGGACGCCCAAATGTTGGGAAATCTAGTTTAGTGAACAAAATTTTAGGTGAGCAGCGAGTGATTGTATCGGATATTGAAGGAACTACCCGTGATGCTATTGACACCCCCTTTGTAGATGAAGAAGGGCAAGAATATGTCATTATAGATACGGCTGGAATTCGCAAGAGTGGTCGTGTTTATGAAAATACAGAAAAATATAGCGTTTTAAGGGCCCTTAGTGCCATTGAGCGTTCGGATGTAGTCCTTTGTGTGATTAACGCAGAAGAAGGGATTAGAGAGCAAGATTCACGTGTTTTCAGTCATGCTCATGACGAAGGTAAAAGTATTATTCTCTTAGTTAATAAATGGGACGCAATTGAAAAAGATACTCATACTATGCAAGAGTTCGAACAAGATATCCGTACGCGATTTAGATTTTTAGACTATGCGCCTATTTTATTTGTCTCGGCTGAAACTGGGGAAAGGTTACAAAAGCTGCCTGAGTTGATTAAAAAGATCTATGAGAGCCGTATGCAACGCGTACAGTCTTCAATATTGAATGATGTCTTAATGGATGCTTTGGCGATGAATCCAACGCCTACAGTTAATAATAAACGATTAAAAGTCTTTTATATGACACAAGTAGCAGTGGGTCCACCGACTTTTATTGTTTTTGTAAATGATACGGAATTATTGCATTTTTCTTATCAGCGGTTTTTAGAAAATCAATTGCGTAAAAACTTTGATTTCCAAGGAACCCCAATTAAGATAATTCCTAGAAAAAGATCTTAAAATTATTGAATAAAAATATGATTATTTTATTATTTTTATTCAAAAAAGATTGCAGTTATAAGGGTTATGTGTTATCTTTTAAAATGAAATGTCTAAGTAATTGACAATTTCACCTATTTATTCTCAATAATGGGATTATAAAAGTGGAAGCTAGTATTATGCTAGAAGAAACTTTTTCGGGAGGTGTAGAATTATGGCAAATAAAGCAGATTTAATTGAGGGCGTTGTTACAAAAACAGATTTAACTAAAAAAGATGCAACTGCCGCAGTTGAAGCTCTTTTTGACGTCGTAACAGAAACTTTAGCAGATGGTGAACGTGTACAAGTTATCGGTTTCGGTAGCTTTGAAGTTCGTGATCGTGCTGCTCGTAAAGGACGTAATCCTCAAACAGGGGACGAAATTGAGATTCCTGCAACAAAAGTTCCAGCATTTAAAGCTGGTAAAGGATTAAAAGACGCAGTTAAAAACTAAACACTGTATTTTTTAATAAACATATGCAATATTTCATTGCGAAATAACCGATTGTTCCTGCTTTAACGCAGAAACAATCGGTTTTTTAGTTTTACTGGTGGCTAAACTGTTTTGAGACCAATATTTCAAATTTATTGGTGCGTAATCGTTTTTGGCACCAGTATTTTAATTTTATTGGTGCGTAATCGTTTTTGGCACCAGTATTTTATTTTTATTGGTGCGTAATCGTTTTTGGCACCAGTATTTTAATTTTATTGGTGCGTAATCGTTTTTGGCACCAGTATTTTAATTTTACTGGTGCGTAATTGATTTAGGCACCAGTATTTTAGTTTTATTGGTGCGTAATTGATTTAGGCACCAGTATTTTAGTTTTATTGGTGCGTAATTGATTTAGGCACTAGTATTTCACATTTATGGATGCGTAACTGATTTAAAACAATGACATCGGTTTATTAGCATTCAATTTATTTTATATCGTTAAACTTATATTTCATCGTAGTTAGAAATTTCGACAAAATGATAATTTTAAATGAATGCAATATATTTTATTATGTACTAAAATAAAATAAGAGTAGAGAGGGTTTTCATCGGAAGAATCATACTAAAAAGGAAAGGGAATCATGGCTAAATTAAAAAGAAAAAAATTTAAGCGATCAACAGGAGTTAAACATGACATTATTATAAAGATTGGTAATTTTGAATTGTATTTTGAAAATATCTATTCCATCTATTCTTTAATTAACGATCTGCTTATTGGTATTTTATTTATTGGTGGTAGCTTGGTTAGTCTATTAGATGGACCAGCTCTACTTGGACAAATTCTATACTTTATTGGCTCGATTGCTTTGATTTTGCGTCCCTTAATTAAAATTATTCAAAATACTCATGTGTACAGGCAACGTAATGAAGATAAAAAATCTCAAATAGAAGAAGAAATATCCAAAAAAATAAAAGAAGAAGAAAAAGAAGAAGAATGAGAAGAATTATTTTTTGTCTCCACAAAACTTTTTACGACTAATGAATGCTGATGACTCTTTTTAATTCATCAGCATTTTTTTAATTGTGCTCCCGCCCTTATTCATAATCAAAAACAAAATCAAAAGCATAATCATAATCAATTCATATTCATATTCATAGTCATAATCATAATCAAGACTCGTACTGTACGACTCGTACGGTACGAGTCGTGTAAGACGAATCGAGTAACGAGTCGTAAACAAATGAAAACACTTAAAATGTGCACAAGATTGGGCATTTATCGCTTTAAAAGTATGTTAAAATAAGATCAACAACAAATATAAAAATATATTAGACTCAAAAAGAACTAGAAAAACCAATGAACACTTAATTGCTACATACATAAATGATATAATAAAAATAATTCATGAAATTGAAACCAAAAATTGCTTTTGGATAAACAAACTAAATATTAAAATTTAATACATACTCAGGAGGAATTGAATTGCCAATTAATTCAGCAGATTTAGGTTTTGAAAAGAAAATCTGGAAAGTAGCCGATAAGTTACGAGGGAATATGGATGCTTCAGAATATAAACATGTAGTCTTAGGGTTAATATTTTTAAAATATATTTCAGATAGTTTTGAAGAGAAATACATAGAACTTGTAGAAGAAGGAGCAGGGTTTGAAGAAGAGAAGGATGAGTACCTAGCTGAGAACATATTTTACGTTCCCGAAGAAGCTCGTTGGTCTTATATTTCTAAACATGCAAATCAACAAGAAATTGGACAAATAATTGATAATGCTATGGTTGCGATTGAAAGGGAAAACACTCGTTTAGCGGGAATTTTACCAAAAACTTTTGCACGACCTGAATTAGATAAAAGACGACTTGGAGAAGTTGTCGATTTATTTACAAATATACCAATGGTTGATTATCGAGACAAAAAAGATATTTTAGGGCGTACATATGAATATTGTCTAGCCATGTTTGCAGAACAAGAGGGAAGAAGAGCGGGAGAGTTCTATACACCTTCAAGCATTGTTAAAACATTAGTTGAAATATTAGAACCATATAACGGTAGAGTTTATGACCCAGCAAGTGGCGCGGGCGGTATGTTTGTTCAGTCTGCTAAGTTTGTAGAGAATCATCATGGAAATATCCAGGATTTATCTGTTTTTGGACAAGAAGCTAACCCAACAACTTGGAAGTTAGCTCAGATGAATTTAGCCATTCGTGGGATAGAAGCTGATTTAGGAGAAGCTCATGCGGATACTTTCTTCAATGATCAACATCCAACTCTCCGAGCTGATTTCGTATTAGCAAACCCACCTTTCAACATGTCAGACTGGGGTGGAGACCAGTTAGTGGATGATAAGCGTTGGAGATATGGGACACCACCAAAAGGTAATGCAAACTTTGCATGGATGCAACACATGATTCATCATCTTTCACCAAAAGGAAAGATAGGATTGGTTCTTGCGAATGGATCTTTATCCAGTCAAACAAGTAATGAAGGCGAAATACGTAAAAATATTATTGAAGATGATTTAGTTGAAAGTATTATTGCAATGCCTAGTCAATTATTCTATTCAACAGGAATCCCAGTATCACTTTGGATTTTAAATAAAGACAAGAAACAAAAAGGAAAAACATTGTTTATTGATGCACGTAATATGGGGGATATGGTAACTCGAGCACATCGAGAACTGAAAGAAGAAGATATCAATAAAATCGCTAATACCTATAAAGACTTTGTAAGTGGGGAGCTTGAGGAAGTGGATGGTTATTCTGCTTCAGCTACCATAAAAGAGATTAAAGGAAATGACTATATCTTAACACCTGGACGTTATGTGGGAATTGAAGCAATAGAAGATGATGGCATCCCATTTGAAGAAAAAATGGAAGATTTAACAATGGAGCTTTCTGAATCATTCCAAGAAAGTTATGAATTAGAAGATGAAATTAGAGATAGATTGCAGGTGATTGGTTATGAGTTATAAATTACCTGAAGGTTGGGAAGAAACCAGTCTAGGAGAAATATTTGACTATAGATCAGGTTTGTCTAAAGGAAGAAAATATTTCGGATCTGGATATCCATTTTTAGGTTTCAAAGACATATTTAATAATTTTTTTGTACCAGAAAATCTCAATGAATTTGTAGAGAGCACAGAAAAAGAAAGAGATAATATGTCAATAGAAGAAGGGGATGTATTTTTAACAAGAACAAGTGAAACTTTTAATGAGTTGGGTATGAGTGCGGTTGCTTTAAGGGATTATAACAATGCCACATTTAATGGATTTACAAAAAGGTTAAGACCAAAAGATAAAGAGATTTTATATCCTAAGTTTTCAGCTTATTATTTTAGAAGTAATATATTTAGGAATCAAGTAGATGCAATTGCAACTATGACTACAAGAGCCAGTTTAAACAATTCCATGTTAGATAGTATGTCTATAATAATACCTCCTTTACCAGAACAAAAATCTGTAGCAGATACCCTGTCAATCTTAGACGATAAGATAGAGCTAAATAATAAAATAAACAAAAATTTAGAAGAGCAAGCTCAATTATTATTTAAACATTGGTTTGGAGATTTTGAATTTCCTAATGAAGAAGGATTACCCTATAAATCAAATGGCGGAGAAATGATCGATTCAGAATTAGGAATGATACCTAAAGGTTGGGAAGTAAATAGTTTAGGAAAAAGTAATTTAGGAAAATTAAAAACTTCAGGAATTGAAGAATTTGAAGGAGAAAAAATCTATTTAGCGACGGCTGATATATCAGATACTCGAATCGTAAATGAAAGCACAAAAGTTACCCTAAATGATAAGCCTAGTAGAGCCAATATGCAGCCTACACCAAATACAGTCTGGTTCGCAAAAATGAAAGATAGTAGAAAACTTATATTAGTAGATGAGAATGATTACAGATTACAAAACAGATATATATTATCAACAGGGTTTGCTGGGATTCAAGCTACGAAATTATCAGTTTATTATTTATGGACCTACATTCAAAGCGAAGCTTTTGATGAAATTAAAAACTTATATAGTACTGGTACCACTATGCAAGCAATTAATAATAAGAATATCAACCAAATAAAAATTCCTATTCCAAATGATGAAATATTGAAACAGTTTAGTCAGGTAGTAGAGCCAATGTATAAAAAGATAATAAACAGTCGAATACAAAATCAAAAATTATCTGAGATACGAAATACATTATTACCAAAACTAATGAGTGGAGAGGTTCGAATACCTTTAGATTAACCAGAAAGGAGGGCTAGGATGCAAATTACAGAAGATGTTTATGAAGAATCTGTTTTAGAGGTTATTGAAGAGCTAGGTTATACTTTTATTTCTGCGGGAGATATTGAAAGAAAAACGTATAAAGATCCCTTATTTATTGAAGATTTAGCGGAGAGTTTAAATCGCATCAATCCAGATTTATCTTTTGACGTAATTGATAAAGCCATTTTTAATTTGCAAAATATTGATGTGGGTAGTTTAATTCAGAGGAATAAACAGTTTACCGACTGGCTTCAAAATGGTATGGAGATTAGCTATATGGAGCTAGGAGAAGAGAAAACGTCAATTGTTTATTTAATGGATTATGAAGAGATTGATAATAATTCTTTTGTAGTAACTAATCAGTGGACAGTCACTGGAAAAGACCAAAATCGAAGACCGGATATCGTAGTATTTGTAAATGGTCTTCCTTTAATTGTCATTGAATTAAAGTCAGCTTCTTCTGCATCAGCAGATATTTCTTCCGCATACCGCCAAATCCGAAATTATCAAAAAGATATCGAAGAATTATTTGTTTATAATGCATTTAATATTATTTCCGATCATACATATTCCAAAGTTGGAACAATTTCTTCGAATGAAGAGTGGTATAAAGAATGGAAAACAATAGACGGGTCTTATGAAGATACACGCTTTGCAGCTTATGATGTTTTATTTAAAGGCATATTAGAAAAAAATCGTTTATTGGATTTAATTCAGAATTTTATTATGTTTGAAAGCAATACACCAGAAGATATTAAGATTATGGCACAGTATCATCAATATTATGCAGTAAGAAAAGCAGTAACTTCCACCTTAAAAGCAACAGAAACGGATGGTCGGGGAGGCGTATTCTGGCATACTCAAGGTTCTGGTAAATCTCTTTCAATGGTTTTTTATGTGCAACTATTGAACCGATACTTAGATAATCCAACTTATGTCATTATTACAGACCGAAATGACCTAGATGAGCAGTTATATGGTCAGTTTTCTCGTGTCCAACATTTTCTAAGACAATCTCCGCAACAAGCTGAATCAAGAGCTCACCTGCGAGAAATCCTTGAAGGACGACAAGCAAATGGTATTTTCTTCACTACAATGCAGAAATTTTCAGAAGCTGACACACATTTGAGTGATCGAAAGGATATTATTGTCATTGCGGATGAAGCTCATCGTAGTCAATATGGGTTAAAAGAAACGATGAGAGAAGATGGTTCTATTCGTGTAGGAATGGCACGAATTATTCGAGATTCATTACCTTGCGCCACATATATTGGTTTTACAGGCACACCAATCAGTTCAACAGATAAAGATACTCAAGAAGTTTTCGGTAGTTATATTGATGTTTATGATATGACTCAAGCTGTGGCAGATGGGGCAACAAAACCAATCTATTATGAAAATCGAGTAATTAATTTAGGTTTGAATGAAAGTATTCTAGATGAAATAGATGAAGCTTATGAAAAACTCTCACAAAAAGCTAGTGAAGAAGATATTACCAAAAGTAAAAGACAGTTAAGCCAACTAGAAACTGTTTTAGGCTCGGAACCGGTTCTCGATGCCTTAGTTAAAGATATCGTACACCATTATAAAAATGAGAGAGCACATTTACTAACAGGAAAAGCAATGATTGTTGCTTATAATAGAAATATTGCAATGCAAATCTATCAAAAGATTTTAGAGCTAGAACCATCCTGGGATGAAAAAGTTCATGTAGTAATGACAGGGAACAACAACGACCCTGAAGAGTGGAAAGATATCATTGGCAATTATCAACATAAAAGAGAATTAGGGACTCGCTTTAAAGATAATGATGACCCGATGAAGATTGCGATAGTTGTTGATATGTGGCTAACAGGGTTTGACGTTCCGAGTTTGGCGACAATGTATGTGTATAAACCAATGAAAGAACATAATCTAATGCAGGCAATCGCTCGAGTAAATCGTGTCTTTGAAGATAAAGAAGGCGGTTTAATTGTTGACTATATTGGGATTGCTAAGGCATTAAGAGATGCGATGAATGATTACACTGTTCGAGATCAAGAGAATTTCTCTAATCCTGATATTCGAGAAGAAGTATATCCAACTTTTCTAGAAAAGCTAGAAGTTTGTCGGAATGAGTTCTTCTATAAATTTGATTATTCTAATATTTTAAATGAAAATATTACAGATAGACAACGCTCCGATTTAATTACAGAAGGTATAAATCATATTTATGTATTTAATGAAAATATGCAAGAATCTTTTAAAGAGCAAGCTTATATGCTAAAACAAGCCCATAGTCTATGTTCATCCATCACTTCTAAAGATGAGCAAAGGGAAGCAGCATTTATTGAAGCTGTTCGTATTGGTGTTAGTCGAATTAAACAAGATGGACATTTTTCATTAGCAGAAATTAACGAGCAAATTGAAGAATTACTTCAGAATAGTATTCATTCAGAAGGAATCATTAATCTCTTTTCTGATGCAGATACTGAATTTTCATTATTCAACGAAGAATTCTTAAATTCAATTGCGAATATGAAACAGAAAAATTTAGCTATTGAATTGATGAACAAGTTGCTTAAAGATGAGATTAAATTATATGCAAGAACAAATATCATTAAAGCAGAGGATTTTTCTAAGCGGATGCGACAAATAATGGAAAGATATAGACAGAATCAAATTGATAATGCTGAAAGTTTAGATGAGTTTCTAACTGCGTACCGTGAAGCTGAAGAAGACAAAATTATTTCAGAACTACTTGGCATGGCTAAAGATTTAGTTGATGCAGATAACGAAGAAGCAAGTTTAGGGTTAACTGTTGAAGAATCATCCTTTTATTATGCTATTTCTTCTCCTAAAGAAGTTAAAAATATTTATGAAGATAAACAACTTGTTGAGATAGCAAAGGAATTAACTAAAGAATTAAAGGAAAATGAATCAATAGATTGGCAACATAAACAATCCGGACGAGCAAGAATGAGAACGGCAGTGAGGAGATTACTCAGAAAATATGGCTATCCACCAGAAGAACAAAGAGAAGCTTTGGAGATAGTATTGAAACAATGTGAGCATTGGACCGAAAGGCGACAGTAATAATTAAATAATATTGCTTCATTTCTTGAAGCAGTAGACGAATTAGAAAATCCAGTAAATCGATTGAAATACAGAAGGCTTATCCGCGAGGGCTATAAAGAATTAGTCGAACAGAAAATACTACCGTATTTAGTAGAATAAAGGAAAAAACCAAGTTATTTAACTTGGTTTTTTTGTGATCAAAATAAAGTCGAGTGAAAGAAGGGTTAACACCCAAAGTAAGGATAGAGATATTACCCTACCAAGTAAGCCAACTTTTTTAGTCAACTCGTTAGGATAAAGGGGTTATCCTATTAAGTGAGCTGATTTATACAGTCAACTTGTGAGGATAAAAGGTTTATCATGACAAATTAGCCTATTTTTAATTAAAAAATTGAAGAATATCTTATTTTAGAATGCCCAATAAAAAAGCAGGTAACCTATAAACATAAGGTTAACTGCTTTTTTCGTTATTATCTACGTACCTGGAGGGATTCGAACCCCCGGCCGTTCGCTTAGAAGGCGAATGCTCTATCCTGCTGAGCTACAGGTACATTATCGCAACAGAAATTATTATACCGAGGAAGGATAAATTTGTCAATGCTACAATTTCATTTTAATAAGATTTTTAGGGAAATAAAGCTATAATAAGAAAAATCGACGAAATTTAAAGATTCTATAAGAAATGATAAAAGAATATGTTACAATCTACAGTGAAGTAATAAAAATGTTTTGTTCATTAAGAACATTTATTATAAGCTATTAAATAGTTGCTAAACTTATACTGAAAGTAGGACATAGGTTGATTAAAAAAGAAGACTGGTTTACGATACCAAATATTTTATCTTATCTCAGAATTGCAATGATTCCTTTATATATTTATTTTTATGTTAGAGCGGAAACAATTGAACAGTATTATAGGGCAGCGGGTATTTTAATTTTTTCAGGAATAACAGACTCACTTGATGGGATTATTGCTCGTAAAACCGGGCAAATTACCAATTTAGGTAAAGCGTTGGATCCTTTAGCTGATAAACTAACTCAAATTGCAGTAGTCGGTGCTATGTTAATAGATAGGCCGTACATTTTACCGCTGTTGGTTCTTTTTATAGTTAAGGAACTTTATTTATTAATTAGTAATGTATTATTATATAAAAAAGATATATTTATGGATGGCGCCATGTGGTTTGGGAAATTAGCAACAGCTTTTTTCTATATTAGTATGTTAGTATTAGTGGTATTGCCACATTTAAATCAAAGTGTTAGTCTACTAATTATAAATATAAATATTATGTTACAAATTGTTGCATTTTTAGGTTATGGACGATGGTTCTTTACAAAATTTAAAAAGCATAAAGAAATAAATAAATAGAAGATTATAGAATGGATGGACAAATGATGAAAAGGGAAGAAGAAGCTCTTAGAGTACTAACAATTCTTTTACGTGCTTCGGGCAGTGTTACAAATATGTTGAAGAAAGATATGCTGACATACGGTATGAATCCAACTGAATTTGCCGTATTAGAAGTACTCTTTAGTTTAGGGAAACAGCCCATTCAAATTATAGGAAAAAAAGTTCTTTTAGCATCAAGTAGCACCACGTATGTTATTGATCAACTTGAAAAAAAGGGTCTAGTTGAGCGTGTGCAAAGCGAAGATGATCGACGAGTAACTTTAGTTTCCTTAACGGACGAAGGTCAAGAATTGATGGAAAGTATCTTTCCACAACATAGTCAGGTGATCAAACAATTATTTGAAGAGCTATCGGATGAAGAATTATACGAATTAGGGGAATCTTTAAAAACAGTCGGTTATAAAGCAGTAGATTTGTATGATACGATAGAAGATGAAGCTTAATTATCGCATTATTGTTGTAAATTTGTTATAATAATGAATGACAAAAAATGAAGAGGTTGATAGTGTTGACAGAAGAAAAAATTACACCAAAAATTCAAGAACTTGTAGAGACGGAACTTCGTAAAGGTGCAAGTAACTCACGTATTGCAAATTTATTAGATTTGCCATACAAAGAAGCTGTTGAAATTATCGATACAATTAAAGAAAAAATCCGACCACAAGTAGGAGAAAATATTGCCTTTAAGTTTCGTGGTGAGCACATGGAAGGAACCATCGAAAAACTACTGACAAATAGCGCAATAGTAAATATCGATTGGGACAATTCACCTAAACATCTGTATGATCTTATGGAAGAAAAAACAGTTGTAAACTTTAAAGATATTGATGCATTTCTTAAAACGTTTAATATGGAAGATATGAATATTGAAGATACCGAAGAATAATTTTACGGCCTGCTGCAGTCTATTCTTATAACTGCACAGGTTTTCTTTTTTGTTAATCCATTTATGGAGGTGAAACTAGTGGGAGATAAGATTGACTTTCCATTCAATAATCAAATGTATTTGGCTCAAGCAACAGCCTGCATTGAAAAAAATGATTTTGAACAAGCATTAATTTATATAGAAAAAATATATGCCACAGAGAAAACTTATGCAATAAATTATTTTTATGCATCCATCCTTTTTTCTTTAGAAAGGTATGAAGAAGCTTTAGAAATTGCGGATGAATACAAAGAATCGTATTTAAAAAGCGATGAATATATTCTTATCTATACTTTATTGCTTATTAAAAATCATCAATTCTTAGAAGCAGAAGCGATTATCCAAAAGAAGAAAGATAATCCATTACTCTTCCATGAACAAGAGTGGCAAAATATCCAACAAGAGCTCGAACATGAGCGTAAATCATTTCAGATAGATTTGGATTTGAAAAGGAAAGAAATAAAAAACAAGCTTTTACAGATGGATCATTTCTCTTTAATGGAGCAAGTTCAATTAATCGAAGCCTCTCAAATTTTGGAATTAGAAGATTTACAAGAGGTTGCCGATCAATTACTGAACCATCCATATATTCCAGGACAAATCCAAAGAGGCTTTTTAGAAATTCTTATCAAAAAGGGTGATGAGAAACACTATCCATTTTCTTGGTTTAATCAAATGAAAACAATCTGTCCGAAAGACTTAAAGACATTTAACGAGCTTCCAATTCTTCAAGAAATTGAATCTATTTTAGAAGATAAACTTCAAAAGAATCCGAGTCTGTTTCAAGTGATAAAAACTGAAATTATCAATGATCTTTTAATGATCTATCCCTTTGTTGAAGAAACGATCACAGATACTTCTTACTGGGTAGATTTATATATTGCTTATTTTGGAGATTTAAGCTCATCTGATATAGAAAAATCTCCCATTAATTCTGAACAAGAGAGCTTGAAACAATGGTTTCACCAATTAAATCAAATTGCTCAAAGAAAGTAATGGAAGAATAGAAGTTATATAAAAAGGCGTAAATGAATCTACTTTGATTCATTTACGCCTCATTATTCTATCCCTTTAAGGTTTTCTTTGGCTTCGTAATGATATGCAAGGCTAAACCAGTTAGTAAACTTCCACTTAAGAAATTCGCGATTGTAACAGGGATCTGATTCCACAACCACCAATCAGAAAAACTAATATCAGCTCCAAGCATCATGCCAGTAGGAATAACAAACATATTAACGACGGAGTGTTCAAAACCTTGCGCAAAAAAGATAAAAATTGGCAACCACATAGCTGCAATTTTTCCAATGGTAGATTTTGATGTAAAATTCATGACAACGCCTGTTGTAACCATCCAATTACAAAGAATAGCATTGACAACTAATACAATCATTCCATCTATTCCGTCTGCTTTATAACTTAACGTTTTAGCTTCTGCAACCGCAATAATTTTTTCAATCATTAGCGAATCTGTTACATGGCCGAATTTGGTGACAGAGATGGTATAGAGAACAGCATAAAATAAACAACCAAATAAATTACCGATAAATGCCCATGTTAGATTTCTAAACAGGAGTTGAGTAGTTGTTTTTTCTCGAAATTTAGCAAGCGGTAGAAGAGCAAAAGATCCTGTAACAAGTTCTAAACTTAATAATAAAATCATTACAAAACCAGCGGGAAAAATAAGTGCACCAACAATGTCTAAACCAGTTTGTGTGGACCCAGTATATGCAAGGGTTGTAGCAAAGCTTAAAAATGCGCCGGCTAGTCCACTTTTTATTAATATATTACCAACTGAAAGTTCAGCCTTGCTTTTCCCCGCATTAGCCATTGAATCAACAACATCATTTAAATTTACATAGTCCATTTGAAATCTCCTTATAATATATAATTAGTGATATGAATCACATGACGAGTTAAATTATAGCATAAATGAGTACAATTTGTATAAAATGGTTATTAATCAGATAAAATTTTGTATGGTACTGGGAAAACCTAGAAACTATAGATTATTCATTTACAATTCATAGGAAATATAGTATCCTTACAAGGTATGTAAAGTCTGTATGGGACTTTTTATGAAAATTAATACTTATATATCGGAGGCAAATAATAAATGACAATTAATTTTGAAAAAACAGGGCCAGTTACAGGTGAATTGAAATTCTCCATTGACCGTGAAAATGTAGAAAAAGGTTTAAATAAAACATTTAATCAAGTAAAAGGTTCTCTACAAATTCCAGGGTTTAGAAAAGGACGAGTACCACGTAAATTATTTAACCAAATGTATGGTGAAGAGTCCTTATATGAAGATACATTAAACGATATTTTCCCTACTGCTTATGCAGAAGCATTAGAAGAAGTTGATGAAGAAGTTGTTGGACAACCTTCAATTAAAGATATTTCATGGGAATCTGGAAAAGATTGGGAATTAGAAGTAGAAGTTTCATTGAAGCCTGAAGTTGAACTTGGTCAATATAAAGATTTAGAAGTTACAAAAAATGACCGAGAAGTAACAGATGAAGATGTAGAAGAAAGCTTAGAAAACCGCCGAACACAATTTGCAGAATTAGTTATTAAAGAAGATGCTCCTGCAGAAGAAGGCGATACTGTGGTTATTGATTATGAAGGATCTGTAGATGGTGAAGTATTTGAAGGCGGATCAGCTACAAATTACTCACTTGAATTAGGTTCTGATTCATTTATCCCTGGTTTTGAAGACCAATTGATTGGTGCTGAAACAGGTTCTGAAGTGGAAGTTAAAGTGACTTTCCCAGAAGATTATCAAGCAGAAGAATTAGCTGGAAAAGAAGCTATCTTTAATGTAACGGTTCACGAAATCAAAACAAAAGAATTACCAGAATTAGACGACGAATTTGCTAAAGATGTCGATGATGAAGTAGAAACAATTGATGAATTACGTGAAAATATTCGTGAAGAATTAGAAACGACTCGTCAACAATATGCAGATGAAGCTCGAGATGAAGAAGCTATTCGTAAAGCAGTAGAAAATGCTGAAATTCCTGAAATTCCACATGACATGGTTCATGAAGAAGTTCATCGTCAAATGGATATGTTCTACAATAACTTACAACAACAAGGTATGACACCTGAAATGTACTTTAATATTACACAAACATCAGAAGCTGACTTACATGATCAATTTGAAGTTGGTGCTGAAGATAGTGTACGTACAAACTTAGTTATCGAAGCAATTGTTGAAGCTGAAGGTTTGGCAGCAACTGAAGAAGAACAAGAAAAAGAAATTAACGAACTTGCAGAACAATATAACTTATCTGTTGAACAAGTTCGAGAAGTACTATCACCTGAATTATTAACACGTGATATTGCAATGAAAAAAGCTGTTGACTTAATTAGCTCATCTGCTAAAGAAGTATTAGAACCTGTTGAAGATGAGGACGCATCTGAAGAATAATATAGGTAGCTGTTTACTTTTATAAAATAAAAATTGGTCTGCGAAGTTAGCTGCAGACCAATTTTTGTAGTGTCTAATAATTGATGGAATGTTAATTATTGGTACTGAATTACAACCTATGTTATGATTACTAAACGTCAAGGGAATTAGATAGAAGGTGAATATAAAAATATGTACAACAACGATGAAAATATGAATATATCTTGTTCTTTTTGCGGTAAATCTCAAGACCAAGTGAATAAAATTATTGCTGGTCCAGGAGTATATATTTGTGATGAATGTATTAATCTAAGTAAAGAGATCATTGATAATGAATATATTTCTCAACGAACAGCTGAATTTGATGACATTCCAAAACCTCATGAAATTTATGACGTTCTAAATGATTATGTTATCGGTCAAGAAGCAGCAAAACGTACGTTATCAGTAGCTGTTTATAATCATTATAAACGAGTGAATCATGTCTTACAGGTAAAATCTGAAGAGGATATTCAATTGCAAAAAAGTAATATATTACTAGTGGGACCAACAGGCTCAGGGAAAACATACCTAGCCCAAACGATGGCTAAAATATTGGATGTCCCATTTGCAATAGCAGACGCTACAAACTTAACGGAAGCTGGTTATGTCGGTGAGGATGTAGAAAACATCTTACTAAAATTACTTCAAGCTTCTGAATTTGATGTAGAACGTGCGGAACATGGGATTATTTATATTGATGAAATAGATAAGATTGCTAAAAAATCCGAAAATGTCTCAATCACTCGTGATGTAAGTGGTGAAGGGGTACAACAATCTTTATTAAAGATTTTAGAAGGTTCTGTCGTTAGCGTTCCGCCAAAAGGTGGTCGTAAACATCCACAACAAGAAATGATTCAAATTGACACAACAAATATTTTATTTGTGGTCGGTGGTGCTTTTGCAGGACTTGATGATATTATCAAGAATAGAGTTGGCGAGAGAGTTATTGGTTTTGGTCCATCTAATGAGAAAGATCCAAAAAAAGATATGAAAAATATTATGCAGGAAGTTCTTCCTGATGATTTACAAAAATTTGGATTAATTCCAGAATTTATCGGTCGTTTACCTGTAGTTGCCGTCTTAAATGAATTAGAAGAGTCAGATTTAATTGATATTTTGACGAAACCTAAAAATTCTTTGGTTCGACAATATGAGGTGTTATTAGAGCTTGATAATGTTGAATTAGTATTTGATGAAGAAGCACTTAGTGTGATTGGAAAACGTGCGATTGATCAAGGAACAGGAGCACGTGGCTTAAGAACAATTATTGAAGAAATTATGCTCAATATCATGTTTGATATTCCAAGTCGTGATGACATTCAAAAAGTGGTCATTACAAAACAAGCTGCTGAATTTTCAAATGATCCTTTATTTTATGATGATGAAGGACAACTTGTAAGCTAAACTAAAATAGATCATTAGCAGTAAGAAATCATTGGTTAATCCAAACTCGGATTAATCAATGATTTTTTCATTTTAGTATATTTCAATTGTATAGATTATGTAAAAATATTTGAAATATATCTGTAATATGTTATGATTTTAAGGCAACCAAAAGTAGATTTTGTGATTTTCTTTACGAAAGAATTTTTTAAGAGTGATAAACAAAGAAATGCAATTTTTTAAAAGAGGGTGAATAGATGAAATTTCCAATTCAAAAAGCAGATATTATAATTAGTGCTGTGCAAGAAGAACAGTATCCAGATTCCGTTTTACCAGAAATAGCTATTGCCGGTCGATCGAATGTTGGAAAGTCCTCTTTAATTAATAAGTTATTGAATCGAAAAAAATTAGCACGAACATCTAGTAAACCAGGCCGTACTCGAACGATCAATTTCTTTAATATAGAAGACGAATTAATCTTTGTTGATGTGCCGGGGTATGGGTATGCGAAAGTTTCAAAAAAAGAGTTAGAAAAATGGAACCATATGATGGAAGAATATTTTTCAACGAGAGAGACTTTATCGAAAGTCGTCCTCATTACTGACTTACGACATAAACCTACACAATTAGATGTTCAGATGTATGAATATTTAAAATATTTAAATATTCCTGTACTGATTGTTGCAACTAAAGCAGATAAAGTAAAACGAGGTGTAAGAACCCGTCATTTAAATGACGTTTATACTACTTTAAATGTTATTGAAGGAGATGCAGTCATTCCATTTTCATCAGAAACCGGAGAAGGAACAGATGATGTGTGGAATAATATTTTAATGGATTTAGGGATTGAGCGACAATGAAATTACTAATGTATGGTGTAAATAAAGAAACCATCATGAAAGAGGATGTTAATAAGTATCGATTGTTTGGAGAACAGAAAAAAATTCAAATGAATGATATTAGAAAAATTGATGGTGTTGAAGAAATCATTATCTTAACGAATGATTTTAGAAATGAATATTATTTGTATGTAGATGAAACAATCTTCAGTCATGGCGATTTTTTAAGGTATATTGCAGATAAAACAGATAAGAACTTGCAAGAAATTATTTTAGAAACTTATAGTATGTTTAACGAAGATGTTTTGCGTCATTTATATGAAATTACGTGTGGTTATCTTTCAGAACCTGTGGGCTCTTTTGATGTATTGAATTCTGTTGAAAAAGCAGTAAACTATGCAAATCGACTACACACAGGCGGAGAGATTTTATATAAATTGTTTGAGGAGGCTATTCAGCTTTCTTATTCTTTTAAGTTAAATGACGAAACACAACCCTTAAATATGAGTGAAATTTCAAAATATCTTTATTTATTGAAAAAGAAAATGAAAACTTTAGCGAAAAAAGATTTCTTAATTTCTGGAAATCCTTTTGAAATTGGCTACTTAACCAAACTTCTTTTATTAGCTGATGCTCAAACGATTACTATTCTTCAAGAAGATGAAAAAGATAGTTTAAAACAAGTTGAAAGACTGTCTACCCGTTTAACAGATGCAGAAGCAGCTAAAGTATTTGCAGCAACATCGAAGTCTCTTTATTATCGATTATCTAAAACAGATGCTGTTATTTGTGATTTTTCCAAAATAGATTTATTTAATAAAAAGATGGTGGAAGAAATTGCTATCATGAGACAGACAAAGAAAATTCAATATCTAATTGATACGAGTAAACAACCAATTAAAGAAATGACTAAAGATAATCTAGACATTCATGTGATAGATCCTACTATAAATGTATCTTATAATGATGAACAATTGAACAATGCGATTATAGTTTTAGAGGAAGAAATCCAAACTAGGATTGAAAAGTTTATGAAACATTTCGAGGAATTAAGAATGGATAAAGAACAAAAAATTACACAATAAATGTAACTCAAATAAAGCTAAACACTTTATTTGAGTTTTTTCATGGTTTTTTTAATATAATTACCTAAATGTAGTAGAGGATAACGATTAATGTTTATTTCTTATAAAAAATACGGTACCATGATAATGAATGGAATGTGAAAGGAGGAGATAGTATGTTTGTTGACCAAGCAAATATATATATAAAAGCCGGCGATGGAGGAAATGGAATGGTCGCTTTCCGCCGTGAAAAATATGTCCCAGATGGAGGACCAGCTGGGGGAGATGGTGGAAATGGAGGTGATGTAGTCTTTGTAGTTGATGAAGGATTACATACCCTCATGGATTTTCGTTATAATCGGCATTTTAAGGCAGATAAAGGACAAAATGGTATGTCCAAAGGAATGCATGGCCGAGCAGCAGAAGATCTATTTATTCCAGTGCCACCCGGAACCGTGATTAAAAATGAAGATACAGGCGCTGTTTTAGCAGATTTAACGGAAGAAGGCCAAAAATTTATTGTTGCTAAAGGTGGACGAGGTGGAAGAGGAAATTCCCGCTTTGCGACCTCTCGTAATCCTGCACCAAATATTTCTGAAAATGGAGAACCTGGTGTTGAATTAAATTTAACTTTAGAATTAAAACTATTAGCAGACGTAGGTTTAGTAGGATTCCCTTCAGTAGGAAAATCTACGTTCCTATCTGTTGTGACAGCGGCCAAACCTAAAATAGCTGCTTATCCTTTTACAACTTTATCTCCAAATATTGGAGTGGTAGAATTAAAAGATGGGCGAAGTTTCGTTATTGGAGACATGCCTGGTATTATTGAGGGTGCTGCAGAAGGTGTTGGGTTAGGATTACAATTTTTACGTCATATTGAACGTACAAAAGTTCTTTTGCATGTGTTAGATATGAGTGGTGTCGAAGGACGAGATCCTTTTGAAGATTATCAAACCATACAAGCAGAATTAAGAGATCATGATCCGAATATCTTAAATAAACCGCAATTAATTATTGCGAACAAAATGGACATGCCAGACGCAGAAGATCATTTAACTTTCTTTAAAGAACAAATGGCAGAGCTAAATGGGGATTATGAATTATTTGAAGTTTCAACCATTAAAAATCAAGGCATTGACCCGGTTCTTTACCGAACGATAGAGTTAGTAGAAGATTATGAAACATTAGAAATGGAAGAAGAAACACCGATTGAAATGGATAGTCATGTCGTTTACACGCATGAAGAAAAAGAAGAACCTTTTAAAATCACACGGGATCCAGATGGAGTATGGGTTCTTTCAGGTGAAGAAATTGAAAGACTGTTTATTATGACAAACTTAGATCACGAAGAATCTATGATGCGTTTTTCAAGACAGTTACGTACAATGGGTGTCGATGAAAAACTACGAGAACGTGGAGCTAAGGATGGAGATTTAGTTTCTTTATTAGATTTCACGTTTGAATTTGTTGAATAATAAAGAAGAATTGAAATTACACTCGGAATATTAGATTGAGGGAAAATATGGAATTGCTATTTTTAGGAACGGGTTCTGGAGTTCCGTCTAAACAAAGAAATGTGAGTAGTCTAGCTTTGAAGCTCTTAGATGAGCGAAATAGTATCTGGCTATTTGATTGTGGAGAAGCTACACAACATCAAATTTTACAAACGACTTTAAAACCTCGAAAGATTGAGAAAATATTTATTTCCCACATGCATGGGGATCATATTTTTGGACTTCCTGGCTTATTAAGCAGTCGAGGTTTTCAAGGAGGAATAGAACGTCTAACAATCTATGGGCCTGTTGGGATAAAAGGCTTTGTTTTATCGAGCTTAAAATATGCGGGGACTTATCTGAGTTATCCAATAAATTTTGTGGAATTTAAAGAACCTGGAATCATTTTTGAAGATTCTCAATTCAAAGTGAGTGTAGGCAAACTTAAACATGGAATTCCTTCCTATGGCTTTCGAGTGGAAGAGGCTGATCATGAGGGAACTTTAGATGCCCAGAAACTGAAAGAACTAAATATACCGCCAGGACCTCTTTATGGAAGAATAAAAAATAAAGAAATTGTTGAATTAGAAGATGGACGGATTATTAATGGAGAAGATTTTGTGGGACCGCCCCAAAAAGGACGAATTGTAACTATTTTAGGAGATACAGTAGAACATCCAAATAGTATCCAGTTGGCGAAAGATGCGGATGTATTAGTCCACGAAAGTACTTTTTCTTCTAACGAAGCAGAGCTAGCGAGACAATATAATCACTCAACAACCATCCAAGCTGCCCAAATTGCTAAAAAAGCAGGAGTAAAAAAATTATTATTAACTCATTTCAGCTCTAGATATATGCATAAAGATATGAAACAATTAAAAAAAGAAGCAAAAGCTATTTTCCCAAATACTTGTTTAATGAAAGATTTACAAGAAATTTCAATCAATCGAGAAGGTTGTGAAGAATGAGTTTACGATTCGAAAACCAAACGATTTTAATTACTGGAGCGTCTTCAGGTATTGGACAACAAGTAGCTTATGAAGCAGCCCGAGCAGGAGCTCACTTAGTTTTATGTTCTCGTCGAATCTCTAGGCTAGAACAAGTTAAAAAAGAGTGTGAACGTCTTGGTGCTTTAGCTGTGACTATTTTTTCTTTAGATATAGGGAATCTTGAAAGCATCCAATCTCTTGAATGTTTTTTAGTAGATAAAAATATGCAAGTTGATATATTAATAAATAACGCTGGTTTTGGTCAAGATCAACCGTTTTTAGAAATGGAAATACAGCAAGTGATTGATTTATTTAAAGTGAATGTCTTGGGGTTAATGTTTCTAACTCAAAGGATTGCTTTAAAGATGGTTGACCAGAAAAAAGGTCAAGTTATAAATATTGCCTCACTTGCTGGAAAAGTTTCGACGCCCAATTATGCGGTCTATGATGCGACAAAAGCAGCGGTTATCAGTTTTAGTAATGCATTGCGAATGGAACTTAAACCGCTTGGAATACAAGTAACTGTGGTAAATTTTGGCCCTGTAGACACCCCATTTTTCGATAATGTGGGCAGCGCACGTAAAGAAAAAACAATGAGCAGTCCTTTTACTTTATCCCAAGAACAAGCCGGAAAAATTGTCGTAAATACCGTGGGAACAAAGAAACGTGAAGTTAACCGACCCGTATTACTCGCCATAGGATCAAAAATATACTCTTTTGCTCCTCAATTAGTCGACTATGTATTATTAAAACATTATAATAGATAAAAGAGTTAACGAGAGGATGTTTCTTTATGAAAAAGCAATGGAGTATTGTGTTATTAATTACCTTAATTTTACTTGTCGTCGTATTTTCAGTAATGAACGTAGATCCTGTAGCGATTAATTTTGGCTTTACCATGATTAGAGTGCCCTTGGTGGTTGTTATTATTGTTACTTTGTTGATTGGTGTTTTAATCGCCGTAATTTTATCAACGACCATGATTTTACAAAATAAAAGTGAACAAAAGAAATTGAATAAACGTTTAGTAGAATTCGAAGAAGAGTCAAAAAAAGATAAAGATGAATTAAAGACTCGTCATAAAAAAGAAGTAGAATCTTTAAAAGAAGATAAAGATAAAGCTCAAACAAAAATTCGTGAACTCGAACGACACATTCAAAATATACAAAAAACAAATTCTACACAGGGGAAAAACGAAAATATATAGTTAAAAAGAGTTTGAATTTTTCCTATGTACTAAATGAAGAAAGAATAACTTTTAATAAAAAAAGTGGGAGCAGAAGTTCCCATTTTTTTATTGATAAAGATATTAGAGGTGATAAATTGGTTACCCTATCAGAAAAAAAGTGGACAAATGAGCAACAAGTAGTAGAAGAGAAAGTGAAACAATTATCTAAAGAACTCGATGTGTCGGAACTATTTATCAAAGTGTGTCTACAAAGAGGTTTAACAAATTCAGAAGAAATCAAAAGGTTTATAACGTTAGATGAAAATTGGTTTCATGATCCCTTCTTACTCCATGATATGAATAAAGGAATGGAACGTATTGCCACTGCCCTTGAAAATAATGAAAAAATAACGGTTTATGGCGATTATGATGCAGATGGGATGACAAGTACGGCACTATTAGTAGAAACGCTTGATTCTCTAGGTGCGAATGTAAGTTATTATTTACCCAATCGTTTTGTTGAAGGCTATGGCCCGAATACAGAAGCTTTTGATAAAATAATCAAAGAAGGAACTTCTCTGATTATAACCGTAGATAATGGAGTGGCTGGTCATGAAGCCATTGAATTTGCTAAAAAGCAAGAGGTAGACGTTATTGTAACAGATCACCATGAGTTACCGGAAGAATTACCGGATGCTTATGCGATTATTCATCCAAAACATCCAGAGGGAAACTATCCGTTTACTGATTTAGCGGGGGTCGGCGTTGCATTAAAAGTGGCTACCGCTTTAACTGGAGAATTACCAGTAGAGATGCTTGATCTAGCAGCGATTGGGACAGTTGCTGATTTAGTATCATTAACTGATGAAAATCGTGCGATTGTATCTTTTGGTCTACAAATGTTAGAAAATACTCAAAGAGAAGGCTTATTGCAATTATTTAATGTAATGGGTAAAGATCCAGAAGAAGCTTCTGAAGAAACAATCGGCTTTCAAATTGCTCCTCGCTTAAATGCAGTGGGTCGATTGGGAGATGCAAGTCCATGTGTTGAATTGTTGACCACACATGAAATAGAAGAAGCACGTCAGCTTGCTGAGTATGTAAATGAACAAAATGAAGAGCGGAAAAAAATTGTCGACGAAATAACAGTTGATGTGTTAAATAAATTAAATCAACAAGAAGATGCAGAAGTGGTTGTACTTGCAGATGAACATTGGCATCCAGGAGTTCTAGGAATCGTAGCTAGTCGGGTGGTAGAAAAAACACATAAAGCCACACTACTTTTTACGATTGATTCGGACACGGGGATAGCTAAAGGATCAGGGCGTAGCATTCCTTCTGTTAATTTATATGAAGCGCTTTTAGAAATTGAGGATTTATTTACACAATTCGGTGGTCATCATATGGCTGCGGGGATGAGCGCAGAAGTGGATCAATTACCTTATATTTATAAAGGATTAGCTGAGTATATAAGCCAATTAGAAACAACAGACAGTTATCAAGAAGTTGATGCCTATATTCCTATAAAAGATTTATCGATTGATTCAATAAAAGAATTAGATCAGTTAAGACCTTTTGGAACAGATAATAGTAAACCAATCATTGCCTGTACTGAAGTTAATGTACTAGAAAAAAGAAAAGTAGGAGCAGAAGGTGACCATTTAAAACTATTAGTGGGTCAAGAAAATCACCAATTGGATATTATTTCTTTTCAAAATGGAAAAGTAAGCGATGTGTTATATGAACAACAAGTAATTTCTGTTGCAGGATATGTAGAAGTGAATGAGTGGAATGGCTTTTCTAAACCACAAATGCAAATGCTTGATATTCAACTTCCAGGTCCAGCTATTATTGATCAGAGAACGAGCGAATTAACAAAAGATCATTTTAAACAGCAAGCCGCAGATTATATCTTTTTTAATAAAAATCTATATGATAAAGCACAAACTTTGATTCCTGATTCTTCTCGAGCAATTTTACTTGAAACGGAAGAAGAAGCACTCGCTTATAAAGCGATTCAAGAGATGATTATTGTGGATTGTCCGTTGTCTATCCGTCAATTCAAAGAAACCATTTCAGGAAATATCGATTTTGTTGTTCGATGTTTTTTCTATAAAAAGAATCATTATTACTTAATGGGCTTACCCAGTCGAGAGGATTTTGCGAAAACATATAAATATTTTGCAAAACATAAAAATATTGATTTACAAAATGAAGGGCACCTCTTAGTTCAACAATTAAACATGGAAAGTGCGAAAGTATTTTTGATAGTTAAAGTGTTTTTAGAGGCAAAGTTTGTTATAATCAATAATGGTATATTAAATATAATAAACAGTCCAGAAAAGAAAGATCTTCAAAAAACTAAAACTTTTTTAGAGACAAAACAACAAATAGCAGCAGAAGAGTTATTTCTTTATAGTTCATTTAAAGAAATCATTCTTTCAATTAGTAAATAATTATTTTGTTTATTTATTGTGAAACTATTTATAACGAGGAGAAAACAAATGGATTTAAGTAAATATATTGCTTCAGTACCAGATTATCCTGAAAAGGGAATTACTTTTAGAGATATTTCCCCTTTGATGGCTGATGGCGATGCATACCGTTACGCAACAGAACAAATTGCAAACTATGCGAAGGATAAGAATGTGGATGTAATCATAGGGCCTGAAGCTCGCGGCTTTATTGTAGGTTGTCCAGTAGCTTATGCGCTTGGCGTGGGTTTTGCTCCAGCTCGAAAAAAAGGAAAATTGCCCCGTGAAACGGTCGAAGTAACTTATGGATTAGAATATGGAGAAGACACCCTTCAATTGCATAAAGATGCAATTCAGCCGGGTCAAAGAGTGTTGGTTGTTGATGATTTATTAGCAACAGGGGGAACTTTAGCGGCAACGATCGAGCTTATTGAAAAGCTAGGCGGAGAAGTAGTGGGGACTGCTTTCCTTATTGAATTACTTGAGTTAAAAGGACGAGAAAAAATAAAAGGGTACTATATTTATTCCCTATTGAAATATTAGACAAAAAAACCTTAAGTGGTTGAAAAGATTTTTTTCTTTTCAATCCACTTAAGGTTTTTAATATACGAATTAATAAACATGCGTACGGTAAAGAGAAATGACTCTACCAAGTATTTTAACATCTGGCAAAATAATAGGGTCAAGTTCATCATTTTCAGGCTGTAAACGAATATGTGAGGTTTCTTTATAAAATCTCTTACATGTTGCCTCGTCTTCCTGTGTCATTGCAATGACTACATCTCCATTATTGGCTGTTTCTTGTCTTTTGACAATGACTAAATCGCCATCCAATATTCCAGTATTAATCATACTATCTCCTCGGATAGTTAACATAAATAAATCATCGGCATTATATTGAATATGATCAGGAGTTGGAAAGAAATCTGTAGCTTCTTCTACAGCCAGAATAGGTTCTCCTGCGGTAACGACTCCTAATAAAGGAATCTGTCCTGAGTTTTGATTAATTCCTAACTTGTTGAGCCCATCTTCAGTCAATTCAATTGCACGAGGTTTTGATCGGTCACGAATAATAAAACCCTGATCTTCCAAGCGGGACAGATGACCATGTACAGTAGATGTAGAAGCTAACCCTGTTGCATTACATATTTCACGAACAGTTGGGGGATAACCACGATCTGAAACTTCTTCATGTATAAACATTAAAATTTCGTGCTGCTTCTCTCCTTTTCGACCTCTTTTTGCCATGAAAACACCTCTTTATTTCATTAATATTCTAATTAATAAGTTCATAAATTATTATAGCATATGAAATTAGGAGATTCAAACGTTTGTTCGTAGAAATGTATGTTCGTATTCCTTAAGTTATTCAATTACTATTATTTTTGTGAAAGTGTTTTATTTATTTGAGATTAATGCTTTTTCATGCTAGTTATTTCTCAAAGTATTTGGTAAGATTAGAGACGTAGTAATTTTAAAGGAGCTGAATTAAATTGTCAGAAGAATTAATTAATAAAATTAATGCTCTTGCTCAGAAAAGTAAAGAAGAAGGATTAACTGAAAGTGAAAAAGAAGAACAAAAGAAATTAAGAGAAGAATATTTAGAGTTAATTCGAGGACAAGTTAAAAGTCATTTAGCGGGAATAAAAATAGTAGACGAAGAAGGTAATGACGTTACTCCCAAAAAGGCTAAAGAGTTAAAGAAAAATAAAAATAATAACAATAATGTTTAAATAATGAAAGGATTGAAAGAATGTTTGATAAAACAGATCAATTAGCAGTAGATTCAATTCGTACTTTAAGTATAGATGCCGTTGAAGCGGCTAATTCAGGCCACCCGGGTTTACCTATGGGGGCAGCACCAATGGCTTATGCATTGTGGGCCAAGCACTATAAAACGAATCCGAAAAGCTCACAGTGGTTTAACCGCGACCGCTTTATTTTATCTGCGGGACATGGTTCAGCCATGTTATATAGCTTACTTCATTTATCCGGTTTTGATGTTTCGATAGAGGACTTGAAAGATTTTCGTCAATTAGGAAGTAAAATGCCAGGACATCCAGAGGTTCATTTAACAGATGGAGTTGAAGCGACGACTGGGCCATTAGGTCAAGGTTTCGCAAACGGTGTAGGAATGGCGATGGCAGAAGCTCATCTTGCAGCCACTTACAATAAAGAAGACTTTCCTGTTGTTGATCACTATACATACGTTTTAGCCAGTGATGGTGATTTACAAGAAGGAATTTCCCATGAAGCAGCAAGTCTAGCCGGTCATTTGAAATTAGGAAAATTGATTGTTTTATATGACTCTAACGATGTTCAATTGGATGGACCGACAAACAAAGCATTCAGTGAAGATATCCAAAAACGATTCGAAGCTTATGGATGGGACCACAGCTATGTAGAAGATGGCAATGATTTAGAAGCAATAAATGAAGCTATCGATGCAGCTAAAAATGTGACCGCTAAACCAACTATTATTGAAGTTCGAACGGAAATTGGTTATGGTGCGCCAAATGCTGGAACATCAGCTGTACATGGAGCCCCCCTTGGAACAGAAGGAACAGAAACGGCCAAGAAAAATTATAATTGGACCCATGAAGCCTTTGAAGTACCGGAAGAAGTTTATACTCGCTTCAAGGAAAATATAATTGATAAAGGGACACAAGCAGAAGAAAAATGGGAAAAGCTAGTCGAAGAATATGTGAATAAATACCCTGAACTCGGAGAAGAATTTAAATTAGCTTTATCTGGAGAGCTTCCAGAAAATTGGGAAGATAACTTGCCAAGTTATGAAGAAAATCAAGATGGACCAGCTAGTCGTGAAACTAGTGGGGAAGTTTTAAACGCTATTGCTGAAGTCGTTCCTAACTTTTGGGGAGGATCAGCCGATCTATCTGGATCCAATAAAACGATGATTGATGATGTAGGTGATTTTGCGCCAGATCACTACGAAGGAAAGAACATTTGGTACGGAGTGCGTGAACATGCGATGGCTTCTGCCTTAAATGGGATTTTACTTCATGGCGGAACGAAATCCTTTGTATCGACTTTCTTTGTTTTCTCTGATTATTTACGCCCAGCGGTTCGTTTAGCAGCACTCTCTGAAATTCCAGCCATTTATGTATTAACTCATGACTCTGTAGCTGTGGGTGAAGATGGACCAACGCACGAACCGATCGAACAATTATCTAGTTATCGAGGAATGCCAAATGTAACGATGATGCGACCAGCGGATGCGAACGAAGTTGCGGCAGCATGGAAAGTGGCCTTAGAGTCTAAAAACCGTCCGACCTTATTGGCTCTAACGCGTCAAAATCTACCGGTACTCCCGAATACAGAAAAGCTCGCATTAGAAAATGTTGAAAAAGGAGCTTACGTGTTGTCTCCAGCAGAAGGAGACGCGGAAGGCTTGCTTCTAGCTACAGGATCTGAAGTGCAATTAGCTGTTAGCGCACAAAAAGAATTGCGTGAAAAAGGACATGACGTAGCAGTTGTTTCTATGCCAAGTTTTGAGTTGTTTGAGTTACAATCTGAAGAATATAAAGAATCTGTTTTACCAAAAGATCTTACAAAGCGTGTAGCGATTGAAATGGGTGCACCATTTGGTTGGGATCGTTATGCAGGGACAGATGGAAAGATTATGGCGATTAATCGCTTTGGCGCAAGTGGTAAAGGCGAGGAAGTTATTGAACACTTAGGATTTACCGTAGAGAATGTTGTTGATGAATATTTATCTTTAAATCGTTAATCCATCATCTTTAAATAATACGATGAAAAGAATGATGAACAGCTGACTTTTTGTCAGCTGTTTTACATTCTGTTATTCTTAGCCATTTAAATTGTTGAGGTTAGATAAATATGAGATAAATTTAATCTGTCTTCGTTTTATGGTTTTACTTTCGATTCATTTTAGGTAAAATAGTAGTTGTGTATAAATTGAAAGATTTAAATAATAGAAGATTGGAGTGAAGAAATATGAAATTAGGTTTAGCAATATTTCTAATTATATTGGCATTAGTTGGTGGTTTAGCAGCTGGATTTTTCCTTGCACGTCGTTACATGATAAAGTATTTTGAAGAAAATCCACCGATTGATGAAACAATGATACGTACAATGATGCTTTCAATGGGGCAAAAACCATCTGAACGAAAAATCAACCAAATGGTTAGTCAGATGAAAGGGCAAGCTAAGAACAAAAATAAAAATAAGTAATCTAAGAACGAACAGTCATTTAACTTTTAAAAGCTGTTCGTTTCTTTGAATTTAAAAAACAAATAGCCAAATAAGAGTAGGTGTATGGATGGGAATATATAAGAAACTAAGTTGGTTTTTTAAGGATAAATGGAAATCTTATTTCATTGCAATTATCGCTTTATTGTTTGTAGCCATCTTGCAGTTGATTCCTCCACGTATTATTGGCGTGGTCATAGATGAAATTGCAACGGATGTGATTACAACAAACTCGTTAATGAGGTGGTTAGTCATCTTAGTTTTAACGGCAGTTGCTCAATATGCTTTACGTTATGTATGGCGTGTAAATATATGGGGAAATGCTCAAAGATTAGAAAAAATTATGAGAAACCGCTTATATAAACATTTTACAGAAATGGATAGCGAATTTTACCAGAAATATCGTACGGGAGATTTAATGGCACATGCTACCAATGATTTAAGAGCTTTACGTATGGTGGCCGGTGGTGGGATAGTCACAATGGCAGATTCTTTAAGTATTACTGTGATTACTATAACTGCTATGTTTGTAGTTGTTGATTGGCGTCTAACATTGTTGGCGATTATACCTTTGCCTTTCTTAGCGGTAGCTTCTAGGTATCTAGGAAGAATGTTACACACTCGTTTTCGAGGTGCACAAGATGCTTTCTCACAAATGAATAACAAAGTACAAGAAAGTTTACAAGGAATTAAACGAATTAAAACATTTGGCCAAGAAAAAGAAGACATCGAAGAATTTCATGAACAAACAGATAATATAGTCGCCAAAAATAGAGAAGTTTATAAAATAGATTCGTTATTTGATCCTGTTTTAGATTTAATTATCGGGAGCTCTTATGTGATTGCTATCATTGTTGGTGGACATTTAATTTTAGATATGGAAATCTCAGTGGGAGAATTTGTTACTTTTATCAGTTACATAGGAATGTTGGTTTGGCCAATGTTTGCAATTGGACGTCTTTTTAATATTATCGAAAGAGGTTCAGCAAGTTATGAACGGATTGAATTATTATTAAGTGAAAAGTCAGCGATTGTCGAAAGAAAAGGTGCTGCTAATGAACCGCCTGCAGGTGATATTGAGTTTAAGGTGGATTCATTTAAGTATCCAAACAGTGAAGAAGTTGCCTTAAAAGATGTTTCTTTTAATATAAAGAAAGGAAATACTTTAGGGATTGTCGGAAAAACCGGGGCAGGAAAAACAAGTATCTTAAAACTTTTATTGCGTGATTATGATCATTATGACGGCGAAATAAAATTTGGTGATAACGATATTCGAAACTATACATTGGATGCTTTATTGCAAAGCATTGGTTATGTACCACAGGATACCTTTCTATTTTCCACGTCTATTCGAGACAATATTCGCTTCAGTGATCCTACTCTTTCACAAGAAAAAGTTGAAATTGCTGCAAAAATATCAGACATTCACGATGATATTGTGTCAATGCCAAATGGCTATGATACACAAACAGGTGAACGAGGGGTGTCTCTTTCAGGGGGACAAAAACAACGTGTGTCTATAGCTCGTGCGTTAATCAAAAACCCTGAACTCATGATATTGGATGATTCTTTGTCTGCTGTCGATGCAAAAACGGAAGAAGAGATTCTTCGAGGATTAAAAGAATTAAGAGAAGATCAAACGACAATTATTGTTGCTCATCGTATTAGTTCTTTAATGCATGCGGATGAAATCATCGTACTGGATGAAGGAAAGATTACTGAACGTGGGACACATGAAGAGCTAATCGAACAAAATGGTTGGTACAATGAAATGTACAATAAACAACAATTAGAACAAAAGATACCTGAACTTGGGGAGGAAGGTGAGTAGACATGGAAAATAACGTTGAAGATGAGTCACAATATCGTTCAATACCAATAAAAGAACAAATGGTTACTTTAAAGCGAATATTAAAGTTTATTAAACCATATATTAAACAATTCGCAGCCGCTATTTTTCTTGTCATCTTTCTAGCAGTAGTTAATGCGGTTCAACCGCGTATCATTCAAACATTTATTGATGATTATTTAGCTACAGGAACAGCTACTCGTTCAACTGCTGTTATGTTTGGTGCTATTTATTTTGGATTGACTCTTGTAAAGGCTATTGTTACCTTTTTTGAGCTTTATTTATTTAATACAGCTTCAGAAAAAACGATTCAAAATGTAAGAAATCAACTATTTGCTAAAGTTCATCGTTTAGGTATGAAATTTTTTGATAATACTTCTACAGGCTGGATTGTTACCCGAGTAACCAATGACACTGAGGCGTTAAAAGATTTTTGGAATGTTTTATTAAATATTGTCCAAAGTTTATTAAGTATTTTAACTACGTTTGGGGCAATGCTTTTGTTAGATTGGAAAGTTTCCCTATGGATATTAGCTTTTGTACCTATATTGATTGTTGTTACTCGCTTTTATCAAGTGTATAGTTCTAAAACTTACTCTGAAATGAAAAGTAAAAACAGTATGTTAAATACACAATTAGCTGAATCGATTAATGGAATGCCTATTATTCAACAATTTAGACAAGAGAAACGGATGATTAATGAGTTTGAGGAAGTGAATGATTCTTATTTTCAATCAAACTTCTCAATGACTAGAATAAATGCTATTTTATTAAGTCCAATTATTAATTTGCTTTATACAATAGCTATTGTCGCTATTCTTGGCTTATTTGGTTATGATGCCTTACAAGGATCGGTTGAGATTGGTGTAATTTATGCCTTTACCTCCTATGTTAACTTATTCTTTCAGCCATTAACTCGTTTGATGGATAATCTAAGTCTCTTTCAAGATGGGGTAATCTCAAGTAGTAGAATATTAAATGTAATGGATGATGAAACCTATAATCCACAACAAGAAGACACACAAGATTTAAAAATCAGTGATGCAAAAATCGAATTTAAAGACGTCACTTTTTCATATGATGATGAACATGATGTTTTAAAAAATATTTCATTTATAGTAAATCCCGGTGAAACAGTTGCCTTAGTCGGTCACACTGGAAGTGGTAAATCTTCGATCATTAATATTCTATCGCGCTTTTATGAATTTCAAGAGGGTGAAATTTTAATTGATGATCAATCTATTAAAAAATATCCAATGGAAGAGCTTCGAAATGAAATTGGCTTAGTTCTGCAAGATTCCTTTATGTTTTATGGAACGATTAAAGACAATATTCGTTTACTCGATGACTCCATTACGGATGAAGAAATTATCCGAGCAGCTCAATTTGTTCAAGCGGACCGTTTTATTGAAAAATTACCAGGAAAATATGACCATAAAGTAGTAGAGCGTGGAGCGGGCTTTTCAAGTGGAGAGAAACAATTATTATCATTTGCTAGCACTATCGTAAAAGATCCAAAAATTTTAATTTTAGATGAAGCAACCGCGAATATTGATACTGAAACAGAAGTATTGATTCAAGAAGGTTTAAATCGAATGCGTGAAGGCCGCACAACTTTGGCTATTGCACATCGATTATCCACCATTCGTGATGCAGATCAAATTCTCGTCTTAGAAGACGGAGAAATTGTAGAGCGTGGAACGCACGAAGAATTAATTAAGCTTGGTGGACGTTACAGTGAAATGTATGAGCTACAAAACTTAGGATATACTCGTTCGTCTCATAAATAATTTCGATAAATAAAAAAATCCTTGCCTTTTTAAGGCGAGGATTTTTTGTTAGTGATTTGAAGACTCGTCAAGTTCACTGAAAGAATCTTGAATGATGTTGGAATAATATTCATTGATATCATCCACTCCTTCAATCTTTCGTTTAACTTCAAAAGGTTCTCCGAATTTTACGGTCGCTTGTTTGCGCATTAATAAATCTTTCATAGTAAGTGGACCAGAGTAAACAGCTGGAACGATTTTACTTTTTCCTAAACGCGCAATCGTAACTGCTCCACCTTTTAATTCCGTGGAATGGCGGCTACCAGAAGGAAAAATCATTACATTTAATTCATCATTTTTTAAATAATTTACTGGTGTTTTAATTGCACTAACTCCTGGTTTGTCGCGATCGACAGGAAAAGCATTCAGATGACGAATAATCCAACTTAAAATAGGAATTTTGAATAGTTCTTGTTTTGCCATAAAGGAAAATCTAAATGGATAAGACATTACAGCAATATAAACAGGATCTAAATAAGTACGATGGGGAGCAACTAGAACGAATTTCCCATCTGTAGGGAGATTTTCTTTACCCACAACTTTAGTTCGCCCGTTTAATATAAATAATAACCCTTTAATTAAATTAAATATAAATGTATAAAACAAAACATCACCTCAAGTCAATGATAAAGATAGTATGCTTTAATTTTAATTAGAGTGCAAGTTTTATTTGATATTTATCAACGTTTTCTGTATAATACTTGACGGTGCTAAAGCATCAAATTTCACTCGACTGGATTGTTCAACTGTTGCTCCTATTGCCAGGAGTTGTTTGAATATTTGAAGGTTGGGGACGAAAAAAACAAAAATGGAGGAATTTATAATGGCAGTAGTAACTATGAAACAATTGTTAGAAACTGGTGTTCATTTTGGTCACCAAACACGTCGTTGGGATCCAAAAATGAAACCTTATATCTTTACAGAAAGAAATGGCATCTACATCATTGACTTACAACAAACAGTCCGTGCAATCGAAGAAGCTTATAAACTTGTTCGTGAAATTGGTGAAAATGGTGGAGACATTCTATTTGTAGGAACTAAAAAACAAGCAGAAGAATCAATTAAAGAAGAAGCTGAACGTGCAGGAGTTCATTACATTAACCATCGTTGGTTAGGTGGAACCATGACGAACTGGGACACAATCAGTAAACGAATTGACTATTTAAAAGAATTAGAAGCTATGGAAGAAGATGGAACATTTGATGTTCTTCCTAAAAACGAAGTTAGCTTATTAATTAAAGAAAGAGATAAATTACAACGTACACTTGGAGGAATTAAAGACTTGTCTGGAACTCCAGATGCTTTATTCGTTGTAGATCCTCGTAAAGAATATATTGCAGTTAATGAAGCAAATAAATTAGGCATCCCTGTAATTGCTATGGTAGATACCAATACAGATCCAGATAACATTGATTATGTTATCCCAGCAAACGATGATGCTATTCGCGCAATTAAATTAATTACTTCAGTAATGGCAGATGCATACATTGAAGGAAATCAAGGTGAATCTCAAACAGCAGCTGACGAAGAAAAATCAGCTTCTATTGAAGAAATGGTTGAAGCTGTAGAAGGCGACAACGAATAATATTTAATTCGCAATAAAAAAGACCACAAATATAATTAATTTATTTTAAATCAGGGGGAATTATCTTGGCAAAAATTAAAGCAGCTCAAGTTAAAGAACTTCGTGACCGTACAGGTGTTGGAATGATGGATGCAAAAAAAGCATTAGTTTCAGCAGACGGTGACATGGATCAAGCAATCGATATTTTACGTGAAAAAGGTGTAGCTACAGCAGCTAAAAAAGCAGATCGTATTTCAGCAGAAGGATTATCTTATATCCATGTTGAAGGAAACACTGCAGCTGTTGTTGAAGTCAATAGTGAAACAGACTATGTAGCGAAAAACGAACAATTTCAAACACTTGTAAAAGATATTGCTAAAGCCATTGCAATAAATAAACCTGCTTCTGTTGATGAAGCAAAAGATCTTAAAATGGACGATGGTGAAACAATTAGCGACAACATTACAAGTGCAATTACTACAATTGGTGAAAACATCACTCTTCGTCGTTTCGAATTAATTGAAAAAGAAGATAATGAAGTATTCGGCGCTTATGAGCATATGGGCGGAAGCATTTCTGTTTTAACTTTAATTGAAGGTGGAAGCGAAGAAGTAGCACGTAATGTAGCTATGCATATCGCTGCCTTAAACCCTCAATATTTAAAACGTGAGGATGTTCCACAAGAAACGCGTGATCATGAGTTAAATATTTTATCTGAACAAGCTAAAAACGAAGGAAAACCAGAACACATTGTTGAAAAAATGGTTGAAGGTCGTTTAAACAAATGGTTAGCTGAAATTTCATTAGTTGACCAACCATATGTTAAAGATGGAGACAAAACTGTTCAAGAATATCTAAATGATCATAACGCTTCAATTAAATCATTCACTCGTCTAGAAGTTGGCGAAGGAATTGAAAAACGTGAAGAAGATTTTGCTGAAGAAGTTAGAAATCAAATGAACCTTTAATTTTAAGATTTAGACAGGAGCGTCTAGCGTTCCTGTCTTTTTTTAGGTTATTATAGGGTTAAATATATTTTTAACGAAATAGAGTGAGAAATACCTGACAAATAAGTGACTCATTCTTTGAAATATGCTAATATTAATATGTAAACCTAGGAGGACTAAAGATGGCAAAGCCTGAATATAAAAGGGTTATTTTAAAATTAAGTGGAGAAGCAATTGCCGGCGAAAAAGGGTATGGGATTGATCCAGCAACTATAAAGGATATCGCTGAAGAAATTAAAGAAGTACATGCATTAGGTGTAGAACTTGCAATTATTGTTGGTGGGGGAAACATTTGGCGCGGACAAACTGGTGAGACCATGGGAATGGAGCGCGCACAAGCGGACTATATTGGAATGCTAGCCACTGTAATGAATGGTTTAGCCTTACAAGATGGACTAGAAAATGTAGGGGTACCTACTCGTGTTCAGACAGCAATTAGTATGGCTGAAGTAGCAGAGCCTTATATAAGAAGAAGAGCTATCCGTCATTTAGAAAAAGGTCGTGTGGTCATTTTTACTGGTGGAACAGGAAGCCCATATTTTTCAACAGACACTACTGCAGCGTTACGTGCCGCGGAAATTAATGCTGACGTTATTATGATGGCAAAAAATAATGTAGATGGTGTTTATTCAGCGGATCCAAATGTGGATAAAACGGCTACAAAATATGAAGAATTAACTTATCTTGATGTGATTAATAAATCACTTAACGTAATGGATACCACTGCATCTTCTTTAAGTATGGATAATGAAATCCCACTCGTTGTTTTCAAACTGAATGAAAAAGGAAACATTAAAAAAGTTGTCCTTGGCGAAAAAATAGGAACAAATATTAGGGGGAAGTAAAATGAGTCAACAAGTACTTAATAACACACAAAAAGATATGGATAATGCTTTACAAGCTTTTACTCGTGAATTGGGAAGTATTCGTGCAGGCCGTGCGAATGCGAGTTTACTCGATGGCATTATGGTCTCATATTATGGAGCCAATACACCGTTAAACCAATTAGCTCAAATTTCAGTACCTGAAGCACGAATGATTGTAATTACACCTTACGATAAAAATATTTTAACGGATATTGAAAAAGCAATTAATAAATCAGAAATTGGGATTACCCCATCAAATGACGGTTCAATTATACGTTTAATTGTTCCGCAATTAACAGAAGAACGCCGTCGTGAGATTGCTAAACAAGTTGGAGAAGAAGCTGAAAATGCGAAAGTTTCTATCCGAAACATTCGCCGCGCTGCAATTGATGATTTGAGAAAATTAGAAAAAGATGGCGATCTTTCACAAGATGAATTGCATAGATTTGAAGCTGAAGTGCAAAAATTAACGGATGATGCTGTAAAAGAAGCCGATCAAATAGCAGCAGAAAAAGAAAAAGAAATCATTGAAGATTAATCGTTAAAGAATTAAAAGATTAATGGTTATCTATATTGTGTATTAAATCTATAGTTAAAAGATATAGACACTCTATACATATGACCAGTTGATTAAAGGTTAAATCTTATTTTTTATAGATTAAAACAAATCCGCTAGAACACTATTTGTTTTGGCGGATTTATATTATTTTAGGAAATAAAAGGATAATGTTTAATAGATGTGGTAGTTTGTACATATTTTCAATATAATAGAGTGTAGAAAAAAATAAGGAGGACAATCATGACTAATAATAACTCTACCCACGATATCCAAAATGGTTTAGTTCCCGATCATGTAGCTATAATTATGGATGGGAATGGACGTTGGGCGAAAGAAAGAGGGTTAGATCGGTCTGAAGGACACAAAGAAGGTGTTGAAGCCATACGACGAGTTGCTTTAAGTGCTAATCAACTTGGTGTTAAAGTCTTAACTTTGTATGCTTTTTCTACCGAAAACTGGAAGCGTCCCATTAAAGAAATCCAATATTTAATGGCTTTACCTGGAAAGTTTTTCAAAAGGTTTGTTCCAGAACTCAATGAAAATAATGTAAAAGTGATGGTTACGGGCTTTGAAAAACAAGTCCCAGATATTACCAAACGAGCGATTTTTAAAGCGGTGGAGGAAACGAAAAATAATACAGGAATGATTTTAAATTTTGCATTCAATTATGGAAGCAGAGCCGAAATTGTCCAAGCTGTTCAAGAAATTGCTCAAGAAGTAAAGAATAAAAAACTAAAACCTGAGGCTATCAATGAAGAAATGATCGCTTCACATCTATTAACGGCACAACTAGGTGAATTTCAAGAAGTAGATTTTTTAATTCGCTCGAGCGGAGAAAAACGTTTAAGTAATTTTTTGCTCTGGCAGAATGCTTATAGTGAATTTTATTTTACTTCTGAATATTGGCCTGATTACAACGAAAAATTATTTGAACAAGCAATTTTAGAATATCAAAATAGAAACCGTAGATTTGGTGGAGTTTAATTTACGGAAAGATAAAATCCTAGGAGGGGATTATTGTGCGTCAACGCATAATCACTTCTATTGTCTTGTTAGTGGTACTTGTCCCGACGATTATTATAGGTGGTTGGCCTTTTAATATTGTCATGGGTCTTATTGCATTATTAGCAAGTATAGAATTAATTCATATGGCAAAGATTAGCCGAAAATTATTGCCATCTATTGTTACATATCTTGGTACGTTGTCGATTGTATTTTTTGACTATATAGCCGTCTATTTACCAGATAATTGGAGTAACAGTTTTACGCCTGTTTTTTCATTAATGTTTTTATTAATTTGTACGGTGCTTATTCATGACTATGATTTTACTAAAGCAGGTATCTCAGCGTTGACTATGTTTTATGTTGGTTTAGGTGGGTACGCTGCTGTGACAATCCGTGAATCTAATTTAGCCTTATTTTTATTTATCTTATTGGTCGTCATGAGTACGGATATTGGTGCTTATTTTATAGGCTCTCAGATTGGTAAAAATAAATTAGCGCCTAAGCTATCACCAAATAAAACAATAGAAGGATTTATAGGTGGTATTATCTCGGCTATAATTGTAGCCTCTATTTACTTAATCTTTTTTGACTTTATCTATTCCAAAGGTATAATGCTTTTGGTAGCTGGAATTTTATCTGTGACCGGACAATTTGGTGATCTATTAGAATCTGGCTTTAAGAGACATTTCTCAGTAAAAGATTCAGGAAATATATTACCCGGCCATGGTGGAATATTGGATCGTTTTGATAGTGCGTTATTTACATTAAGTATGGCATTTATATTGGGTGTTGTTTAATAAAGATGAATTTGTAATGGAGTAGAAAGGAGTTGTGTTCTATGCAAACAATATTAGCATTTATACTGGTTTTTGGAATAATTGTTATTGTACACGAGTTTGGTCATTTTTATTTCGCAAAAAAATCAGGCATTTTAGTTCGAGAATTCGCTATTGGTATGGGACCAAAGTTATTTCAAACGCATAGAAATGAAACAACTTACACAATCCGTATGTTACCATTAGGTGGATATGTGTTAATGGCCGGTTATGAAGAAGAAGAGGATATCCGATTAGGGATGCCTGCTTTATTAGTACTTGATGAAAATGAAAAAGTATCTGAGATTGATTTAAGTAAGCAATCCATGTACACAAAGGGTGTTCCTATTGATGTGTTGGAATATGACTTTAATGAGAAACTCTATATTAAAGGCAATATGTCAGATAATACAGAAGAAACGGTTACCTATTCAGTCAATGAAGATGCGATACTGATTAAAGAAGATGGCACAAAACTACAAATCGCACCGGCTAACCGTCAATTTCCTAATGCTCCCTTATTTAATCGCATACTAACAAATTTCGGGGGACCTCTAAATAATTTTATCCTGGCTATTGTTGCTTTTATGCTAATGGCTTTCATGCAAGGAGGAATTCCTTCATCTGAACCTATAATTGGTCGAATAGAAGAAAATACACCAGCAGCTGAATCACAACTAGAAACAGGCGATCGTGTTTTAGCTATTGAAGATGAAGAGGTGTCTTCATTTGTAGAGATGGTGGAGATTGTAGGACAACATCCAAATGAAACTTTGACTTTTGAGATGGAAACCCCTGAAAAAAATCAATACACTGAAGTGATTAAACCAGAAGCAAGAACAGTTAACCAAACAGAAGTGGGTCGAATTGGAGTAGAAGTCTCTATGAAAACTTCTTTTATGGATAAAATCACTTTTGGTTTTACAGAAACATGGTCGACCATCAAAATGATTTCTCAAAGTATTGGCATGTTATTTACGGGGCAATTTACTGTAGATGATTTAGGCGGACCGGTTGCAATTTTTGAATTAACGGGAGAAGTAACCAAAACATCTGGTCTTATTGGGATTATTAACTTCATTGGTTTTTTAAGTATTAACCTAGGATTAATGAATTTATTACCTATTCCAGCACTAGATGGTGGAAAGTTACTTTTAAATATTGTTGAAGGAATTCGCGGAAAGAAAATAAGTGAAGAAAAAGAAGCGATGATTAATTTAATCGGTATGGTATTATTATTAATTCTTATGTTAGTAGTAACATGGAATGACATCCAAAGATTTTTTTTCAACTAACGATAAAATGAATATAAAGGAGTTTGATACTGAATGAAACAATCCCAAATTTTTATCCCAACATTACGAGAAACCCCAAGTGATGCTGAAGTAGCTAGTCATCAATTAATGTTACGTGCGGGATTTATTCGTCAAATATCAGCAGGCATATATACGTATATGCCATTAGCATGGCGCGTAATTAAAAAAATAGAAAATATTATCCGTGAAGAATTAGACGCTGTTGGAGGTACAGAAATGCTACTTCCTACTTTGATTCCAGCGGATTTATGGCGAGAATCTGGTCGGTTTGAGACGTATGGCCCAGAAATGATGGAATTGAAAGATAGACACAATCGAGACTTTTTATTAGGGCCAACCCACGAAGAAACATTTACGAAATTAGTTCGTGATGATATTAAATCGTATAAAAAATTACCCCTTCATTTATATCAAATTCAAACAAAATATCGAGATGAAAAACGACCTAGATTTGGTTTGTTACGAAGTAGAGAATTTCTTATGAAGGATTCTTATACTTTTCATGATTCTTATGATAGCTTAGATGATATGTATAATGATATTTGGCAAGCTTATGATAATATCTTTACTCGAATTGGACTAAACTATCGCTCAATAATTGCCGATGCAGGAGCAATGGGGGGCAAGGAATCGATAGAGTTTATTGCGATGTCAGATGTAGGAGAAGATACCATTGCTTATTCAACAGAAAGTGAATATGCAGCCAATATCGAAATGGCGAGCAGTAAATTTAAAGAACGTACGAATACAGAAGTTCAACTTCAAAAAGAATTAATCGACACGCCCGATACAAAAACAATTGATGAATTAGCGGAGTTATTATCCATTAGTAAAGCTAAAATATTGAAGAGTGTTCTTTTAGTTGCGGATGGTACGAAGCCAATAATGGCTATTATAAGAGGAGACCATGACGTTAACGAAATTAAAGTACGTATGGCAGTGGGTGCTGAAACCATTGAACATGCTACGGAAGAACAAATCAAAGAGTTATTTGCTGGACTCCCAGCTGGTTATGTTGGGCCACTTGATCTAGGAGAAGAAGTAACGATTGTGGCTGATTTATATGTAAAAAATATGGTAAATGCTGTTGCGGGAGCCAACCAAGAAAACAAGCATTATATTAATATAACCCCAAGTCGTGATTTTGAGCCGGATACGTACACAGATATCCGAATGGTTCAAGAAGGAGATTTGTCACCGGATGGACAAGGTACTCTTCAATTCACTACAGGAATTGAAATAGGGCACATTTTTAAATTAGGAACTCGCTTTAGTGAAACGATGGGAGCGAACGTCCTAGATAAGAATGGGAAACCGACCCCAGTAATTATGGGAAGTTACGGAATAGGAATTAGCCGCCTACTTTCCGCAATTTCCGAACAATATTTAGATGAACGAGGACTCGTTTGGCCAGATGCTGTAGCACCTTTTGATGTGCATATCGTTCCAATTAATTATGGAAATGAAGATCAAAGAATATTGACTGACGAGTTAAATGAATTATTTACGGATGAAGGGTTTGAAGTTTTAATCGATGACCGGAAAGAAAGACCGGGCGTTAAATTTACGGATGCTGAATTAATTGGAATTCCTATTCGAATTACAGTAGGTAAAAAAGCCGAAGATGGAATTGTTGAAGTTTCTTTCCGACGTACGAATGAAATGGTTGAAACGCGAAAAGAAGAGATTATCGATACAATTTCCATTCTTAAAACAACCCAAGAAAATATTTAATGCGTTTATTTATATAGATTAAAAAAAGGAGACAGCAAGCTAAATGCCTGCCTCCTTTTCTTTCATGTAATATCTTTTAAGAAGGAAGGATACTAATGGCTAAAGACACAAAAGCTTTATTTCAAACATTATTAGAACAAATAAAATTATCCCCCAATGAAGATGAGAAAGTCTATTTGGAAGATGGTGAAATAAAGTCTGTTAAAGTGCATAAAAATGAAAAGAAATGGGAATTTCATTTTACATTTGCTGATATTTTACCTTTTAAATTATTTAAAGAGTTTGAAGAGGCTTTATCGATTGCTTTTTCAAAAATAGCAAAAATAGAGCTAGAAATTGAAGTAACTAATCCTACAATAAACCAACAGTTAATTAGTGACTATTGGCTTTATGTCTGTCGACAAAGTAGAGTAGATTCACCAATTTGTAATGAATTATTTAAAACAGGAACTCCTATTTTAAACGGCAATAAAGTCACTTTTTATATTGAACATGAAGTGACATTACCAAAGTTCAATGAGGAGTTTTTCCCACCTATTGTTGAGGAGTATAAGAAACTAGGTTTCCCAAAGGATTTGCGTATTCTACCTGAGGTTGATGTTACTGCTGCAGAAAAAGTAACAAAAGCGGTGATGGAAAAAAACGAATCCGAAAATGCAATGCTCACAAAAAAATTAACTGAAAAACATCAACAAAATGCCCAAAATGGGAATGGAAGAGGAAATGGAAGTATTAGTGGACCGATTAAAATGGGTCGTAGTATTTCGAATAATTCCCCTATTATGCAAATGGAAGATATTTTGGATGAGGAGCGTAGCGTAGTCGTAGAAGGCTATGTTTTTGATGTAGAGATTAGGAAACTACGATCAGAACGCGAATTGATGATTTTAAAACTTACGGATTATTCTTCTTCTCTAACCGTTAAAAAATTCTCTAATAATGAAACAGATGAAGCAATGTTTGCAAATATTAAACCGGGTATGTGGTTAAAAGCCCAAGGATCTATTCAAGAAGACACCTATACGAATGAATTAGGAATGATGGCACAAAGTTTACAGGAAACTTTTCATGAATCTCGCAAAGATCAAGCGCCAGAGGGAGAAAAGAGAATTGAACTTCATGCTCATTCGAATATGAGTATGATGGATTCAACGGTAGATGTTAAAGATTTAGTAAAAACAGCGGCTGACTGGGGTCATGAAGCTGTGGCAATCACTGACCATGCGGGGGTTTATTCTTTCCCAGATGCGTATCAAGCCAGCAAAGAAAATGATATACAAGTGATTTATGGTTTAGAAGCTGACCTTGTTAATGATGGTGTTCCGATTGCTATGAATATTTCAGACATTGAGCTAAATGAAGCTACTTACGTTGTTTTTGACGTGGAAACAACCGGTTTATCTGCCATCTATGACTCTATAATTGAGCTAGCAGCGGTTAAAATGTACAAAGGAAATGTGATTGAAGAATTTCAAGAATTTATTGATCCTGGAAAAGAACTTTCTAGTTTTACAACACAATTAACCGGAATCACAAATGAAATGGTTAAAGGATCTAAGCCAGAAAAACAAGTGTTGTCTGAATTCCAAGAATTTACGAAAGATACGATCCTGGTAGCACATAATGCTCAATTTGACGTAGGGTTTATTAATAAAGGTTACGAAAAAAATGATTTGGCTATATCAACTCAATCAGTAATTGATACACTAGAACTATCACGTTTTTTATATCCACAATTTAAAAGCTTTGGTCTAAGTGCATTAGCTAAACGTTTTGATGTTGTTTTAGAACAACACCATAGAGCTATTTATGATGCGGAAACAACGGGTAGATTATTAGATATTTTCTTAAAAGAATTAACTAGCGAATATGAAATTACAAATCTAAAACATATTAATGATTATATTGGGCAGGGCGAAAGCTATAAACGTTCACGCCCCACTCATGCTACATTATTGGTTTCTTCAAATGAAGGATTGAAAAATTTATATCATCTCGTATCAATTGGTTTAACCGAGTATTTCTATCGAACTCCTCGCATTCCTCATCGAGTCTTAAAAGACTATCGAAAAGGGATATTAGTAGGTAGTGGTTGTGCAGATGGAGATGTTTTTACAGCAATGATGCAGACAGGCTATGATGAAGCTAAAGACCTAGCAAAGAAATATGATTTTTTAGAAATTATGCCAAAAGAATCTTATCTACATTTAAAAGAGCGTGAGCTTATAAAAAGTGAAGAAGATTTAGAAGAAATTTTGTCAAATATTGTGAAGTTGGGTGAAGAGTTAGATATTCCTGTAGTGGCAACAGGGAATGTGCATTATTTAAATCCCGAAGATTCTATATATCGAGAAATTATCTTAAAGTCACTAAATCAAAGCAATACACAAGATACCTTACATCCAAAAGTTCACTTTAGAACAACAGATGAAATGATAGAGGCTTTCGCATTTCTAGGAGAAGAAAAAGCTCAGGAAGTTGTAGTGACCAATACTCATAAGATCAAAGAAATGATTGATCCAGAGATTGCTCCGATTAAGGACAAGTTATATACTCCGAAACTGGAAGGTGCGGAAGAAGAAATTCGCAATATTACCTATAACAAAGCGAAAGAATTATATGGTGAGCCTTTACCAGAGATCGTTGAAGCCCGTATTGAGCGTGAATTAGATAGTATTATTGGAAATGGTTTTGCAGTTATTTACTTAATTTCTCAAAAATTAGTAGAAAAAAGTAATCAAAATGGTTATTTAGTTGGATCACGTGGTTCTGTAGGTTCTAGTTTAGTAGCTACATTAACTGGTATTACAGAGGTAAATCCTTTATCTCCGCATTACCGCTGTAAAAAATGTCAATTCAATGAATTTTTTGATGATGGTTCAGTCGGATCTGGTTTTGACTTACCACCAAAAAATTGTCCGGAATGTGGAGAACCTCTTATTGCGGATGGACATGATATTCCTTTTGAGACTTTCCTAGGGTTTAAAGGAGATAAAGTTCCTGATATTGATTTGAACTTCTCAGGTGAGTATCAATCCAAAGCACACGATCATACAAAAGAGTTATTTGGAGAAGAGTATGTCTACCGTGCAGGAACAATTGGAACTATCGCTGAACGAACAGCTTTTGGACATGTCAAAGGTTTTGAAAATGATATGCAATTAAATTATCGTCGAGCGGAAGTAGATCGTCTTGTTAAAGGGATTACGGGAGTTCGTCGAACCACAGGTCAACACCCAGGCGGTATTATTGTTATTCCGGATTATATGGATGTTTATGATTTTACTCCTATTCAATATCCGGCAAACGATCAAGAATCAGAATGGTATACCACTCATTTTGATTTCCATTCAATTGAGGACAATGTTTTAAAACTGGATATTTTAGGACATGATGATCCGACAATGATTCGAATGCTTCAAGATTTATCTGGAATTGATCCAACCGACGTTCCTTTAAATGATCCAGATGTTATGGCCTTATTTAAAGGAACAGAAGTATTAGGAGTTACATCGGAACAAATTTATTCAAAGACAGGTACACTAGGTGTTCCAGAGTTTGGTACCCCATTTGTTCGTGAAATGCTTGAACAAACAGAGCCAGAGACTTTCTCTGAATTACTACAGATTTCTGGGTTATCACATGGGACAGATGTGTGGCTTGGAAATGCACAGGAATTGATTAGAAATTATGACATTCCTTTATCTGAAGTAATTGGTACTCGTGATGACATTATGGTTTATCTCCAATATAAAGGAGTAGATGACAGTCTAGCCTTTAACATTATGGAGCATGTTCGTAAGGGACGCGGGATACCAGATGAATGGCAGGCTGAGATGCGCGCGAATGATGTTCCAGAATGGTACATTGAATCGTGTCTTAAGATTAAATATATGTTCCCGAAAGCTCATGCGGCAGCTTATATTATTATGGCTTTACGTATTGCTTACTTTAAAGTCCATCATCCACTCTATTATTATGCAACATTCTTTTCAGTTCGAGCAAAAGACTTTGATTTAACCGCTATGACAGGTGGTAAATCTGTTCTTAAAGCTCGGATAGAAGAAATTTATAATAAGGGATTGGAAGCAACGACAAAAGAAAATACGTTAGTTGTTACTCTTGAAGTGGCTAATGAGATGTTAGAGCGGGGCTATGAGATTAAAATGGTTGACCTAAATAAATCAGATGCCCGAAATTTTATTATTGAAGGAGATGCTTTAATTGCTCCTTTCCAAGCTGTTCCATCATTAGGTGCGAATGTGGCTAAACAAATTGTAGCTGCAAGAGAAGAAAGTGATTTTCTATCTAAAGAAGATCTTGCAAAACGAGGAAAAGTTAGTCGGACAGTTATGGAGTATTTTGAGATAAATAATGTTGTTAATCATCTGCCAGATGAAAACCAACTTTCGTTATTTGATTTTTAACACAAACACAAAAGTTTAAGCAAAATATAGGATTGAATGAACCTTGATTAATTAAGGCGGGGAGTTTGCATTATACTTCCATTCATGATAATATAGCGCAGTAGTAGAGAATGAACGTGCTGGAGAGTGAGCCATTTTTTTGGCTCACTCTTTTTGCCGAAATACAAAGAACAAATTATCGAGAATTAAAATGGAAAACTAAAGAGGTGACAGAATGAACACAGTTGAAATTGTTGAGGATATTGTTAGACCGATTGCAGACGAAAAGGGTTTTCGGGTCGTTGATATAGAATATGTTAAAGAAGGAAAGAATTGGTTTCTGCGTATCTATATTGATAAGCCCGGTGGCGTTGATTTAAATGACTGTGCAATGTTTAATGAATTAGTAAGTGAACAAATGGACGCACTAGAGCCGGATCCTATTCCTTATGCTTATTATTTAGAAGTTTCATCACCTGGTGCTGAAAGGCCATTAAAAACAGAAGATGATTTTGAAGAGGCAGTTGGTCGCTATATTCATGTCACTCTTTTTGAACCAGTTGAAAAGAATAATGTATATGATGGTACGCTAAAAGATTTAACTAAAGAAAAAATGGTACTAACAGTAAAAGAAAAAAATAAAACAAAAGAGATCGAATTAAAACGAACCAATATATCTAAAGCTCGTTTAGCGATTGAATTTTAAAATAGGAGCGAATAAAAATGAGTGATGCATTAGTAGCGGCATTTGAGTTACTGCAATCAGAGAAAGGTATTTCAGCAGAAGTTATTCAAGAAGCGTTAGAATCTGCGTTAGTTTCAGCTTATAAAAAAGAATATGGAACCTCACAAAATGTAGAAGTAAAGTTTGACGTAAAAACTGGAAATATCGCCGTTTATCAAATGAAAGATGTAGTTGAAGTAGTAGAAAATGAAAATTTAGAGATTTCTTTAGAAGATGCCAAAGAAAAGAATTTCGCTTATGAGATAGGAGATAAAATCCGTTTTGAAGTGACTCCTAAAAACTTTGGGCGTTTAGCTGCCTCAACGGCTAAACAAGTAATTACCCAACGTTTGCGTGAAGCGGAACGATCTGTTATTTATCAAGAATACATTCAGTATGAAGATGATTTAATGACAGGGATTGTTGAACGCCAAGATAACAATTATGTCTTTATTAACTTAGGAAAAGTTGAAGCTGTTATGTCGGAACGAAACCAAATCGAAGGCGAAGTATATAAAGCACATGACCGCATAAAAGTTTATGTAAATAATGTACAAGACTCAACAAAAGGACCACAAGTCTTTGTAAGCCGCACACATCCAAACTTGGTAAAACGATTATTTGAACAAGAAGTTCCCGAAATTTATGATGGAATCGTGGAAATTATGTCTATTTCTCGTGAAGCGGGGGATCGTTCAAAACTTGCGGTCTTTTCTCATGATGAAAATGTAGATGCAGTCGGAACTTGTGTTGGACCTAAAGGTGTTCGAGTACAATCTATTGTAAATGAATTAAATGGGGAAAACATGGATATTGTTGAGTGGGACGAAGATCCAGTCGTCTTTATTAAGAACGCATTGAATCCTGCTGAGGTAATCGATGTTTATATTAATGAAGAAGAGCATGAATGTGTAGCTGTAGTGCCAGACACACAGTTATCATTAGCGATTGGCCGTCGAGGTCAGAATGTTCGACTAGCTGCTCGCTTAACCGGTTATAAAATTGATATTAAATCTGAAAGTGATTTTGATCCGGAAGAATACGCTGAACTTGAAGCAACAAAAGATATCACAGAAGATTCAGAAGAAGAGGAAATTTCCTCTGATCGTTCGATTGAACCTATTTTAGATGAATCAGAAGACTTTTTTGATACATTAGAAGATATGGCAGAAGAATCAGAACCTGAAGAAGTGGAAGATACAGAAGATTTCTTTGATATTTTTGATGATCAGCAGGATGAAGATTCTCCAGTAGATTCATTAGCTATTGATACTGATGAAGATACACCAAGAGAACATGATGAGGTAATGGAAGAACTTGAAGATGAGCATCTTGAAGAACCTATCGATTCAGACGAAGAAATAGATGAAGCAGATGATGAAGTTTCTCGAGAAGTTTCTGAAGATTTAGAAGAAATTGACGAAGAGTTAGATGAACAAGAATAAGTTTTTTGGGAAAAGATATAAGAGGTGGGTGGACATGGCGAAAAATAAAGTCCCATTACGAAAATGTGTAGTTACAGGAGACATGAAACCAAAAAAAGAAATGGTTCGAATTGTAAAAACGAAAGAAAACGAGATATTTATTGATGATACGGGAAAGAAAAATGGTCGTGGCGCTTATGTTTCAATGGACGAAACAGTCATTCAACAAGCAAAAGAAAAAGATATCTTAAGTGGCGTTTTGAGAACACAGATTACAGATGACTTTTATGAAGAACTATTGTCACATGTGCAGTATCGGATAGCTCGTATAGAAATTATGAAGCAAAATGAACAATAAACAAAAAGCATTAAATCTGCTTGGTCTTGCTTTACGTGCAAGACAACTAGAAAGCGGCAGTCCTACAGTATTAGATGCTGTTAGGAAAAAAAGAGCCCGTTTAGTAATTATTGCAGAAGATGCTAGTCCAAACACAAAAAAGCAATTTTTAGATAAATGTGATTTTTATAAAATACCTTCTTATGTTTTATTTTCCAAAGATGAAATTACACAGGCTATTGGGAAAGAAAGGACGGTATGTGCATTCACAGATAACGGATTTGCACAATCCTTTAAAAAATTGCTATAAAAGAACAGAAGGGTGATTGTATGAGCAAAAAACGTGTCTATGAATTTGCTAAAGAATTAAATGTTGAGAGTAAAGAGGTTTTAAAACAAGCCAAAGATTTAGGAATTGAATATGCAAGCCACATGTCTTCGATGACAGATGAAGATATGAAACGAGTAAAACAGAACTTGCAACAACCAACTCAAGCAAAACCTAAACAAAATGCAGCTCCTAAAAAAGAGGAAGCTAAAAATAAGCCTCAACAAAGTCAAAAGAAACAAAGTAATCAAAATAATCAAAACCAAAATCAACAACAAAATAACAAAAATCAAAAACAAACCTCATCTAAACCGAAAAAGAATAATTCGTCAAACAATAAACAACAAACAAATAAACAACAAAACAATAAGAAACAAAACAACAAAAAACAAAGTAAAGTTGAGAACAAACCTAAAGTGGCTAAACGTACAACGAATGAGCAAGAACGAGCAGAAATGCGTAAACAAAGTACAAGTGGAAGACGTAACAAAGGTAGACGATTCCGCGGTACTCGTGGAGGTCCAGCAGGAAGTAAGAGACGTCAAGGCCGAAGCAGAAATCAAGAACAACAACAAAGAGTAAGCCAAAAACCTTTACCGGAATCAGTAGAATATACAGAAGGTATGACAATTGCTGAAATTGCGCATAAACTACATCGCGAACCAGCTGAATTAGTGAAAAAACTATTTATGGATGGTGTTGTGGCTACGCAAAATGATTCATTAAGTAAAGACGTTATTGAAGTTTTATTATTAAACTACGATGTTGAACCAATTGAAAAAATTGAAGTAGACGTTGCGGATTTAGATACGTACTTCGAACAAGACGTAGATGAAGAAAGCCTAGTGAAACGTGCACCTACAGTGACAATTATGGGACACGTTGATCATGGTAAAACTACTTTATTGGATACTTTACGTGATGCAAGTGTTACACAAAGTGAAGCAGGTGGAATTACTCAACATATTGGAGCGTATCAATTAGATGTTGAAGGCGAACCAATTACATTTTTAGATACTCCTGGACATGCTGCATTTACAACAATGCGTGCTCGTGGAGCAGACGTTACAGATATTGCTATTATTGTTGTAGCTGCAGATGATGGGGTAATGCCGCAAACGGTTGAAGCAATTAACCATGCGAAAGCAGCGGATGTTCCAATTATAGTTGCAGTAAATAAAGTAGATAAACCAGAAGCAAATCCTGATCGAGTAAAACAAGAGTTATTAGAATATGAACTTGTTCCTGAAGATTGGGGTGGAGATACAATCTTTGTGGAAATCTCCGCATTATTTAACCAAAACATTGAAGAGCTCCTAGAAATGATTCTTTTAGTAGCAGAAGTTTCAGATTTAAAAGCTGACCCAACAGGTTTAGCAGTAGGTAGTGTGTTAGAAGCACGTTTAGACCGCTCTAAAGGACCAATTGCTACCTTACTTGTTCAAAATGGTACTTTAAGAAAAGGAGATTCTATTGTTGTAGGAACGACTTATGGACGTATTCGTACTATGGTGAATGACAAAGCTCAACAAATTCAAGAAGCAGGTCCTTCTACACCAGTAGAAATCACTGGTTTAAATGAGACACCAAAAGCTGGAGATCAATTTGTTGTCTTTAAAGATGAAAAAACAGCTCGCCAAATTGCTGAAACTCGATCAAATGAAGCCGTTGAAGAGCAACGTCAATCTGTCAACAAAGTAACTTTAGAAAATCTCTTTGATAGTCTTGAAGAAGGCGAATTAAAAGAAGTGAATATCATTGTAAAAGGTGATGTACAAGGATCTGTTGAAGCTCTTGTTGGAAGCTTAGAAAAGATTGAAGTAGATGGTGTTCGAATTAATGTAGTCCATACAGGTGTGGGTGCTATTAACGAGACAGACGTTACTTTAGCTTCAGCAAGTCACGGAATCATTATTGGATTTAACGTACGTCCTACACCACAAGCATCAGAAAATGCTAAATCAGAACATGTAGATGTGAGAACTTATCGAGTAATCTATGATGCAATTGATGAACTTGAGGCAGCAATGAAAGGTATGCTTGATCCAGAATATGAAGAACAAGTGACCGGACAAGCAACGGTTCGCGAAACGTACAGTGTTTCAAGAGTGGGTACAATTGCTGGTGCTTTAGTAAATAATGGTGTCATCAAACGTACAAGCTCTATTCGTCTAATTCGTAATGGAATTGTCGTCCATGAAGGTGAATTAGGAAGCTTGCGACGTTTTGATGATGATGTTCGTGAAGTGCAAAATGGCTATGAATGCGGATTTACTATTGAAAATTATAACGATATTAAAATTGATGATGTAATAGAAGCCTATGAAATGGTAGAAATCGAAAGATAAATAAACAAGAATAATGTAGGTGAAAAACATGGCAAATTATAGAGTAGGCAGAGTTTCGCAAGAAATATTAAGAGAAGTCAATGACATTCTCTTGAATACAGTTCGCGATCCTCGAGTGGATGGAATAACCATTACAGATGTGGATTTAACTGGGGATTTACAAGAAGCTACTATTTTTTATAGTACACTTGAGACAGATGATAAAACAAAAAAAGAAACACAAACAGGTTTAGATAAAGCAACTGGGCTTATTCGTAAAGAATTAGGTGCCCGTTTAACAACTTATCATACGCCAGAACTTGAGTTTAAAAGAGATGAATCTGTAGAATACGGAAATCGAATTGATGAATTATTAAATGAACTTAAAAACGAAGAGAATTAAATTGATTAATTGATAGTAATCCTGATGGGAATTCACTTTCTCATCAGGATTTTTTAAGTTTCGGTTCAAAAAACTGAAAGAATAGAGGATACAAAAGAAATGATGAATGTTACAGATGTAAGTTTACGCTTCTCAGATCGAGTATTATTTGAAGAAGTGAATCTAAATTTTACCCCTGAAAATTGTTATGGGGTTATTGGTGCAAATGGGGCTGGAAAATCGACATTTTTAAAAATTTTAACAGGAGAAATTGAACCATCCACAGGTACAGTTTCTCTAGCACCTGAGGCACGGATTGCGACTCTAAAACAGGATCATTATGAATATGAAGAATATTCAGTAATGGATACTGTTATTATGGGACATAAACGTCTTTATGATATTATGAAAGAAAAAGATACCTTATATATGAAACCAGAATTTTCTGATAAAGATGGTATTCTTGTAGCAGAACTTGAAGGGGAATTTGCTGCCTTAAATGGATGGGAAGCTGAACCTGAAGCAATTGATTTACTAGCAGGATTAGATATTCCAAGTGAGTTACATGGGCAAAAAATGAGCGAACTAAATAGTAGTGATCGTGTAAAGGTATTATTAGCACAAGCCCTATTTGGTGATCCTGATATTCTACTATTAGATGAGCCTACAAATGGTTTAGATACAAAGTCTATTGCATGGTTGACTGATTTTTTAATTAATTTTCAAAATACAGTCGTCGTTATTTCCCATGACCGACATTTTTTAAACAATGTTTGTACTCATATGGTAGATGTTGATTTTAAAAAAATTAAGCAATACGTTGGAAATTATGATTTCTGGTTAGAGTCTAGTCAGTTGGCTGAAAAATTGCAAGCAGACCAAAATAGTAAAAAAGAGGAAAAAATTAAAGAGTTACAAGGATTTATTGCTCGTTTTAGTGCCAATGCTTCAAAATCTAAACAGGCAACTTCTCGTAAAAAACAATTGGAGAATATTACTTTAGAAGATATTCAACCTTCTTCACGCCGCTATCCAATGGTCCATTTTAAACCAGAACGTGAGATTGGAAATGAATTATTATATGTTGAGAATATTTCAAAAACAATTGATGGCAAAAAAGTATTAGATAATATTAGTTTTCGATTGAATAAAGGGGATAAAGTCGCTTTTACGAGTATGAATGATCTTTCCATTACAACACTTTTTAAGATTATTATGGGAGAAATGGAACCAGATAATGGAACCATTAAATGGGGAGTTACAACCTCTCAAGCTTATTTACCAAAGGATCATTCCGATGAATTTTCTAATGGTGATTTAACGATTATAGACTGGTTACGTCAGTATGCATCTAAAGAGGAAGATGACAATACATTCTTGCGAGGATTTTTAGGGCGTATGCTATTTTCTGGAGAAGAAGTTATGAAAGAAATTTCTGTCCTTTCGGGTGGAGAAAAAGTTCGTTGTATGCTGTCTAAATTAATGTTAAGTAAAGCAAATGTGTTAGTTATGGATGACCCGACGAATCATTTAGATTTAGAATCAATTACTTCTTTAAATGATGGTTTGATTGCTTTCAACGGAGCTTTATTATTTAGCTCCCATGACCACCAATTTATTCAAACCATTGCTAATCACATTATCGAAGTGTCCCCTCACGGTGTGGTCGATCGTCCGGAAACGACGTATGATGATTTTTTAAAGAATAAGGATATTCAAAAACAAGTCGAATCTCTTTATGTATAAAACAACTAAAAGAGTCCGGGAAAATGCCCGAACTCTTTTTGGTTGTTAAAATGTTCTATTGATTTATGATTTAATATCTTAACGTTGCAGCTATTGGTGTATTTTCAGGCATTTCCTCGTGTTCTAGAATATAAACATTTCCTTTTGAATTTAATACGTTTTGGACGAGTTCATGAATAAAGTTATTTCGATCATCCGTTTCATCATATAATCCATCATCAGTGATTGAACCAGGGATATTAAAATCTTTTTCCAAGAATAAATGATCAATTCGTCCCTGTAAACTAGCAGATGTTAAATCATCTGGTATGTTCTCAATCCGATTTTCTGGAGAAGTTTCTCTTAATCGAGCAAGCAATTCTTCTCTTTCTGAATCATTTAGTTTACGGATGGTTTCGGAAACTTTCTTTTGAATATCTGGAACACTTAAGCCAGCAGCTGAGCCTATAATATTTACATCATTTAAATATCTATTGTTTGAGATTTCTTTAAATACAGATTGGTTTTCTTCAACTGAATAAACGATTAATGGATAGTTTAATTCATTTGAAAAGTTATCAATTATAAAACGATCGACCAAACGGAAATATCTTTCCCGATCAATATCTTTTTCTTGACTGGTTTCATTATGTCCATGGAAAAATTGTCCAGATCCTGCTTGACTAGACCCCGTGCTATAGGTACCAAAATTGAGGCTACCACCTTCTTTTTCCGTTCCTAGAGCTGTTTCTAAATCAACAGGAGCCTCTTCATATTCTGATAAATCTAGTTCTTGTAGTTTATCGCCATGACCTTCAAATAACCGGATACTTTCTCGATTTAATACAAGTAAGTGGTAATCTCGAGTATACTGGGCATTAGCGGCGACAGGAAGTATATAAGGTAATTCACTAATATATACATGGTCTGTTACAGAAATACTTAAATGATAGAAGAAAATATCATTAGGAGTGATATAGATTACAAGAGCTCCAATAAATTTAACCAGAGAATCACGGTTATTCAATGCTCTATTTAATTGTTCAAGTAAGGCGTCTTTCTCTTTTAACTCGGATTCTTCAACCCTTTTTCTAGCTTCACTGATAAGATTTTCGAATTGAATTCGATCTTTATCATTTGTCAAAGTGGTGGCATGCAATTCCTGAACAATGGTAATATATACTGTATCCTCTTGCAATAATTCTTCTGAAGGGAAAGTAAACAATTGTTTCATAAAAGATCACTACCTTTCTCTATTTTCTAATTTATAGTACCATAGAAGGCCACTTTAATTAAAGTAAGACGCTGTGAGCGTATTCAATTATTAAGGAAATATCTAAAAAATATCAATGAAAACACGTATGAATAACTTATAACTCTTAGTTTTTAACATGAATTATGTTACAATATACAAAGTGAAAAATAGAAATGGTGTGAAAATATGGTAGAAGGAATTTTACCCATTTGGAAAGAAAAAGGAATGACTAGCTTTGCTTGTGTAAGTCGAGTACGCCATTTATTGGGGATTAAAAAAGTAGGCCACGCGGGCACATTAGATCCCGAGGTAGAAGGAGTTTTACCAATTGCAGTTGGAGCAGGAACTAAAGTATTAGAGTACATGCTTGAAGCAGATAAAACATATACGGGTGAGATAACATTTGGGTACTCAACATCTACTGAGGATGCTACAGGAACCACCATTGAAAAATTACCTGTTTCAAAAGATATTCAAAATGAAGATATTGATCAAGTTCTAGCGGAATTTATAGGAAGTATCGAACAAGTTCCACCAATGTTTTCAGCAGTTAAAGTCAAAGGAAAAAAATTATATGAATATGCTTTTGAGGGGATTGAAATTGAAAGATCTGCTCGTCAAGTCCAAATCTATGAGCTAAAAAGAACTTCAGATATTGCCTATAATGAAGACCAAGAAACTTTAAGCTTTTCCTTTGAAGTCTCTTGTAGTAAAGGTACTTATATCCGAACGTTAGCTGTTGATATTGGAAAAAAATTAGGTTATCCGGCTCATATGTCTAAATTGACTCGTATTCGAAGTGGAAATATCTCAGCAGATCAAACGTATACTTTAGTAGAGGTTGAAGCAGCAGTTATCAATGAAAAAATAAACACTTTATTTCTTCCAATTGATTATGGACTTACTCAGTTTAATAAAACAACCATTGATGATAAATTATGGAGCCGAGTAAAAAATGGGGCTCTCCTAAATGAAGAAGAGGTCATAGCTGAAGAATATCCAGTCTTATTGGTATACAATCAAGTGATTGTTGCCTTGTATGATAAGCATCCAAAAAAAGCAGGAAAATTAAAACCTTCAAAAATGTTTAAGATAGAAATGTAGGTATAAATATTGAAGACAATTAAAATTAAACATCCCTATAAAAAAACTGAAATAGTGAATGAAGATATTGTCCTTATACTGGGATATTTTGATGGGGTACATTTAGCTCATCAAGAAGTGATTAAAGAAGGTGTCCGAATCGGACGTGAACGAAATTTGAAAGTGGCATTGATGACTTTCAATCGTCACCCAAGCATCGTTTATCGAAAGATAAATGCCGGACAATATGCAAGCTTAACCCAGCCTGAACAAAAAGAAAAAATTATTGAAAGTCTTGGGGTCGATATCTTATACGAAGTATTTTTCAATTCGGAGTTTGGAAATTTACCTCCTCAGGAATTTGTAGATCGTTATATTGTTGGCTGGCATGCGAAAGTGATTGTAGCAGGTTTTGACTACACTTATGGCAAAGCAGATGTTGCTTCAATGGCTCAATTATCTGACTATGCGAAAGGTCGCTTTGAAATTGTTAAAGTAGGGGAAGCGAAAGAATCAGGAAAAACAATTAGCTCAACCTTGATTCGTCAATATATAAAAAATGGAGAAGTTGAAAAAGCCAACGCTATGCTGGGCTATTCCTATGAAACTTTAGGATTTGTCATTCATGGAGATGCAAGAGGACGAGAACTAGGTTATCCAACAGCCAATATTTATTCCAACCCTTATACATTTCTTCCTGGTGTAGGAATTTATGCTGTTTGGTTTATTGTTAAAGGGAAACGATATATGGGGATGGCTTCCATTGGTTATAATGTAACATTTAAAGATCAATCGGAACTTTCTGTAGAAGTAAATGTTTTAGATTTTAATGAAGAAATTTATGGAGACGATGTAAAAATAGAATGGGTGGCTTATCTACGAGGGGAAGTTCAGTTTGATGGAGCACAAGGACTGATTGACCAACTTCAAAAAGATGAAGAAGCTACGCGAAAAATATTGGAAATGCAAAAAGATTAAAGCATAAAAAGTATGAATTTTTTATGCTTTAAACCCTTTTACATTGACACATTTCATAAAATTTGTTAAATTATACATAGGAATTAGCACTCGAATCATTCGAGTGCTAATTTGTTGGAAAGTAATTGTCTTGTAAGCGAAAGGATGTTGCGCGATGTTAACAGAAAGACAATTATTAATATTGAATAAAATAATAGAACGTTTTACAAAAGACGGACAGCCTGTGAGTTCGAAAACTTTGGTTGAAGATGGCTCAATAAATGTTAGCTCAGCAACTATTCGTAATGAAATGAGCACGTTGGAAGAGCTAGATTATATAGAGAAAGTCCATAGCTCATCGGGGCGAGTTCCTTCTGTAAAAGGTTATCGATTCTATGTTGATCATCTGATGCGACCAAAGCATGTAGATACACATAAACGAGGAAAAATTAAAAATTATATGAATTCTCAAATTTTTGAGATTAGTGATGTCTTCTACCAATCTGCTGAATTACTTTCTGAATTAACCAGTTATACAGCTATTGTATTGGGACCGCAGTCGAAATCAAAAATTTTGACTGGTTTTCGAATTGTACCATTGAATTATCAACAAATGATGTTAATCATGCAGCTAGATAATTTTGAAGTTCAGAATATGATTTTTAAGATTCCATCTGGTTTACATGTAGAGAATTTTAAACAAGTTACAGATTTCATGAACAACAATTTAGTTGGAGAATCTTTAAATACGGTTTATTATGCTTTGCAGACAGATTTACCGAATTTATTTGAAAAGTATCTAACGATGAACTGGAATATTATCGAAATGCTTGAACGAACGTTATTGCATTTTGAGGATGAACAAATGTTTGTTTCAGGTAAAATGAATATTCTAGATTTCACAGAAGATATGAATATTCGGCAAGTAAAAGATTTATATAGCATATTAGATAATGAAGGAAGCTTATTTACTTTATTTAATCAGTTATATGATCGGCAGGGAACCTATAATATTCGAATTGGAGATGAATTCGAAGACCGTTTGTTTGAATCATTTTCTTTAATGTCGGTCCCTTACCAAGATGATTACTTTGGTGGTGGCTTCATTGCCGTATTAGGACCTACAAATATGTCTTATGATTCGACTCTGGGAGTTATTCAAGTATTAAAAGAAGAAATACTAGGTAAGTTAGAAGATTTTTACCTCGAATAAAGATTAAAATCTTATTTAAAATCTTATAGGTATGTGCTACTATGGGGTAGTGAATGCAGTGAAAGGTAGGATGAGATTGACGGAAAAAGAAAATAAGTTCGATTCGGAAGAAAAAAATGAAGAACTTGAAGAAAATCAAGCCACTTCTGAGACTGAAGAAAAGTCAGATTCAGAAGTTGCTGAATTAAAACAAAAATTTGAAGAATTAGAAGACCAAAACTTGCGTCTTCAAGCAGAAATCCAAAATATGAGCCGCCGCAATAAAAAGGAAAGAGAAGCAGCGGTTAGATATCGTTCTCAGGATTTAGGAAAAGAAATGCTTCCAGTACTTGATAATCTAGAACGAGCACTGGATACAGAGGTAACAGATGAAGCAGGCGAGAGCTTAAAACAAGGCCTTGAAATGGTTCTTGAAAGCTTTTATCGAGCACTTAACTCAGCAGGAATAGAAGAGATAGAAGCAGAAGGTGAACCATTTGATCCAAACTTCCATGAAGCCTATGCTCAGGTTCCAGCAGAAGACGGCCAAGAAAGTGGCCATGTAGCTCAGGTTTATGAAAAAGGTTATAAACTACATGATCGAGTGTTACGTGCTGCGAAAGTGACTGTTACAGAATAAAGTTCGTTAAGTATTTTAATAATAATAATTAATGATGAAGGAGATTTTTTTTATGGCTAAGATAATTGGTATTGATTTAGGAACAACAAATTCAGCAGTTGCTGTATTGGAAGGTGGAGAACCAACGATCATCCCGAATAAAGAGGGAAATCGTACAACACCATCTGTTGTTTCATTTAAAGACGGGGAAACTCAAGTAGGTGAAGTTGCTAAACGTCAAGCAATTACAAATCCTAATACAGTAATGTCTATTAAACGTTATATGGGAGAAGATCATAAAGTAGATGTTGAAGGAAAACAATATACTCCTCAAGAAATTTCTGCTTTAATCTTACAACATTTAAAAAGCTACGCTGAAGATTATTTAGGTGAAGAAGTTACAAATGCAGTTATTACGGTTCCAGCTTACTTTAATGACTCGCAACGTCAAGCAACAAAAGACGCAGGTCGAATTGCTGGTTTAGAAGTTGATCGTATCGTAAATGAACCAACTGCTGCATCATTGGCTTACGGATTAGAAAAACAAGATCAAGAAGAAAATATTCTAGTCTTTGACTTAGGTGGAGGAACTTTTGACGTTTCTATTCTTGAATTAGGAGACGGTGTCTTCGATGTTCTTTCTACAGCAGGTGATAACTCGCTTGGTGGAGATGACTTCGATGATAAAATTATTGACTTCTTAGTTTCATCTTTTAAAGCAGATAATGGTGTCGACTTATCAAACGATAAAATGGCTTTACAACGTCTAAAAGACGCTGCAGAAAAAGCGAAAAAAGAATTATCTAGTGTGTCTTCTACACAAATTAGCTTACCATTTATCTCTGCAGGGGATGCTGGTCCATTGCATTTAGAACAAACATTAACTCGTGCGAAGTTTGACGAATTAACTCAAGATTTAGTTGACCGCACAAAAGACCCTTTACGTCGTGCAATTAGCGATGCAGGTCTTTCAAAATCTGATATTAACCAAGTTATCTTGGTCGGTGGATCAACACGTATTCCAGCTGTTGTAGATACAGTGAAACAAGAAACTGGAAAAGATCCAAACCGTTCAGTAAACCCTGATGAAGTTGTCGCAATGGGAGCTGCCGTACAAGGAGGAGTAATTTCTGGTGATGTGAAAGATATCGTATTGCTAGACGTTACACCTTTATCTCTTGGTATTGAAACAATGGGTTCTGTATTTACGAAATTAATTGATCGAAATACAACCATTCCAACAAGCAAATCACAAGTATTCTCTACAGCAGCAGATAACCAACCAGCCGTAGATATTCATGTTTTACAAGGTGAACGCTCAATGGCTACAGATAACAAAACATTAGGACGTTTCCAATTAACAGATATTCCACCAGCACCACGTGGAATCCCTCAAATCGAAGTAAAATTTGATATTGATAAAAATGGTATTGTAACAGTTTCTGCTAAAGATCAAGGAACTGGAAAAGAACAAAACATTACAATCAAATCTTCTTCAGGTTTATCTGATGATGAAATAGACCGTATGGTTAAAGAGGCTGAAGAAAATGCTGAAGCAGATAAAGAACGTAAAGAAGAAGTAGAACTTCGAAACGAAGCGGATCAACTCGTCTTCCAAACAGACAAAACATTAAAAGATCTCGAAGGTAAAGTTGACGAAGAAGAAGTTAAAAAAGCAGAGGCAGCTCGTGATGAGTTGAAAGAAGCTATTGAAGAAGATAATATTGATTTAATTAAAGAAAAACGTGATGCATTAAGTGAAATCGTCCAAGAGTTAACTGTAAAACTATATGAACAAGCAGCAGCTGAACAACAAGCTCAAGAAGGAGCTGCTGAAGGAGAAGATACAGCAACTGACGACGATGTAGTAGATGCTGATTTTGAAGAAGTAGATGACGACGAAGAATAAAATAAAGGTAGGAAAAAATTAAATTCAGTAGGATGCTTAAGAGAAAGCTAAATATTTAGCTTTCTCTTTCCACTGTATTTAATGATTCCTAACATTTTTTAGATAAAATGACGGAGGATTTAATGGCTGAAAAACGAGATTTATACGATGTATTGGGTGTCTCAAAAGACGCTTCGCAAGATGAAATAAAAAAAGCATACCGACGACTATCTAAAAAATATCACCCAGACTTGAACGATGCACCGGATGCCGAAGAAAAGTTTAAAGAAGTCGCCGATGCATATGAAACATTATCAGACCAAAATAAACGCTCACAGTATGACCAGTATGGGCATGCGTCAACGGATCCAAACTTCAATGGTGGAGGATTCGGTGGCTTTGGCGGTGCTGGTGGAGGAGATTCATTCTCTGGCTTTGAGGATATTTTTGATCAATTCTTTGGTGGTGGCAGAAGTGCTTCACGTAATCCAAATGCGCCAAGACAAGGTGAAGACTTACAATATGTAATGGATTTATCTTTTGAAGAAGCCGTTTTTGGAAAATCAACCACTATACGCTATAATCGAAAAAACGTTTGTAAAACATGTGAAGGAAGTGGAGCTAAACCAGGCACAAGCCCAGAAACATGTTCACGTTGTGGTGGAGCTGGTCAAATAAATGTTGAACAGAATACACCATTCGGTCGAGTAATGACACAAACCGTTTGTCCTGATTGTGAAGGAACAGGGAAAATTATAAAAGAAAAATGTCCAGACTGTAGTGGAGAAGGCTTCCAATCAGAACGACACTCTGTAAAAATTGAAGTTCCAGCAGGTGTTGAAGATGGAAACCAAATTCGTCTACAAAGTCAAGGAGATGCTGGAAAGAACGGCGGACCTTATGGTGATCTTTATGTAATATTCCGAGTAAAACCTTCTGATATTTATACACGTCGTGGAACGGAAATTTATTATGAATTACCTATCAATATTGTTCAAGCAACATTAGGTGATGAACTAGAAGTCCCAACAGTGCATGGAAAAGTAAAATTAAAAATTCCAGCAGGTACACAAGCTGGTACAACATTTCGCTTAAGAGGAAAAGGAGCTCCATCGTTACGTACTCACCATACTGGAGATCAACACGTACGAGTTAAGGTGGAAATCCCTAAAAAAGTTACAGAAGAACAAGCCCAACATTTACGTGAATTTGCTAAGGAAAGTGGCTACGAAGAAACAAAGGAACAAAAAGGTGAAACCTTTTTCTCAAAAGTAAAAGATGCATTTAAAGATAAAGATTAATTATTAATTGATAAATAATTGGTCAACATTTTTATTTACTTGAAGATTTTATGACGCTTTCAGTCAAACAATGTAAATAAATTGTTGACCTTTTTTTATTTAATAAAGAATGCGATATGTCCAACAAAGACAACTTTGGAAAGATTGTATATCAAGCAAATGCTTGATATAATAAAGAATGAAGATTTTTATGTAGAATAAGGATTGAGGTTATAAATGATTGATAAAAATAAAGCACGTGAACGCCAGAAAATAGTGCGTAACTTTTCAATAATTGCGCATATTGACCATGGAAAATCAACTTTAGCAGATAGAATCTTAGAATTTACAAAAACACTCGCTGACCGAGAAATGACAGAACAAGTTTTAGATTCGATGGATTTAGAGCGTGAACGTGGTATAACAATTAAATTAAATACAGTTGAAGTAGAATATACAGCCAAAGATGGTGTCACTTATATCCTTCATCTAATTGATACTCCTGGGCATGTGGATTTCACTTATGAAGTTTCACGAAGCTTAGCAGCTTGTGAAGGGGCTATATTGATTGTTGATGCTGCTCAAGGAATTGAAGCACAGACATTGGCAAACGTTTATTTAGCATTGGATAACGATTTAGAAATTGTACCTGTTATTAATAAGATTGACTTACCAGCGGCAGATCCTGAACGTGTGGCACTTGAAATAGAAGACGTCATTGGTTTACCAGCCGAAGATGTCGTGCTTGCCAGTGCGAAAAATGGGATTGGAATAGAAGATGTACTTGAAAAAGTAGTACAAGAAGTTCCTGCACCTCAAGGCGATATTGATCATCCCTTACAAGCTCTAATTTTTGATTCAGAATATGATTCATATCGTGGCGTTGTATTAAGTATCAACGTGCAAGAAGGAGTCATTCAAAAAGGGGATATCATTGAACTAATGCATAACGGAAAAACGTTTGAAGTGACCGAGGTTGGAGTGTTTTCACCACATCCAGTAGTCCGTGAAGCTTTAACCGTTGGAGATGTCGGTTATGTAACAGCAAATATCAAAAGTGTTAAAGATACACAGGTAGGGGATACAATTACCTTAGCCAATAATCCTGCTGAAAAACCACTTCCCGGTTACCAACAAATGAAACCAATGGTATATAGTGGCTTATTCCCATCAGATTCGGGAGATTATGAAGATTTACGAGAAGCCCTTGAACGATTACAGTTAAATGATTCATCTTTACGATTTGAACCGGAAGTTTCTCAAGCTTTAGGCTTTGGTTTCCGCTGTGGTTTTTTGGGTATGTTACACATGGACGTTGTACAAGAACGTTTAGAACGTGAATTTGACTTAGATTTAATCACGACAGCGCCTTCTGTAATTTATGAAGTAGATAAAACAGACGGAGAAACGATAGAAGTCTCAAATCCATCAGAGATGCCTGATCAGACATTCGTTGATAAAATTCATGAACCATTTGTAAAAGCAACGATCTCTGCTCCTAATGACTATGTAGGACCGGTAATGGAACTTTGTCAAAGTAAACGTGGAGAATTTATCACGATGGAGTATTTAGATGATATTCGAGTAAATATTCTATATTATCTACCACTGTCAGAAATCGTCTTTGATTTTTTTGACCGATTAAAATCCAATACAAAAGGGTATGCTTCTTTAAATTATGAAGAAGCAGGTTACCGAGAAAGTAATTTAGTAAAAGTCGATATTTTAATTCATGGAGACCAAGTAGATGCCTTAAGTTTTATTGTGCATAAAGATGAAAGTGAAGATCGAGGCCGAAAAATTGTTAAGAAACTAAAAGAGGTTATTCCTCGTCAACAATTTGAAATCCCTGTTCAAGCAGCAATTGGTAACCATGTCATCGCTCGTTCAACCGTTCGTGCTTTCCGTAAAGATGTTACTGAAAAATTATATGGTGGAGATGTTACTCGCCGTATGAAACTTTTAGAAAAACAAAAAGAAGGTAAGAAACGAATGAAAAGTGTTGGAAATGTAGATATTCCACAAGATGCTTTTATGGCTGTATTGAATTTGGATGAAGATCAGAGTAAAAAATAATTAAATAGACGGGTCTAAAAATATAGTGTCAAAAACCGTTTGTCTTCCTGTATTAGGGAGGTAAACGGTTTTTAAATTTTATAATTTTTCAGTTAAAAAATATTCAGTTCTTTTGTTTGTGAAAAAAACGGAATAAATTCTATTAGATATTCCTAAACATTGTGAGATATAACTTCATTACGAGAGCGTCTCTGCAAGATTGTGAAATTTGTGTTATAATAGATATACAGAATAATAAGGATCATTTAAAGGACTGAAATAATTTTTTTAGGAAATGAATAGCAGATTTTTATATGGAGGATAACAAATTGACAAAAACAAATCTTATAGAACTAGATTGGGACAGTTTACTTACACCGGAAGATCTATCTACTGAAGAAGTTGAAGTTCATGCCACACTCATTGCTAATTATCTTTCAAATATAACAATAGATGAAGGAATTCATTCAACGATTCCTAAGAACATAACAAAAGTAACCGTTAGTAATTCTTTATTAGAGACTAAAGATCTCGCACTAGACAAAATTTCCAATGATCAACTCTTTGAATATTTTCAAGAAGACAAAGTAAAAATCGATTCAACGATTCTTTTCCCTAAAATAAAAAGAATCAATCATTTGTTTTGGTTTTTACATAATTTAAGTACATTGAATATTCGTGATTCAAAACTGTTGATTAGTAATCAGGATGAATTATCGATTCATTTTCACCAATTAATTGAATCTGCTTTGTTCTTTGGCTTTTTAACCCGGGTGAAAGAAGAAAATAATATCTATTTGATCCCAACAAACGTGTACGAAGAATTCATGGAACAACCTACAGAACAACAATATCCTTTGTTTTTATTAGCTCTTGCTCATAATGAGACAGTAAGTGAAGTGCTTCAAGTTCAATTAAACGATCCCATTTATGATAATATTAGTCGAGAAATGGTCTATAACATTTTAGTAGGGGATCCAAATATTCAACAAGAATCTCTATCCAGTGATGAGATTAAAGGAATTGCCAATAATTTTAGGTATTGGTTTTTAAATATTAAAAAAATGGTTCTAGTTGACTAAAGATTATAAAAGGGAATAATAAAAGAAGCTATTAGAAATTTTCTATTAACTTCTTTTTATTTTATTTTTTATATTTTGCTTGCAGGCCTCATAAGATTGGATTGAGTAACAAGCGAGTGACGTTTTCCAATCCGACAGTTCACTCGATCAAACCACTGATAGGTTTCTTGTAAAAAAATACCTGCCGAGAGTCCTCTAGGTACTAAGTTACGGTAAGTCTTTGTTTTTCCTAAAATAACCTTAACGATAGGGACAATTGCTTTCTTAGGGTTTAACTGAGGGAAGGGGAACGCTAAATTTTTGTAATTAAAAATACGCGTATCTGCTTGATCATTCCAAGTTCTATATTTTTCAAACTCTTCATCATTGAAGCCTGTTAAAAAAGGACCAGGATTAATGGTAGCAACTTCAATATTAAATTCTTGAAGCTCTTGACTGAAAGTTTTAGCTATTGCTTCAATTGCAAATTTAGAAGATGAATAAGGTCCTGAAAAGGGGTTTACCATAAGCCCGGAAATAGAAGAAATAAAAATGATGCGACCATAATCTTGTTCAATCATTTTTCGAGAAAAACCTTGTGTGAGTAATAAAGTTCCGAAAACATTCACTTCATATTGCTTTCTGAAGTTTTCCTCTGGAATATCGACCAGGGCACCTCCTTCTTTTACAGCAGCATTGTTTACTAAAACATCCACATCCCATTTAAAAGCTTTTTGGCGATCTACAGGATCAGTGATATCGATTTTTTCAACAAGCATAGGGGTTTTGAGTGCTTTCGCGTCTGCTTTTAAAAGATTAGCTTGGAATTCTGTTTCTGTTGTAGCGATAACCTTCTTTCCTATTTTTGCGAGTGTGAGGGCGGTCAATTTACCTATTCCACTTCCGGCACCAGTAATTAAAATTGTTTCCGTGAGCATGTAAATTCCTCCAGTTCTTTTTATTGATTTTCTCATCTAAACTTTATCAATAGTTGATAAAATATAAAATCTATTTGACTTCTAATCGTTTAAAAAAGTGATTAATTTAATAACTAAATCTAGTAAATCAAAATGTTATCTTTTATCTTATTTGTTTTTAAGAAATTATAAAAAAATAATGTTACACACAGTATTTAACCATATTTTTTGATAGGATAAGAATACATAGGATTCAAAATTCAAGGAGGAAGAATAAATGAATGATAAAATTAAACAATTAAAAGAACAATTAGCTGATAGTCAAAAAATTGTTTTCTTCGGTGGAGCTGGCGTTTCAACAGAAAGTGGTATTCCTGATTTTCGTTCTTCCGAAGGCTTGTATATGAAAGAAAGTGGGACACATGTCTCAGCGGAAGAAATGATTTCTCATTCCTTTTATAAACGTTACCCAAAAGATTTTTTTAAATATTATTTTGAAAATTTAGTATTTGAAGATGCTAAGCCGAATAAAGCACATATCTTTCTTAAAGAACTAGAGGACCAAGGAAAAGAAGTTAGTATAGTTACCCAAAATATTGATGGTTTACATCAAAAAGCTGGAAGTTCCGTGGTCCATGAATTGCATGGTTCAACTTTAAGAAACTATTGTACGAAATGTCATCATCAATATAAAATAAACGAATTAGAATTAGATCATGAGGGCATTCCTCGCTGCCCAAAAGATGGAGCCATTGTACGTCCAGATATTGTGCTGTATGAAGAAGGTCTTGATCAAAATGTTATTCAAAAAGCTGTTGAAGATATTCAAGGGGCAGATATGTTAATGATTGCAGGAACTTCTCTTATTGTTTATCCGGCAGCTGGTTTAGTGAATTACTTTAATGGGAAACATTTGGTTGCCATTAATAAATCGTCTATTCGTGTGCCTGAGGGGACTTTGATGTTCGAAGATTCTATTTCCGATGTCTTTTCTAAATTATAGTCTTTAAGAAACGAAGTTAAACTTTATACGAAAAGAGTGCACTTATATTATAAGCTGCACTCTTTTCGTTTTTTACTCACTTTTTTTCTGCCAATCCATGGGGTTCATAAGTTCTACATGACGAATATCGTCTAGTATCGTGTTTACCAAGCGTCCATCTTTTAAAAGTAAATATATTCTTTCTTCAAAAGTGCCTGAAACCATACAAGGGACATCTTTAAAGTAAGTCCCATTTTGTAAAATATTTGCTTGAATTAAAACAGGATGTCCTGTGTGATAAGCTTGACTTAAAAGTTCACTAATTTCTACAAGAGATTGTTGAGGTTTAGCTTCTATTTCCTTTAAGCGTTCTTCTTTTGTCATTTTTGAGAGAGCTTCTGTATGATCAGACAACATTAAGCCTAACCACTTCATTTTTCCACGATCTTTATACCCTAACTGATCGGGAGTTAAACGGATAATTTTCTTTTCCATAATTTTCCAACCCCAATTCTAGTCATTTTTTTTGGTATTTGCTTGATGACCACCCAATAGTTTACTTCGTTGGAGGGCCATCCCATTTTGAATTAAACTACTGGCATGCAAAAGAGAAGTGTAACCATATTTTTCCCGAACTAAATCAATAACTTCATTCAAACGCTCATCTTTTAAGACATCTTCTGTGCTCTCAAATAAATTTAATTGATAATCTTGTTTAGAAGAAATCTTATGGAAAGTAACATTAATGACTCGAACAGGATAGGGTTCATAATATTCTCGGAATAATCGACTCATATATTCTACTAATTTTTTAGAGGAATCTGTTGCTTCAATGGTCATTTGATGACTAAAACCAGAATGGTCGGTCTGTTTAGAATAACCAATAGTTAATTTGACAGTACGGGTTGTTAATCCATGTTTCCGCAATCTCATCGCATTCTCTTCGGTGAGCTCGCGAATAACCACTTCGACATCATATGGATTTATGTAATCTCGATTTAAAATTTGATTTTTGGAAAAAGAGTTTTCTTTTGGAATAAAATGATCCGATAAAATCGTTCGATCAATTCCGTGCGCATGAAAGAAAAGTTGTTCCCCTATAATATTAAAACGTTTCTTTAATTTATGGACATCATATTGAGCCAAATCTTTTAAATTATGTATCCCTAATTGATTTAATTTTCTTTCTGTACGAGAACCGATCCCCCAAAAGTCTGTAAGATTTTCAATTTTCCAAATGGTATCTGCAACATCCTGATATCCCCAATAGGCTTGATAGTTATTATGTCTATCTTTTTTTGCTTGATGATCTAAAGCCAATTTTGCAAGTAATGGATTATCACCAATACCTACCGTTGCTATAAGATGCAATTCTTTCCAAATCTCTAACTGTATTTTATTTGCGATTTCATTCGTTGTCCCAAATAAAGCATGAGAAGAAGTAATATCTAAAAAAGATTCATCACTACTGTAAACATGTAAATCTTGCATAGAGACATATCGTTTAAAGATTTCGATAATTTCCATGTTCTTTTTTAAATAAAGAGCCATACGAGGTTCAACAATCTCTATTTGTGAATGCTTAGGTATTTCGTAGACCCTTGTTCCTGTTTTTACATTGTAAAGTTCTTTCACACGAGGGGATGCAGCAAGAACAAGCCCACCGTTATTATCGGGTTTGCTGACAACGGCAATCATAGCTTCCAGTGGATGTTGTTGACGCTCCACAGCTTCAACACTAGCGAAAAAAGATTTAATATCAATACATAAAATATCTCGGTGTGGTTCATTTGAGTAATCCATATAAAGAATTGTCTCTTGATTTTTACCCATAAGTTAAATTCCTTTCTAGAACTTTATACCGAATGTATGTTTGGTTACTATTATAAAAAAAGGATAAAATATAGTCAAGGGGAACAAAATAAGATTGTTCATTTTTTAACCGATAATATGGAGTGGATTGTTTATAAATATGGTAAAATAAAGAAAACCCAAGGAGGCAATAGAATGTCTGAGGATTTAGGGAATTATCTTTATAAAAATATGCTTGAGAAAGCTACATACTATCAATGGAAAATTATTGTGGATCGTTCTAAACGAGCTTTAGAAATTTATTTTACTATATCGCTGGATATTCCGGATGAACAATTTGTACAGGATACTAATGCAAAGGTGAATGAATCAGGACAATTGAATTTTGAAGAAGTGATTTGCTTTTATGATGAAGCAAATAATAAAATTGTTCCGCAAAATTATTTAGTAGCCATCCCTATAAATATAAGTGTAGGAGTAGAACAAGGATATGTAGATGCTTTTACTAAACAATTAAATATTATTGTCTCAAATGCCAGTGGGCAAATCAGAGAATATTTAACGGATGAAAGTCAAAATGAATTTTCACTCGTATGGAGTGAACAAAATATGGAAAATACTATACATACTATGCAGAAAACAGAAAATTATCATACAAATACATTAACCATTGAATTTGAAGAAAAAGTATCGCTGATTGATCAATTCAAGGAGGAAAATAATGGCGGAATGGAAAGAATATAGTGTCCATATCAATAAAGAGGCAGAAGACAGCGTTTCAGAATTACTGATTGAACTAGGATCAGCTGGAGTGAGCTTGGTCGATCGGAATGATTTTGAAACGATGCCTGAATATGGATTTGATTCGCTGTGGGCGTTAGATGAAGAAAAATTTCCCTCTGAAGGAATTATAGTTAAGGGGTATTTTCCAGTAGAAACAATTCATTCGGACTTAGAAAAAACACTTCATCAGCGACTAGAAAAATTAAAAGAGTATCATTTGAATGTAAGAGAATATACAGTTGAGTCAGCGATGCTAATGGATTCAGATTGGAATAATAAATGGAAAGAATTTTATCATTCTGTACCGATTACCCGCTATTTAACCATTGTGCCTGAATGGGAAGATTATACAAAAAGAAATTCCGATGAACAATTGATTGTGATGGATCCCGGTCTTGCTTTTGGAACAGGTACACATCCAACTACCCAATTATCCGTTCAAGCGTTAGAAATTGTTTTACGTGGAGGAGAAACAGTTCTTGATGTAGGTACAGGATCAGGTGTTTTGACAATTGCTAGTTCGCTTTTAGGAGCCACAGAAATTCACGCATTTGATTTGGATGATATTGCTGTCCAATCTGCTAAAAATAATATTAATCTAAATGAATTAGCAGCAGAAATCATAGTCAAAGAGAATAACTTGCTAAAAAATGTTACAATAAAAGCAGATGTAGTAGTTGCAAATATTTTAGCTCCTATTATACTAGAATTGATACCAGATGCTATGCATGTTTTAAAACCAGGCGGAACTCTTATTTCTTCTGGAATTATTAAAGAACAAGAGGAAGAAATTTTGAATGCATTAAAAAATGAAGGATTCAAAATCCGTCAAATTAATCAAATGAAAGATTGGATTGTTATTATTGCCCAAAAACCTCTTGATGAATAAACAGTTTATATTTCAAGATTTAATTTACATAATAAAACTATATTTAGAATAAAAAGGAGTATTTATTTATGGAAAATGTTGCTCAATATATCGATCATACAATACTAAATGCGGATGCTACAAAAGCAGATATTCAACGGATTTGCGAAGAGGCAAAAGAATATAACTTTAAAACAGTCTGTATCCAACCGTACTGGGTAAAATATGCAAAAGAAATATTAGAAGATTCAGAAGTTGGCATAACTACTGTTATTGGTTTCCCATTGGGAGCTAATACTACTGAAATTAAAGTAGCAGAAGCTAAGCTAGCAGTTGCTGAAGGCGCATCAGATGTTGATATGGTGATTAACATTGGTGCCTTAAAATCTGAAGATTATGATACGGTGTTAAACGATATTAAAGCTGTAGTTGATGCAGTTTCAGGAAAAGCAATCGTGAAAGTTATTATTGAAACATCTCTACTTACAAAATCCGAAAAAATTCGTGCTTCAGAATTGGCTAAACAAGCAGGCGCAGATTTTGTTAAAACCTCTACTGGATTTTCAACCGGGGGAGCTACCTTGGATGACGTTCAACTAATGCGTGCAACAGTTGGTCCAGATATGGGTGTAAAAGCTTCAGGTGGCGTTCGTACCTACGAAGATGCTAAAGCAATGATTGAAGTTGGCGCAACGCGTATTGGCGCTTCAAGTGGGATTTCCATTGTCGAAGGGTCTAAAGAAGTAGAGTAAGCTTTATTTGATAAAAGATAAGATGATGAAACTTCTAATTTTGGCCTTAAATGAATCAGTTGAAAATAAAAATCATAATCGTTATAATTAAGAGAACAAACCAGCACTGAAAGGTGCTGGTTTTTGTAAATCAATTGTAGGATAGAAAAAGAAGGTGTCTGAAATGACGAAAAAAACAGATTATACAGCACAAGAAGTTATTGCATTATGCTTAACTTATATGAATAGTGAGCATGTTAAATTCGTCAATAAAGCGTACGAATTTGCAGCGAATGCACACAAAAGGCAAATGCGAAAATCAGGAGAAGAATATATTATCCACCCAATTCAAGTAGCCGGCATTCTCGCTGAAATAAACATGGATCCTGTAACCGTCGCAACAGGCTTCCTTCATGATGTTGTTGAAGATACAGAATATTCATATGAAGATATAAAAGAAGAGTTTTCTGAAGAAGTAGCTGATTTGGTCGAAGGAGTTACTAAGTTAGGGAAGTTTAAGTTTACTTCAAAACGTGAACATCAAGCAGAAAACCATCGAAAAATGATTTTAGCTATGGCTCAAGATGTACGTGTGATTTTAGTAAAATTAGCAGATCGTCTGCACAATATGCGTACTTTGAGATTTCATAAGGTTGAAAAGCAAAGAGATATTGCGACAGAAACACTTGAAATTTATGCTCCTTTAGCCGATCGTTTAGGTATGAGTCGTATTAGATGGGAGTTAGAAGATTTATCTCTTCGCTATACTAATCCTCAACAATTTTATCGCATTGTCCATTTGATGGACTCTAGACGAGAAGATCGTGAACAATATATCGAAGACTCTATTGGGGCAATTAACACCTCAATTGAAGAATTAGATATTCAAGCAGATATTACAGGGCGACCTAAGCATATTTATTCTATTTATCGAAAGATGAAAAATCAAAAAAAACAATTTGAAGAAATTTATGATTTACTAGCTATTCGAGTAATCGTTGATTCAATAAAAGACTGTTACGCAGTTTTGGGAGCTATCCATACTCAGTGGAAACCAATGCCCGGGCGTTTTAAAGATTATATTGCGATGCCAAAAGCGAACATGTATCAATCTTTACACACTACAGTACTTGGTCCAAGTGCCACACCTCTAGAAGTTCAAATTCGAACACATCAAATGCACGAAATTGCAGAATATGGGGTTGCAGCACATTGGGCTTATAAAGAAGGTGTAACGACCAAAGTTCAAAATGATCAATTAGGAAATCAACTTTCTTGGTTTAGAGATATTCTCGAATTGCAAAGCGAATCGAATGATGCTTCTGAATTTATGGATGCGATCAAGCAAGACTTCTTTACAGATAAAGTATATGTCTTTACGCCAGGTGGAGATGTTATGGAACTTCCTGATGGTGCGAGCACACTTGACTTTGCTTATCATGTTCACTCAGAAGTTGGGGATAAATCAACTGGGGCTAAAGTAAATGGTAAGATTGTGCCGTTAAATTATAAATTGAAGACGGGAGATATTGTCGAAATTATTACCTCTTCCTCTTCTTCAGGGCCAAGTAGAGATTGGTTGAAATTCGTCAACACTTCCAAAGCGAGAAATAAGATTCGCCGTTACTTCAAAGCCCAAGATCAAGAACACGCCATTGAACAGGGAGAAAAAATTGTTAATGATTTAATTTTAGAATTAGAATTAGAGCCAAAAGATTTTATGAATCATGAAATTATGGATAAGCATGCACAAAAATTTAATTATAAAGACAGTGATAGTCTCTATGCAGCTATTGGCTTTAATGAAGTTAGACCATTAACTGTTGTTAATCGTCTAACAGAAGAAGCTAGGAAAGAACGAGATAGAGAATCATCAATATTATCAAATGATACGAAGATAGAGAAAAAGCCAGAACCTGAAAAAGTGACAATCCATCATGAAGATGGTGTGGTTGTAGAAGATGCTGAAAACTTGTTATTACGTCTCAGCAAATGCTGTAACCCAGTACCTGGAGATGAAATTGTCGGGTATATTACAAGAGGACGAGGAATTTCAGTTCATAGAAAAGATTGTCCAAACGTTATGTCAGAAGGGGATCTGCAAAACCGTTTAATAGAAGTGGAATGGGAAAATAAAAAAACAGAGAAAATTTATGATACAGATTTAGAAGTGTATGGTTTTGATCGCTCTGGCTTATTAAATGATATCCTTGAAGTGATCAATAGTATGACCAACCGATTGAGCAATATAAATGGTCGCGTGGATAATAACCAAATGGCGACAATTCGAATTACGATTGGTATTCATAACACAGAAGAATTAGAACGAATCATTGATAAACTCAATCAAATACCTGATGTTTATTCCATTCAACGAATTATTTTGTAAAACTTAAATATGAACGAAGAAAGTGGTCGAACAAATTGAAAGTTGTGATTCAACGAGTTTCAAAAGCGAATGTAGTGATTGATAAAGAAGAAAATGGTGCGATTGAGCGTGGTTTTCTTTTACTAGTAGGTGTGGAAGAAGAAGATACGAAAGAAGATGTAGATTATTTAACCCGAAAGATTTCTAATCTACGTATTTTTGAAGATGAGGCTGGGAAGATGAACCTCTCTTTACGTGAGGTAAAAGGAGAGATCCTTTCTATTTCACAATTTACACTCCATGCAGATACTAAAAAAGGGAATCGACCAAGCTTTATAAAAGCAGCGAAGCCGCATAAAGCTGAACAGCTTTATGAAGACCTTAATCAAAATCTCCGTAATGAAGGCTTTAAAGTAGAAAATGGGATTTTTGGAGCAGATATGGCTGTATCTTTAATCAATGATGGACCTGTTACGATTTTGATCGATTCGAAAAATAGATAAATAAAAAAGCTCAGTAAGTAAAAGCGATAAGTCATTGCTTCTTTACTTACTGAGCTTTATTTAATTATTGACTATAATATTCACGCAAAGCTTGGTAGATAGCTTCTACAACAGAGGCTTGATAAGATTGAGAATCTATATGCTCTAAATCTAGATCACTATTCATATAGCCTAATTCAAGTAAAATAGCCGGCTGCTGATTTGTCCTTAGAACGTAATAATCACCCATACGAACCCCGTTATTAGCTAGAGGAACACTTTGTGTTAAATAACGATTGACCGTATTAGCAAGTTCAAGATTTGAATCATAGTAATAATAAGAGGTCGTACCACTCATTGTATTAGCTTGGTCAACTGCATCATAGTGTAAACTAATAAAAGCATCTGCATGATTTGAATGAGCGGTTTGTACCCGTTGATCTAACGAAACATATTGATCAGATGAACGAGTTAGAATGACATTTGTTCCTGCATCTTCTAAACGATTTTTTAGTAACTGAGCGGTACTCAAAGTGACATCCTTTTCAACAATTTCTTGGTTGGAAGCAGTTGCTCCTGGATCGTAACCACCATGGCCTGCATCGACAACAATTGTTGCTTCAGCCAAAGAAGAAATTGTCCTTGCATATTGTGCTTCATTTGTTTCCGTAGTTGTTTCTGTCTCTTCATCGTCTTGAGTTTCTTCTACAATACTAGAAACCCAAGCAGCTACGTAACCTGTAGTATTTTCATCGATTCGAATATGATACCAATCTTCCCTATTTTCAATAAATTCAAACTTTTCACCTGGTTGAGCGGTATAGACTACTTCTCCGTCAGTTGAAGGTAAGCTTCGGATATTTGTAGGGAGGTCTCCCATCTCTACAAAAGAAGTAGAGGCACTTGAATTTGTCGTTTGGCTTTCAGCTGTCTCAGTATTCTCGGGTGCATCTATAATTTCTATGTAACTTCCATGAATCCAAGCCACTCGACCCATATATAGAACTTGATACCAATCTCCATCTTGATAAAGGACCTGTAACTCAGCATCTTTATAAACAGTACCTAATATTTCAGACTCAGCATTTGAAAACTGACGAATATTTACTGCTTCTCCTGTGACTTTGGCAAATTGAGCATCTCCTTGTGTTATTTCACCAGAACTGACTAACCAGCTAGCCACCCAACCTACTTGATCATCATTTAATCGAACTTTATACCATTTATTTTCCTCGCCTAAAAGAAATAAACGGTCATTTTCTTTGGCTTGAGTCATGACTTCATGGCTCAAACCGGGGCCTAGCCGCACGTTTAAAACAGCCGTCTCCACTCTGACGGTATTTTCGTTGGCTAACGCAACCATCGCACCAAAAGTTAAACTTATCAAGAGAATAAAGAAAGCAATAAATGCTTTTTTACTGGGTAATTTGTTCTCTATCTTTTTTGTAATTGTGTTCGAGGACATAAACTTACCTCCTATTTTAGCTGAAAACGGCTTATATAATAAGGATAGTATATCAATCTTAAATTAGTTTGTTAATACAAGCATTAAACAAATTGTAAAATGAAATTAATTTTTTAAAGAATTAATTAAAAATTTCCGTTTTTTCTATATATCTAAAGGAACATCTATCTAATTGACAAAAAAGGTGCCCTATGGTAGGATAACTTGTGATAACTTTTAAATAAGTGAGATCCAAAGACGGAAAAAGTAATTTTATTTAGACTATTTACAGAGAAGGTTTTGTAGTTGAGAGAAACCAATAGTGAATAAAATGAAAGACATTCTTGAGGATGACAGGAAAACTGTCACGTTAAAGGCGTTAACGAAGAGGGAATAAATTATTTTATTCCAAATAAAGGTGGTACCACGTTACGTCACACTAAATATAAACTTACACGTCCTTATTCGAAAGAATGAGGGCTTTTTTTATTGAAATTTTACAGAGGGGGAATAAAAGCATGAAATACCAAAAAATAAGAGGAACGGCTGATTTTTTGCCTGAAGAAACAAATAAATGGCAGTATGTAGAAAGTAAAATTGAATACTTATTAGAAAAATATTCTTATCAAGAAATTCGCTTACCTGTTTTTGAGCAGTTTGAATTATTTGCTCGTGGGGTAGGAGAAACAAGTGATATTGTCTCAAAAGAAATGTATGAATTTTATGATAGAGGAGATCGACATTTAGCTCTTCGTCCCGAAGGTACAGCAGGTGTCGTACGTGCTTATGTAGAAAATAAAATATATGGTCCTGAACATCATAAACCTGTTAAATATTATTATACTGGGCCCATGTTTCGCTTTGAGCGACCACAAAGTGGCCGTATGCGCCAATTCCATCAAATAGGCGTTGAGGTATATGGTAGTAATAATCCAGCAGTAGATGTTGAAACTATGGCTTTAGCAATGGATATTTTTAAATCCTTTGGTATTAAAGATCTAACATTAGTGGTTAATTCATTAGGTAATACAGCCTCACGCTTAGCCTATCGTGAAGCTTTAATTGGTTTTCTAACCCCTCATTTTGAAGAACTAAGTGAAGATTCTAAAGAACGTCTACACAAAAATCCTTTACGTGTATTAGATAGTAAGGATAAAAAAGATCAAGATATTGTAAAAAATGCGCCCTCAGTTTTAGATTATCTGGATGAAGATTCTAAGAAACATTTTGAAGAGGTAAAAGACATGTTGGAACTTCTAGAGATATCTTACGAAGTAGATCCTAATATGGTGCGTGGTTTAGATTATTATAATGATACGATTTTTGAAATTATGACCAATGACCCAAACTTTGGAGCAAATACAACCATTTGTGCTGGCGGACGTTATGATCAATTGGTAGAAGAAGTAGGTGGTCCTGCAACTCCAGGATTTGGATTTGCTATTGGTCTTGAACGTTTGGTTATGTTATTAGAAGGGATTCATTATGATTTTCCACAAAGACATCAACTAGATGCCTTTGTTGTGACGATTGGTGATGACGTCAATCATGAAGCGTTAAAATTAGCAAATGCATTAAGAAAACAAGGTTTAATCGTAGAAAGAGAATTTATCGGTCGTAAACCAGGCAAACAATTTAAAACAGCAGATAAATTAAACGCAAAAATGGTATTTACTTTAGGCACTCAAGAATTAGAGAACCGTACAGTGAATATGAAACTCTTATCCACGGGTAAAGAAATTTCATTAAATCTCGATGATATCTATGCTGAAGATTTTAAGGAAAAATATTCTGAGATACTAAGAAAATTAGAAGGTGAGGATTAAAGATATGAGTAGAACAAAATATTGTGGGCAAATCACTAAAAAGAATATAGGAGAAACCATCACATTAAATGGTTGGGTGCAAAAGCGACGTGACCTAGGTGGGATGATTTTCATTGATTTAAGAGATCGAACGGGTCTGGTTCAAGTGGTATTTAATGCAGACGAAGGAAATGATTTATTACAAACTGCTGAAACCCTTCGTGCAGAGCACATTCTTGAAATTACTGGGAACGTTGTTGAACGTTTGGAAGGTGCCGTGAATCCAAATATGGCAACAGGGGAAGTTGAAATTGAAGCGACAGAATTAACCGTTTTAAATACCTCTAAAACTCCTCCATTCGAAATCACGGACCAAATTAATGTTTCAGATGATTTGCGATTAAAATATCGCTACATTGATTTACGACGTCCACGTATGCAAGAAAATATTATGATCCGTCATGAAGTGAAAAAAGCCATTCGTCATTATTTAGACGATCATGGGTTTATAGATATTGAAACACCTTATCTAACAAAGTCAACGCCTGAAGGAGCGCGAGATTATTTAGTTCCTTCTCGTGTGCATCAAGGGAAATTCTTTGCGTTACCCCAATCTCCTCAATTATTTAAACAATTATTGATGAGTTCTGGGTTTGATCGTTATTATCAAATCGTGCGCTGTTTCCGTGACGAAGATTTACGAGGCGACCGCCAACCTGAATTTACACAAGTAGATATTGAAACAAGTTTTCTAAGTGAAGAAGAAATTCGAGAAAATACAGAAATAATGTTAAAGCATGTAGTTAAAGAGGTAAAAGGTCTAGAAATTAAAGAAGCCTTCCCAATAATTACTTATGATGAAGCTATGAATAACTATGGAAGTGACAAGCCAGATATTCGTTTTGAGATGAAACTAAAAGACGTAAGCTCGATTGTAGCAAAATCAGATTTCCGTGTATTTACTTCTACAATTGAAAACGGAGGCTCTGTTAAAGGATTAGCCGTTAAAGGGGCTGCGGATGAATTTACTAGAAAACAAATAGATGGTTTAGAGGAAATTGCTAAAGTTCATGGTGCAAAAGGATTAGCTTGGATTAAAGTAACGGACAAAGGACTGACAGGACCAATTTCTAAATTCTTTGCCGAAGAAGAAATGGCAAAAAATTTACTAGACGCAATGGATGCAGAAACGGGCGATTTACTTTTATTTGTAGCGGATAAAGAAAAAGTAACACATGATGCATTAGGAGCTTTGCGTGTTCATCTAGGAAAAGAATTAAAATTATATGATCCAGAAGAACTAGCTTTTATTTGGGTAGTGGACTGGCCATTATTAGAATTTGACGAAGATGAAAATCGCTACGTCGCTGCACATCATCCATTCACTCATCCAAAACCTGAAGATGTCGATAAATTAGTAACAAACCCAACAGAAGTTTATGCTCAAGCCTATGATATTGTATTGAATGGTTACGAGATTGGTGGAGGATCTATCCGAATTCATGAAAAGGAATTACAAGAGCAAATGTTTGAGGCGTTAGGTTTTACACATAAAGAAGCTGAGAGCCAATTTGGATTTTTACTTAATGCCTTTGACTATGGTTTCCCTCCTCATGGGGGAATTGCATTAGGATTAGATCGACTGGTCATGCTTTTAGCGAATGAGCCAAATATTCGTGAAGTTATTCCATTCCCTAAAAATGGTCGTGCAGCCGATCCATTAACCGATGCGCCTGCAGTTGTGTCTGATAAACAATTACAGGAATTAGCCTTACAGGTTACAAAGACTCCTAAAAAAACTGATGAGAAGAAAGATAGCGAATAGAGATAGAGGAGAATGTAAATGACATTATTAGGTTCACATGTAAGCATGAAAGCACCGAACTTGATGTTAGGCTCTGCTAAAGAAGCAGCTTTGTATCAGGCAAATACATTTATGATTTATACAGGGGCTCCCCAAAATACGAGACGACGCGCAATAGAAGAATTAAAAATTGCTGAAGCACATGAGTATATGAGTGAAAACAATATAGATGTAAAGGATATTGTTATCCATGCACCTTATATTGTAAATTTAGGCAATACATTTAAAACGGATAACTTTGAATTTGCGATTGAATTTATGAAAGAAGAGATTCGACGAGCGGATGCTATAGGGGCAAGACAAATGACGATGCATCCTGGGGCTCATGTCGGTGCGGGTCCAGAAGCAGGAATCGAAAAAATTGCAGAAGGACTTAATCGTATTTTACAAGCTGACCAAAACGTGCAAATTGCATTAGAAACAATGGCTGGAAAAGGAACAGAAATTGGTCGTTCCTTTGAAGAGTTAGCTCAGATTATTGAGCGTGTCAATCTAGATGATAAACTCTCCGTTACATTAGATACTTGTCATACTCATGATGCGGGATATCCTATTAAAGATGATTTTGATTGGGTTTTAGATGAATTTGATCGAATTATTGGCTTAGATCGTTTGAAAGTTATTCATGTCAATGATTCAAAAAATCCACAAGGAGCTGCTAAAGACCGTCATCAAAATATTGGCTTTGGCGAAATTGGCTTTGAAGCACTGAATTATGTTGTTCATCACCCAAAATTAGTACATCTGCCTAAAATTCTTGAGACTCCTTTTGTTGGAGAAGACAAGAAAAATAAAAAGGCTCCCTATGCACATGAAATTTATATGTTAAAACAAAAAACATTTAACGAAGATTTATTGGAAGATATAATGAATGAAACAGTAATAAATTAAGTAGTCAAAAAGAAGCTTAGAAGTGTATGTCCTATACATTTTTAGGCTTCTTTCGTTTTAAGGGGATAATAGATCACTGTATCGTTAACAGAATATCTTAATTAAAAGAATTCAGCGAACACCTGTGCTATAATAATAAGGTAAATAATCAGGAGGGTTATCACATAGATGAAGGATAAAATTATTGTAATTGTTGGACCAACTGCTGTAGGAAAAACGGCTTACAGTATAGAGCTTGCTAAACGATTGAATGGTGAAGTGATCAGTGGAGATTCTATGCAAATCTATAAAACGTTAGATATTGGTACAGCAAAAGCTACCCCTGAAGAAATGGATGGTATCCCCCATCATTTAATAGATATTAAAGAAATTGAGGAATCATACTCAGTGTCTGATTTTCAAAAAGAAGCATCCGAAAAAATTGCAGAACTTATTGCTGCTAAAAATCTTCCTATTATTGCTGGAGGAACGGGATTGTATATAGAGTCTTTACTATATCCTGTGTCTCATAGCGGTGAAGCGGAACCCAATTATGCATTAAGAAACGAATTGGAAGAATATGCAAAAGACAATAGCAATCAAGAGTTGTGGGAAAAATTAAATAAGATCGATCCAGATGCTGCTGAAAAAATTCACCCAAACAATGTTAGGAGGGTTATTCGTGCCTTGGAAGTGTATTATGAAACAGGTCGATTATTTTCTTCCTTTCAAAATGAAAAAAAGAAAAAAGAGTCTGCTTACGATGCCTATATTATCTGTTTAAATACAGATCGTTCATTACTCTATGAGCGAATTAATAAACGAGTAGATGTTATGATGGAAGAAGGACTACTTGAAGAAGCACAAAGTCTTTGGAAAAAGATAGGACCAGAACCAAAGGCTCAAAGTACAAAAGGCATTGGCTACCAAGAATTATTTCCTTATTTTAATGAGGAGATTACTTTAGATGAAGCTGTAGAGAAGATTAAGCAAAATTCAAGGCGTTATGCTAAACGACAGTTGACCTGGTTTAGAAATCGGTTAGAGAATGTTCATAGGTACGATTTTGTTTTAGAACCTGAACAGAAAGAAGAAAGTTTTACAAAAATCAAAGATTTTTTAAAGGATGAGTGATATGGATAGACCCGTTGAAACAGGAATAATTGTTGCGATTCAGACAAAGGAAACAGATGAACGTTTCAATTATTCCTTAGAAGAGTTGAGACAGCTTGTCGCAAATACAGGTGTTGAAGTCGTCGGAGAAGTCACTCAAAAAAGAGAAGTTTTAGATAGTCGTACATTAATTGGTAAAGGAAAATTACAAGAACTTAAACATATAGTAGAAGAACTAGAAGTAGCGGTTGTTGTGTTTAATCAAGAACTATCACCAAGTCAGGTACGAAATATTCAAGAAGAGATTGATGTTAAAGTCATTGATCGTATTCAAGTTATTTTAGATATTTTCTCTTTGCGAGCGACAAGTAAAGAAGGAGCCTTACAAGTTCAATTAGCACAATTGAATTACTTATTGCCAAGGCTGGTTGGACATGGAATTAATATGTCCAGACTAGGTGGTGGAATTGGTACACGTGGACCTGGTGAAACAAAGTTAGAAACGGATCGACGTCATATTAATCGGCAAATTAATGAGATTAAAAGAGAACTAAAAAAGGTAGAAAGTCATCGTAGTCGTCGAAGAGAAAGACGTCAACGTAGTAATCTCTTTAGAATAGGATTGATTGGCTACACGAATGCTGGAAAATCAACAGTTCTTAATGCCTTAACAGAGAGTGAAACGTATGAGAAGGATGAATTATTTGCGACATTAGACCCTATTACCAGACAGTTAGAATTGGAGTCAGGTCTACAAGTTACACTAACGGATACGGTAGGGTTTATTCAAGATTTGCCAACAGAATTAATCGAGGCTTTCCAATCGACTTTAGAAGAAACGAAAGATGTGGACTTGCTTTTACATGTTGTGGATGCCTCTTCATCGAATATTGATAGTCATGAAAATACAGTGTTAGGACTAATAAATGATTTAGATATGGACAATATTCCGATGCTTACGGTATACAATAAAAAGGACTTAGTAAAAGGAGAATTTTATCCAACGCTATTTCCAAATGTCGTTATCTCAGCAATTAATCAAGAAGACCAAAAAAATTTAATCGAAAAAATTGAAGAAACTGTTCGTGGCTTATTAGAAAAATATAAAGTAGCAATTCCTGCTAATCGTGGCGATGTATTAGCACAATTAAAAACAGAAACCATTATAACCAATCAAAACTACGATGAAGAATCTGAAAAATACCTGGTTACTGGTTTGGCAAAAGATGTCGACTGGCTAGATTATTTATTTAATGATTTATAATATTTCTCAAAGAGAAGGTGTTTATTTTTGAGTAATGAAAAAAACCTTATTAATTTAGGTAAAGAAAATAAGAAAAAAGAAAACAAACAAGTAAAAAAATCAAACGAAAAACAATCAAACTCAAAGAAAGATGTATCCTCTAAGTCATTTCGGATGATTTCAAAAATTGAACCTCAAAAAAGAAAAGGTCGTTATAACGTTTATATCAATGATGATTTCGCTTTTGGTATAGATGAAGAAGTTTTAATAAAATTTGAGTTGAATAAAGGACTACATGTCACAAAAGAACTTCAAGAGAAAATAGAAAATGAAGATTCATATTACAAAGCGTATCAAAAAACACTAAACTATCTTAGTTATTCCTTGCGCTCTGAAAAACAAATCAGAGACTATTTGGCTAAACACGAGCTTTATCATTTTAGTGATCGAATGATTGAGCAGCTGAAAAGCATGCGATTGATTGATGATTTGAACTTTGCACAAAGTTATGTTCGTTCACAAGCAAATATTAATCAAAAAGGCCCGAGAAATATCGAGCAAGATTTAAAACAAAAAGGGATCAAGGAAGAGTTTATCTTAACGGCTTTGGATGAATATCCTTATGAACAACAATTAGAAAACGCGATAAGTTTAGCCTCAAAAAAATGGGGACAGACAAGCAAAAACTCTGAAATTGAGAGTGTTCAGAAAGTAAAGGCATATTTGTTAAACAAAGGATATACTTTTGACCTAGTGAATGAAGCTATTACGGCAATCGACACAGAAAAAGACAATGAAGTTGAGTACAATGCCTTAGTAAAACAAGGGGATAAAGCAGCTAGAAGGTATTCCCGTAAGTATGAAGGTTATGAATTAACTCAAAGACTTAAAGGCTATTTATATAATAAAGGTTATCCTACTGAATTAATAAATCGGTATATGGATGAGAGGGAAATGGAATAAATTGTTTAAGATTGAATATACTAGAAAAGAACTCAAAGAAAAATTTAATATTGAAATGTGGACGGCCGAAAAAATTCGGTCGTTCCAGAAAATTTTAATGGATTGGTATGATCAACAAGAAGCAGATCATAATTTTCCATGGCGAGAATCTGGAGAACCTTATAATATTTGGATTTCTGAGATTATGCTTCAACAAACGAGAACGGATACCGTTATTCCATATTATGAAAGATTTACTGAAGCTTTCCCAACAATCAAAGACTTGGCAGAAGCTTCAGAAGATCAGGTATTAAAAATGTGGGAGGGGTTAGGTTATTATTCCCGTGCACGAAATTTAAGAGAAGCCGCCCAACAAATTATGATTCATCATGAGGGAGTTTTTCCAAATGATCCAAAAGAAATTATTCAACTAAAAGGGGTTGGTCCTTATACAGCTGGCGCAATTAGTAGTATGGCATTTGGTTTACCTACTCCTGCAATTGATGGAAATTTAATGCGGGTTTTAAGTCGTCTATTTGAAATTAATTTAGATATTACTAAAGCTAAAAATCGAAAAGTTTTTGAGACGGTTGCTTTATATTTAATTGACGAAGAAAGACCTGGAGATTTTAATCAGGCTTTAATGGATTTAGGTCGTACAATTTGTACTCCAAAAAATTATTTTCCTGAAAGATCGCCAGTGAAAGAATTTAATGCTTCTTATATCAATGATACATGGCATGAATACCCCGTTAAAAAAACAAAAAACAAACCGAAACCAATTACTTATATTTCATTAATGATTCAAAATGAAGTAGGAGAATACTTACTTGAAAGACGTCCTAAAACAGGTCTATTAGCAAGCACTTGGCAGTTTCCTATGATTCAAGTTGAAGAGATTGTAACGGACGGAACTTGGAAACCTTTTGAGCCCATTATTTTAGAAACATTAAAAAAAGAAGATAAAGTATATGTGGAACAGTTTGTAGAAGATAAATATAATATAATGGTTTCGTTAAATGAACAAACTTCAGGAGTAGTGGAACATATATTTAGCCATTTAAAATGGTCGGTATCCATTTTTAATGGAGAAAAAACTGAAAGTACATCAAACCGAAAAATCCCTAAAAATTGCGAATGGGTAAAGCCAAGAGATTTTGAACGTTACACTTTTCCAACAGTCCAGAAAAAAATATGGACAAATTTCACTGAAATTACCTTGTTTTAAATTGAATGGAGGAATATAGATCGAATGGAACATTTTTCAAGGAAAAAAAATAAACCGGGAAATAAAAAAGGGCAATATATCGGAATAGCTATCGTATCAATTTTACTAGTCATTGCAACAGTAATAGGCTATAAATATTGGGCGGACAAACAAAGAAAAGAAAAAGCGAATGAAGTGGCGAATTCATTTGTTGAAGCGCTAGAAGTTCAAGACTATGAGCAACTAACTGATACTTTATCCCCATCGTCTTTAGAGGAAATAGAGTATACAAAAGAAAAGGTAGAAGAAAGATATGCAACCATTTATGGCGGCATTGGAGCGAAGGATCTAGAAGTTGTTAATATGGAGCTAGAAGAAAATGAAGAAGACGATGCCTTTACCCTTCATTACGATTTAAATTTGACTACTTCATTAGGGAAATTAGAAACACAGTCTTATAAAACAAATCTTCAAGAAATAGATAATAATTATTTTGTTGATTGGGACACGCACCTCATTTTCCCTGAAATGGATTCAGACGATACCATCCAAATTCATTTTACTTCCGGTAATAGAGGGAATATTCTTGATCGAAATGGCGAATTGTTAGCCGGAGAAGGGAAAGGATGGCAGGTAGGATTACATCCAGCACAACTTGAAGAAGGTGAAGGAAAAGAAGAAAATCTAAAAACCATTGTGGAGAGATTTGATACAAGTGTTGAACAACTTGAGCAATTATTATCTGCAGAGTGGGTAACTGATGAAAGTTTTGTTCCTTTTACTACAGTAAATGAGGGAGAAACTCCCGAACTAACCGGTGTTGTTTATCAAGAAACCACTGCACGGACTTATCCTTTAGGTGAAGCTGGAGCTCATTTAATTGGGTATATAGGAGAAGTATTTGCAGAAGATATTGAAGAAGATCCCTCCTTAGAACCTGGAGATATCATTGGAAAAGCTGGTTTAGAAGCTACTTTTGATGAACGCTTAAAAGGAGATAAGGGCGGAGAAATTAGTATTTTAGATGAAGCTGGAGAAATGAAAAAGATCTTACAAGAAGCTCCTGTAGAAGATGGGGAAGATATTACGTTAACTATCGATTCTAAATTACAACAACGTTACTTCGATGGTTTTGCAGGAGAAAAAGGTGGAGCAGTGGTGACGCAACCGACTACTGGTGAGTTGCTTGTTTTAACAAGTTCCCCTTCATATGATCCAACCTTGATGGCTAGAGGAATTAGTGGGGACAAGTATCAAGAGTATGCAGAAAGCCCAGATTCTCCATTTTTAGCTCGATATGCGGCTCGTTATGCTCCGGGATCAACCTTTAAAATGATCACAGCAGGGATTGGTTTAGAATCAGGAATTACAAACTTAGAAAAAACACATACAATCACAGGTTTGCAGTGGAGAAAAGATGATTCATGGGGAAATTATAAAGTGACCCGAGTAAGTGACCATCCAACAGAAGTAAATTTAGAAGATGCGTTAATTTATTCAGATAATATTTTCTTTGCTCAAGAAGTTTTAGAAATGGGTTCTGAGTCGTATTTAGAAGGATTAAAGAAATTTCCCTTTGATGAGGAGTTTGATCTACCCATAAATATGAAACCTGCTCAAATTTCAAATAGTGGGTCCTTTGATTCAGAACCCTTGCTAGCAGACACCGCATTTGGCCAAGGGCAATTACTAATGAGCCCATTACAACAAGCGATTTTTTATAGTGCTTTTGCGAACAAAGGAACTCTTACTTTTCCAAAGCTTGAGTTAGAGTCAGAAGAACCAGAAGCTATGCAACCTATTGAACAAGAAACTGCAGAGACAATTGAAAAGCTATTAGTTCAAGTAGTTGATAATCCAAATGGGACTGCACATGTGCTCGATAAATCTCCACTCTCTTTAGCAGCCAAAACAGGGACAGCAGAATTTAAAGGAGCAGAAGAGGGAAATGATAACAATGGTTTCGTAGTCGCATTTGATGCGGAAAATCATTCGTTTCTATCTACAATATTTGTCGAAGATGAATCAGGAAGTAATGTAGTTAAACAATTTGCTCCCATTATAGAAAAACATGAATAATAAATTGTGAAATTGTCCTAATTCAAAATCTTGATTTGTTTTATTTATAAATATTTATGTTACAATTTTAGATGAGATTTATTTATTATTGAATGGTAATAAATAAAAGAATATCTGAGAGTTGGCTAAATATATGAAAAATAAACCAAAAGAAGGAGACTCTATAACGATAAAAAGTTATAAACATGATGGGAGTTTACACCGCACATGGCGGGACACTATGGTATTGAAAACAACTGAAAAAGCTTTAATAGGTTGTAATGATCATACACTGGTGATTGAATCAGATGGAAGGCGATGGCGAACGCGTGAACCAGCTCTTGTTTATTTTCACGAAGAATATTGGTTTAACATTGTTACTATGATCCGTCAAAAAGGTGTTTCTTATTATTGTAATTTAGCTTCTCCTTTTTTAATTGATGAAGAAGGCGCAAAATATATTGATTACGATCTAGATGTTAAAATCTTCCCGGATGGGGAAAAACGTCTACTTGATGTCGATGAATATGAAATCCATGGTAAAAAGTATAATTATCCCAATGAAATAGACCCCATTTTGAATGAGCATGTAAAGATATTAGTGGGCTGGATAAGAGATGAAAGAGGACCATTTTCAAAAGAATATGTTGACTTATGGTTCAATCGTTACAAACAGTTAACCGGTAAAAAATGAAAAAAGCGATGTAGAGAGAGCCTACATCGCTTTTTGTATTGAAAAACAAAAAACGTATCGCTTCGGTGTCATCACGGCAAAGCAATACGTTAATTAAGTCATTGAGTATCACCGTTTTATGTCAGTACATATCAGCTTACTGACATAAAAGGATGGGTCAAAAGACTTATAAAAGTTATTATAACATAGGTGATTATTAATGCAAATAAGAAAACTATTTAGTAATAATAATTACTTTGATCCTCAGTTGTAAAGTTAAGTGCACCACTTTGAACATGATAGATTATTATCTTCAGATCTTAGGGTTTTATGCTTTTACTCCCCCGAGGGGGAGTTTTTTTAATTTTTCATTTTCTGATAGATTTCTTCGGCTGACTGGTAATCATTTACTTCGCGTACACGTAGATTAATACTTTTAGTTGCTTCTATCATTTCTTCATCGGTGAAGTGATGTAGAGAAATACCTTTCGGTATAAACTCTCTTAACAACTTATTAAAGTTTTCATTGGATCCTCTTTCCCATGCAGAGTAGGCATGACAAAAATATATTTTTAAGTTGAGTTTTGGTTCATCTTCTAATGAAGCA
>NZ_FQUF01000010.1 GCF_900129085.1 Atopostipes suicloacalis DSM 15692
TAATCATACATTTATTATTACGAGTTTCTCAGAAAATATCGTACCGAAAAGAGTATTTGAAACTTATAATAAGCGAGGAACTATGGAAAATTACATCAAAGAAGCCAAAAACGGCTTCTATTTTGACAAGACAGATAGTCCACGGTTCATCGAAAATCACGCGCGTATGATGATTAGTGTGATCGCTTATAATATTATCAATTTCATGCGCACAATCTGTTTTGAAAAGAACTGGAAGAACCTTCAAATAAATACCATTCGTCTTCGTTTATTCAAAGTAGCCGGAAAGTTAGTCAATACAGCAAGACGGTTATATTTAAAACTTTCTAGTTCACATGTCTACCAAGCAGAATTTTACGCCGTCTTTAGGCGAATCCAACGGATTCGATGTTATACTTAACAGATCATTTTTCAAAAAAATATCCAGTGCCTAGGGATTCGTGCGCCCAAAAATAAGTGTTTAGCTCCTAAAAATTGAATCTCAATAAAAATTTTCTGTAAAATCCAAAAAAATATATAAATTTTAGAACCAAATCAATATTACAACAAAAAATGTATTTTTAATCGAAAAATTTAGAAGTATGAATTATTCAGGTTAAATTAATTAACTAAGTTTCGAGAGAATTTTCATATAGAGGTTTATGATTGATATTTGTTTTTGGAGAGGTGATGACAGGTGCGCGGATCATTTCAGTTAATGAAATCAGTAAATAAAAAAGCTGTTTTAAATAAAATTCGATTACACGGTCCTATTTCAAGAGCGAATATCGCAAAAGAAACAGGCTTAACGCCACCTACTGTAACCAATATAGTGAAGGAATTGATCGAAGAATTTTTTGTGAAAGAAAGCCATTTAGGAGAATCGAGTGGTGGGCGAAAGCCGACTTTGCTTCATCTAAATGAGGACGGCTATTATGTGATTGGAGTAGATGCTGGATCAAACACGATCGAAGCGGCCGTTTGTAATATTTATGGACACGCTCTTCTTCGTTCTGAAAACAAAATTCCAAAAACTATTGATAGTGAACCTTTTTTAAACATAATGATACAAACTATTAGAACCTTATTAGAAGATGAAACCGTTCAGCCTGATAAAATCATAGGAATCGGAGTAGCTATGCATGGAGTCATGAATATAGAAGAAGGTATTTCTTACTACTCCTCTAATTCTGGCTTAAAGAACGTTCCAGTGAAATCCGAACTTGAAAAAGAATTTGGTTATGAAGTGAAGTTGGAGAATAATTCAAGAGCCTTAGCATTAGGCGAGTTTTGGTTTGGTGGTTTTGAACATGTGAACCGTTTTTGTGCGATTAATGTGGGACGTGGTGTAGGTTCAGGTTTAGTTGTGAATGGAAAACTTATTCACGGCCCGCAATACGTAGCAGGAGAAATTGGACATACTGTGATTTCTGTAGGTGGTGATTTGTGTACTTGCGGGAATAGAGGTTGTCTTGAAACCTTTGTGTCTGGCGGAAGTATAGTAAAAAGAGCTAAAGAACAAATCAACCATGCACCCAATTCTCTTACAGCCGAAGATGTTTACCATTACGCTGTAGAAGGAAATGAAGACTATATACGGGTATTAGAAGAGACAGGTTACTATCTTTCAATCGGTTTGCTTAATCTCATTAATACAGAAAATCCTGATACCATCGTTTTAGGCGGTGGCGTGATGAGAAGCGCAGAATTTTTAATGCCAATCCTTTTAAAAAATATTCGGGAAAAAGCGTTGACTCATAAGTTGAGAGATGAAGTAAATATTTTAGTTGGAAAATTAGATGATGATGCTACTCTGCTTGGCGCAGCTGCATTATTGTTTAACGAATATTTTTAAAAATCTTGTAACTACTAAATATTATTGAAAGAGGTGAGGTAAGAAGGATATAAATAGTAGTTATAGAAGTATGTACTAATATTAAATTTAATTTTATTTTAGGAGGATATGACCATGGAAAAATTAACTTCGTGGCTAGAGAAATATATATTGCCTATCGCAAGTAAGATGGGTGCACAAAAACATTTAGTTGCCTTACGAGATGCATTTATTGGGACACTTCCTGCAACAATGGCAGGTTCTGTTGCTGTTATGTTAAATGCGATTTTACGAGACCTTCCACCTGATTTTATTGAAGGATATGATGGAACAACAATTCCTGTCATCAGCCAGATTATTACAATTAACGGATATGTGTGGAATGGGACACTAGCAATCGCAGGATTAATCTTCGTGTTTTCTTGGGGATATAATTTAGCTCGGGCGTATAAGGTAAACGAGCTCGCAGGGGGAATTGTTTCAACAGCCGCTTCAATTGCTGGAATTCAATTCTCATTTTCAGGTGCAGTCGAAGGTTTAAGTTTAGATCAAGCGTCAATGGATGTTTTAAATGAAGCCGGTTGGGAAGCGACTACAGATAGTCTGACCGCAAATGGATGGGGTTGGCTTCCTCTCAGTAATTTAGATGGAAATTTCTTTTTCACAGCAATGATTATTGGTTTTGTATCGACCATGATTTATATTAAATTAATGGAAGCAGATATTACAATCAAGTTACCTGATTCCGTCCCACCAGCAGTATCTAAGGCCTTTGCCGCGATTATTCCCGCAACAGTTGCTTTATATGCGATCGCCATCTTTTATTGGGTCTTCTCTTTAATCGTTCCAGATTTAACGTTCTTAGACTGGTTACAAGAGACTGTTGCATTGCCTTTATTAGGCTTATCGCAAGGATTTGGAGCAGTAGCAATCACTACTTTATTTGTTCAGTTGTTCTGGTTCTTTGGTATTCATGGACCAAACGTTTTAGCTCCAATTTTAGAAGGTGTATTTGGAATCGCACAACTTGAAAACGTAAACTTATTCCAAAATGGTGGAATGAAAGCCGTTATTGATGAAGGTTATCTCTGGGTTCGTGGTTCTTTTGATGCGTATTCATGGTTTGGTGGTTCAGGAGGAACACTCGTCTTAGTTTTAGCTATCTTACTCTTCTCAAAACGAGAAGATTATCTAACGGTTGCTAAACTATCTGTTGGACCAGGTATTTTCAACATTAATGAACCTATGCTATTTGGTATGCCTGTTGTCCTAAACGCGATGCTGTTTGTCCCATTCTTAATAGCTCCAGTTATTTCAGTAGCTATTGGATACTTTGCAACATACTTCGGCTTAGTAAATCCAGTTTCCGTGCAAGTGGCCTGGGTCACACCGCCATTCTTGATGTCGTTCTTAGCAACAGGGGCAGATTGGCGAGCACCAATTGTTACGCTAGTCGCAATGATCGTTTCCTTTGCTATTTGGACACCGTTTGTTATAGCAGCGAATAAGATGGAAGCTACTTCTCTCGAAGAAGCCTCTGAGGATTTATAATAAAAAGTCGTTTTTAAATAAGAAATTGTAAATAGACCAATGAAATTAAGGTGAAGTAACTTATGGAAGTAGTAAAAAAATTAAATGTCCCGATAAATTATCTGTTTGATGTTTTTGAACAATCGATTCAGTCAGATATTTTAGCTCAGACAGGAAAGAAATTAACGGAAGATGAGTTTACAAATTTTGAATACGTTAAAGAATTTTCAAAAAATAATAAGGCTACCATTCATATCGAAAAATATGTAAGAGGTCAAGTGTACGCTTATAGTACTCATACTGATAAAAACACGATTTCTGTAAAATATGAAGTCCGCTCAGTAGATGAGCAGACTTCTGAACTTCGCTATTCAGAAAATATTGTTTCAAACGGTTATTTACAAAAAATAAATGATGCATTCGTTGGATTTATATGGGGCCTTTTGAAGAAAAAAAGATTTAAAGAAATGCTGAATCAAATCGAACAAGAATACACAGGATAAAATAAAAACTAGCACTCTTCGATAAAAGAAGGGTGCTAGTTTTTATAATAAGAGATTTAAATTTATTTCAAAGCGAGTGCTTTATCTGGATTTAAGAAGAAGGGACGATAATAAGCAAGTGTGCTACATAGCGGCAATAGTTCTTCTTTCAATTCGATATTCAACTCATCTCGCATATACTGACGTCGATTTTGAATTCTTTCCCATAATTCTGGATACTCATCTTCAATTTCTTTTCTTAAAGCTTCATCCGCAATCGCTACGGTACTTTCAGCAGATACGCCATGGTGTCCTTCTTGGTTGGGAATGAAATCCACTTGGAAGATCATCCCACTTTGGACTGTTTTATCGGAACCACTAAAAAAGGGTGAAGCTAGCCATTCTTCATCCGCGGTTAAATGACCTGGATTCAGTTCCCATCCAAACTGCTCTTGAGAGTAAAAAGCATTGAATTCATCATAGAATTCGCCACCATGTTTTCCAATTTCTATATGGTCAAACCAGAAATTATAAGCAGCAAAATAAGGTTTTACAACGTCTTCTAAATAGTTTTCATCGACTTTATCTAAGTCTTCTTCATTTCGTACCGCATATCCGGAACGACTTGAAAGACCCCCTTTATGGGAGTTGGTAATGGCGACTTTGTTGCCATATTCAAGCTTTGTGTTTAAAGGATAAATATTCGCATTTTTAAACCGATCGCCAAAGGCTGCAATCGTCACAACATTCGGTAATTGACCATCGGCCTGTAATAAGTTTCCGATTTCTTGTTCAGAAATACCTTCTTTAAGGGTGTTCATCGCAGTTAAAATCGAATCTGAAGCAAGGGAAGCTCCATATTCATAGCGGGCGATTTCATTGGCGTTATTTGTCACACGAGCTCCTTTTTCGGGATCGATATAAAGTTGAGTAGCATTAACTAGTTTATTTTCAGGAACCATTTTCTTCAGACCTTCAATAATAAATGCTGGCATGGCACTCTTTGAATGAAAATCTTCAAAATCATTAGATAATAGTTTCCAATCGACTAAGCCTACTTTCTCTGTTTGGTCAATCTCTGCTTGTCCTAAATAAAATTCAACCGGACGGAAATTCCCCATCGGTTGGTTGGGTAGTGAAAAGAGTGGACACAGAATCCCGTTGCTTTCCACTAAAGCATGCTTGGTTTTATTATAGTTTTCATTTCCTAATATTAAAGTACTTGTTCCATCTACATTCAAAATTTGTAAAGCCTCTTCAAATCGCGGAATAAAACCCGTTAAATATTCAAAGCTTCCTCCGTGTTCCTTATCGGCATAAATAATGAGTGAACTAAAGCCATTTTCTTTCATTAAAGATAAAATTTTTTCTTTTCTTTCCATTGCCGTTTCTTTTGTAATCAGAACGGTCTGATTTGAGCCATCTGTTTTAGGTGGGGTTACATTTTTAACCACCACTTCAAATCTACTCATTGTACTCCTCCTAAATTTCGCACTGCTTTTAGTATATCAAAATATAGATGAAAGAAAAGCAAAGCAGCCATTGAGTCGTATTTCCGAAGGGGAAAAGAATAAATTGAACTGAGAACACGAGGATTATACAAATATTTAAATAATAGAGGCCAGAAGGAGTTTAAAAGTGGGCGTTTTCTTGGTAATATAGAGGTATAAAGAGTTTATTGGAGGTTAATTATGTTTGATGCATTAAAAAGTAAAATTGCTGGGAAAGATATTCGTATTGTTTTCCCAGAAGCTATGGATCCAAGAGTTTTGGGAGCGGTTGTTCGTCTGAAACGTGAGAATTTATTGGAGCCTGTTTTATTAGGGAATCCTGATGAAATCAATGAATCAGCAAAAGCACAAGGGTTTGATTTAACGGATATTGAAATTCATGATCCCAAAAACTACGACAAATATGACGAAATGGTGGCTTCTTTTGTTGAACGTCGTAAAGGGAAAGCAACGGAAGAGCAAGCACGTGAAATGTTACAAGATGTGAACTACTTTGGAACCATGCTTGTTTATATGGATGTTGTCGATGGGCTTATTTCTGGGGCCATTCACTCAACAAGTGATACTGTCCGTCCAGCGCTACAAATTGTTAAAACACGACCTGGTGTGAACTTGACATCCGGAGCTTTTATTATGTTACGTAAAAATGATCGTTTCTTATTCTCTGACTGTGCGATTAATCCAGATCCAAATGCTGAGCAATTAGCAGAAATTGCGGTTGAGAGTGCACGTACTGCAGAAATTTTTGATATTGACCCTAAAGTCGCTTTATTGAGCTTTTCTACTAAAGGTTCTGGTAAAGGCCCAATGGTGGATAAAGTACGTGAAGCAACAGAAATTGCGAAAGAAAATGCTCCTGAGTTAGCTTTAGATGGGGAATTACAATTTGATAGTGCCTTTGATACAACTGTTGCGCAACAAAAAGCGCCTGAATCAGATGTTGCGGGGGTAGCGAATGTCTTTGTGTTCCCAGAGTTACAATCCGGGAATATTGGCTACAAAATTGCTCAACGTTTAGGTGGATTTGAAGCCATTGGTCCAATCCTACAAGGATTAAATAAACCAATCGCTGACTTATCACGCGGATGTATCGAAGAAGATGTCTACAAACTTTCAATCATCACTGCGAACCAAGCTTTGTTAAATGACAAATAAATCAATGAAACAAAAAGCATTCCTTTTTAGATGGGAATGCTTTTTTATTTTAAGAAAAAAGAGCTCGCGTGCGGACAAAGCTCCCCGCGTACCAGCTCAGCCCGCTCACGTGCAGAGAGAGTCGTCGGCACGCGAGCGGCACGAAAAATATTGAGCTCACGTTTGGAAGGCGTTCCCCGCACGCGAGCTCGACTCGCTCACGTGCGGGGGGAGTCGCCGGCACGCGAGCGCCGATAAAATGGCTGATTTTAATCGTGAAAGCGAAACGTCACTTTTAGGCGGTGAGGATTTTAAAAAGTAAAATCATTCAGCGGTTAAAAACTACAATCTGACTCGTATTTATAGAAAATCTTCGGATGCTATAATACGTGTACTATATTTTTTAGCAAAGGTGTTGTCATGCGTTACAATTAATATTCCAGTCCCTTGTTGGGCGATTGTTTGTATTAATTTTCCGATATTTTTAGCTGACTCTTCGTCTAAAGCGGAAGTGGGTTCGTCAAAGCATAAAATGTCTGGACTTAACATCATGGCTCGAGCAATGGCCACACGCTGCGCTTGTCCGCCTGATAAAGTGCTGGGCATTGCATCAATTTTATCCACAATTTCCATAGAATTCAGTAATTCCATAGCTCTGTCTTTTAGCTCTTCTTTTGAGCCCAGTTTCTGGGCAAGAGGAGCTTCCAGTAAATTCTCTAACACACTTAAGTTTGGGAAAAGCTCATAATTTTGAAAGACCATACCCATTCGATTTTGATAATTTCGTTGGCCGACTTTCCCAACATAAGCTCCATCCTTTACTAGAGAATCGTCATTCATTTGAATAGTTCCTTGGTCTGCCAGTTCTAAATTGTTAATTAAGCGCAAAAAAGTTGTTTTACCTGTGCCAGAACGCCCAACTAATGCTACAATTTCATTTTCATCAATCGTTAAATGATAATTTTTGATCACCGGTTGATTATTAAAACTTTTTGATAAATTTTCTACGATTAAACTCATTTAAAAGCCTCCTTAATAAGCAATTTTCTTTTCTACTTGGCGTAAAAATATTGTTACGATACCAACGACTACCATATAAATGACGCCGACAATGAGATAGGGCATCAATGAAGCGTAAGTATTTGCACTAATTGAAGCAACACGCAAGATTTCACCTAATCCGATGACATAAACCAGCGAAGTATCCTTCACTAAAGCAATAATCTCATTTCCTATAGCAGGTAAAACATTATTTAAAACTTGCGGTATAATGATTCGGAAAAATCCACGAACTTTTCCAATCCCTAAAACTTTCAAGGATTCATATTGCCCAGGCGAAATAGCCGCAAACCCTCCGCGAAAAATTTCAATAAAATAAGCGGTATAATTAAGAATAAAAGCAAAAATAGCTGCTGGGAATCGGTTAAAACTAATTCCTAAATAGGGCAGACCGAAAAATACAACCATTAACTGCAACAGTAGTGGAGTAGAGCGCATCACAAAGACATAGACTTCAATCAATGCTTTAATCCAACTAGGTCCGAATGCACGAGGAATGGCGAAAAGTAAACCTAAAGGAATACTGACTAAATAGACAATCGCAAATAATCCTAGGGTCAGCTTTAATCCCTCTTTTAAACTAGGCAGCATATTTTCAAGGATGCTCTCTTCTTTTACTGAAGCACCACCTGTTCCAAACCACTTGGTGTAAATCTCTTCGTATGTTCCATCTTTTTTCATTTGTTCGAACGCTTGATTGATTGCTTCCACTAGCTCAGAGTCGGATTTTCGAAGACCTACAGCCATGGGTTCGACGGCGCTTGTATCTAAAAAGACATTGTAATTTTCTTCGCCACGAAGATTGACGACGTAATTTCCATAAACTCCCCCAACGACAACGGCATCCACTCGGCCGGCATCTAAATCAAGGAAAGAATTATTATAATTTGGATACAAAATAAGATCGTCTAAGCCGTCCAACACTTCTTTCGGCCATTCGGCTTCCATAATTTGTAAAGCTGTTGAGGAAGACTGCGTAGTTACGGTCATTCCTTTTAAATCCTCTAAGTTTTCAATTGGATCATCCTCTGCTCGGGTGACAATAATTTGGGTATCTTCAATATAAGGGTCGGTCATTTGCACTAATTCCTCGCGCTCGGGGGTGATGCCATAACCGTTCCAAATCATGTCAATATTGCCTGAATTCAGTTCCTGCTCCTTGACGCTCCAATCAATTGACTGATAAACAAAATGAACATCCAGTCGTTTGGCAACTTCTGCTGATAAATCAATATCAAAACCGACCAATTCTCCTTGTTCATTTCGAAAACCCATCGGCGCAAAGGTATCATCTAAACCAATCACCAATGTTTCGCTCCCATCTGGGTTTGCTTCATCCTTTGAACGCTCCGCTGCCTGTGTCGTTTCTGTTTTTAATAAAATGACTCCAAGAGTCAAAAATAAAGGGATAAGTCGTTGAATCCATTTTTTCATTTTTAATTCCTCCTAATAAGTATCTGCAAATAAAAAAAGTCCTTCCATTTCTAATGAATAGAAATGAAAGGACGATAACTAAACGTGGTTCCACCTTTTTTTACAATTTACTCACGCAAATTGCCTCAGAGCGTCAAAGACGCCAAGCGATTAACGCTCGCTAACGGAAACATCTACTGAGAAGTTCAATGTTTCATTCCAAGATGTGGAGCATTTGTTAAATCATCACTCGCACCACCCGTGATGTCTCTGAAAGTTAAATCAAATGCTGTCTTCTTGTCATTAAGTTCATTTTATAAAATTGTAAAATAATATGTTTATGATAATGGTCGTCCATTATGCATCAACCCTTTCGGTCAATCGAAAATGTGTAATTTTAAGGGGAAAACAAAAAAGTCCCTTACCTCATAAAATATGGGGTAAAGGACGATTAAATGGATCGTGGTTCCACCTTAAATTTGCAAAACGCTCACGCAGTTTGCCTCAAAACGTTACTAGAAACGTATGCGATTAACGCTCGCGCACGAGAACATCTACTTTTATTATTTATTTCGATGCCTAGCTCCAAGATGTGGTTCGTTTTTACTTATCGTTACTTGCACCCACCGTAACGTCTCTCTTACTATAAGTCAAAAACTACTCTTCTTTTCTTCGCCATTTATGAATTGTTTTTAATCATACACTCATTGAAATAAAATAGCAAATGTTTTAAAGAGAAAATCAATGTTTAGTTATTTTATGAAATAGATGGCAATAAAAAAACTTGTCCCCACCTCAGTATAAGTAATAGGAGACAAGTAAACATTCTATATTATTTAATTTTAAAGGTTGCTTATGGCACATACTTCGTTCCGCGTTTGAAGAGATCTCTTGAAGAAAACAACTGGAAAACCGCACCGTTAATAGATAAGCCAAGCGCTAGGGCACCTGCTGTCAAAAAAGTAACTGTCCCATATTCGACACCAAGAACGGTTTGTCCTTCGACAAAGGCACGCATCATATTATAAGCGGCTTCTCCGGGAACAAGCGGAATAAGTCCGGGTAAAGTAAAAATAATAACAGGTGTTTTAAATTCTCGAGCCAATATTTGGCTGACAAACGCAATAGTGAAAGAAGCAGTAATTGTAGCCAAAAAATCTGCCGTCGATAAGTAAGCCGTTAAAAAGAAATAGACCGTCCAACCAATTGCTCCAGTAATTCCAGCAGGGATAATTTTTTTTCGTGGAATATTATATAAAATTGAAAAGCCGAATGCTGTAATAAAACTTGAGCCAAACTGTATGATAAAATCAAGAAACATTTATTTTCCCTCCTCGAATCAAATGAAAGATAAGACCGTTGAAATTCCAATCCCAATTGCAGCAGCCGTTAATAGAGCATCTGCAAGTACGCTCACTCCTGAAATAAAATGACTCGCCATCAAATCACGAATCCCATTTGTAATAGCTTTACCAGGAACCAACGTCATAATACTAGCTACAATAATAACATTAACATCATGACCTATTGATAAGTTCGTTAAAATTAAAGCCGCCCACCCAATCGTCAACGCACCCAGTAACTCACTAAAAAAACGAATATTCGTTAATTTTTTAGAATATAAAAATACCATATATCCAATACTTCCCGTGATGGCTGCTGCGACTAAGTCATGTAAATTTCCTTGAAATAAAATCGCAAAAAATCCGCAAATAAAAGCAATGGCTAAAAACTCCTCAAAAGGACTATAAGAAGACTCCATACGATTCAAACGGTCAAGCTCCAATAAAGCTTCATTTGGTGTTAAATCCGTTTTTGCAATTCGACGAGAAAGCTCATTTGCTTCGGCGACAACACCTAAATTACTTTTCTGTTCAGTTATTCGGTGTAGCCTCGTGTACTCTTCACCCGTCGGACCCTGAACAGTAATAATAAGGGCAGTAGGAACCGAAAAGACACTCACACCCTGCATCCCGTAATTAACGGCCACGCGATATACCGTGTCTTCTACACGATAGGTTTCTGCACCATTCTCTAGCATTAATCGTCCAATCCCTGTACAGACATCGAGTACTTTTGATGTTAACAGTTCCATTTAATCCCTCCATATATAATATAAGTTGTGAAGCTAGTATAACGATTATTAACCTGAATTTCATCATTTTTCAAAGAACTCTTTCAGAAAAATGAAAAAACCACAAACCTTCCAGTAATTTATTTATTCCTCGATATATTCTATGGTACAATGGCTAAAACATCGCTTTTAAGATAAGTTATAAGGAGAAGAATTTGTGGAAAAACATGTAGTTACCTCGAAAATTTTAGAACAAGTAAAAAATGAAGAAGAAACTTTTTGGGTCAATCCTCGGTTGTCAAAAACAGAAGAAGCACTCAACCAAGCCCCGTATACCTTCACGGACATCCAAGAAGTGGAAGACCGTTTCCATCGGTTCGCCCCATTTATTCAACTCGCCTTCCCAGAGACAAAAGAACGAGAAGGCCTCTTAGAGTCTGAAATCACGGCTATTCCAACCATGAAAAAATGGCTATCCCATACCTATCAAACAGATCTTCCCGGAGATTTTTACATTAAACGAGACGATTTACTGCCCGTATCCGGCACCATTAAATCGCGTGGAGCCATCTATGAAGTATTAAAGTATGCTGAAACTTTAGCACTTGAAGCCGATTTACTAAAAAGCACAGAAGAAAATTATGAAATCTTTATGAGTGAAAAATTTCAAGTTTTCTTTTCGAAATACAATCTAACCGTTGGAACCACCGGGAACTTAGGCATCAGCGTCGGTGCGATGGGTCGAGCGCTCGGCTTCCAAGTCACTGTACACATGTCAGAAGAAGCAAAAGCTTGGAAGAAAAATTATCTTCGAGAACGCGAAGTAGAAGTGGTTGAACACACCACAAACTTTTCTAAAGCTGTAGAAGAAGGAAGAGCTGCTTCAAAAGCAGACCCTAAAAGTTATTTTATTGATGACGAACACTCTGAAGAACTCTTCCTAGGTTATACAGTGGGTGGTTACCGTATGAAAGAACAATTAGCACAAGAAGGCATTCAAGTAGATGCAGACCATCCTTTATTTGTTTATCTTCCTTGTGGAATCGGCGGTTCTCCCAGTGGTATCACGTTCGGTTTAAAGCATGCGTTTGGTGACCATGTACATTGTTTCTTTGCAGAACCTACAAAAATGCCCAGCATGCTTTTAGGATTAGAAACACAGAAATTTGATCAAGTTAATGTAAACGATTTTGGCTTAGGAAGTTTAACAATAGCGGATGGCTTAGCCGTTCCTCGAACTTCTGCTTTAGTAGCTAAACTGATGAATCATAATTTCAGCGGAGGCTATACACTAACAGATGAATCATTCAATGCTCTCCTTACAAACTTATACCAACAAGAAAATATTTTCTTAGAACCCGCAGCAGTAGCTGGCTTAGCCGGTCCGTTTAAACTGTTAGATACAGAAACGGGCAAAGCTTATTTAAAAAACTATGAACTTAAAGACAAACTACCTAATGCCACACATATCGCTTGGGGCACCGGAGGGTCAATGGTTCCTGATAAAGATAAGCATGACTTTATTGCGCAAGGACAAGACAGCAAACTAAAAACAAAGACGACGTTTTAAGAAAGGCGGACTGTACTGGATGGCAGGAAAAACAATTATTGTATTAGTAGGCCCAAGTGGTAGCGGAAAAACGTCCATTGGAGAAGTTCTTTCAAAACATGGCATTCATCGCTTAACAACCACCACCACAAGAAAACCTCGTCCCGGTGAAATAGAAGGAATCGATTATTATTTTAGAGATTTTGATGAAATGAAAATCGAGTATTTCATCGAGCAAACGGTTTATAACAACAATCGTTATGGCTTAACCAAAGCGGAAGTGAAAAATAAATTAGAAAAATATGACTATGTACATGTTTCTTTGGATCGAAATGGTGCAAAAGCCATAAAGAAAGCTTTCCCAAAAGAGGTGTTTATTGTGTTCGTTCAAATTAGCGAAGAAGAAATGGTTCGCCGAATGAAACTAAGAGGGGACTCGCAGGAAGAAATCGATGAACGGATTACTTTCAGTCAACGAACCAATGAATTGGTGCCGCCTCCCTATACAGATTTAATTGTAGAAAATATTGAAATCAATACCGTCGCTCAAGACATTATCGAACATGTGACTAAAAATACATTCTCTCATTAGAATTCTATAACGGAAGCACCAGCGTCTTACCTTGCTGGTGCTTAATCGTATTTTAAAAATGTGAATTTTTATACAAATAATTGTAATAACGCTTTCAATTTTAAGTAATTTGTGCGATCATAATACATATAAGGATTTTGTTGTTATGAATTATGAGTTAACGAAAGGACTATCCAAATGAGGGGTGTTGGTCATTTAAACATACCAGAACTTCTAGTCATGATTATACAAAGCATAAAAGAAGATCCATTTGAGCGTTTAGTGAAAGTAAGTGAGCCGATAACGTATAGTGTGGTTAATCGGTATTTTTTTCCAGAATACGAAAAAGAAGACCTCTTACAAGAAGCAAGAGGCGTATTATTACGAGCCGCAGAAGCGTATGATATTAATGAAGAAATGCCTTTTCTTCGATATTATCATATGTGCTTAACGAATTGTTTTAATCGACTGTTAAGGAAAAATCATGCAAATAAAAGAAAAGTACACCTGGAAACGACCTCTTTAGATGAACTAATTGAAGAAGCAGGCCCTCATGTCCAAGGAACTTCATCCAATTCTACCTCTCCAGAAGAAGTAGCTATAGCACGAGAAACTTACAGCAACTATTTAATTGAATTGTCTCCTTTTGAAAAGGAAGTTTTTTTCCTTTTTATTGAGGGACACACTCGAAGTGAGATCGCGGAAGAATTAGATATCACATTAAGGAAAGTACAAAACGCACTGCATCGCTGTCAAATAAAGTTACGAACGGCTATCAATAAATAAAACGAACAAATAATTCGTAACAACCTTACTAAAAACCCCTGACTTCAAATCGAGATCAGGGGTTTTTAGTTTATCTATAAATAACCAGAAGACTTGTTACAAGATTATCTCTCGTAATGTTATTCTAAATAACTCGTCGTAAGGTGACTATAAATTAAAAAATCAATGAAAACCTACTGCATTCAACTTTTACACATAAAATAATTGACAACGCTTTCTTTTAGTGGTAACTTTATTTTGATAATAGATATATTATTATGAAATATAATTTTAATGTGTTCGCTATAAAAAAAGGAGGGAAGAAAGTACAAATTATCAGAATGCATTAAAAAATAAAATTTAGAGGTGGAATTATGTTTGATAAGCTTACAGCTTTTATTGAAGATCATTTACAAGAACCGATGACGAAACTCTCCAATCAAAGGCATTTAAGAGCGATTCGTGATGGTATTATTGCAACATTACCTATTATTATTGTAAGTTCGATGTTTCTAGTGATTGCTTTTCTTCCGAACCAACTTCCCGAACACTGGGCGTTGACGCAATGGCTTTCGGAAAATGCGGCAACGATATTGCTTCCATATCGAATGTCTATGTTTATTATGACCCCCTACGCCGTGTTTGGTATTGGTTATTCTTTAACACGATCCTATAATTTAGATGGATTATCTGGAGCTATTATTGCTGAATTGGCTTATTTATTAACCATCGTTCCGATGACAGGACCAGAAGCTGGAGATGAAATTTTAGCTCTTGCAGAAAATTCGCCTCAATTGGCTGAGTTTTTAGAAACGGTTCCTGAAGGATTTTTATTACCAATGGAAAACCTGGGTGCAGGTGGAATGTTTGTGGGAATGATTTCTGCGATTATTGCGGTAGAAATTTATCGTTGGAGTATGGTGAAAGGTATTCGAATTACGATGCCTGAACAAGTTCCGCCATCTGTTGCTCGCTCATTTGAAGCTTTAGTTCCAACAGCAATTGTCTTGCTACTTTTTGCAACCGTTACTATGTGGTTTGGTGTAGATGTTCACGGTTTAGTTGGACAAGTGGTAGCACCATTAGTTACCGCGACGGATACTTTGCCGTCTGTCTTAGGGATTACTTTTATCGGTATGCTCTTTTGGACATTCGGGATTCATGGATGGAATATTGTGGGCACGATCGCTCGACCGTTATGGTTAGTATTATTAGATGAAAATACGGCTGCCTATGCTGCAGGGGAAGAAATTCCAAATATTGCTGCAGAGCCTCTTTATCAATGGTTTATTAATATTGGTGGTTCAGGAGCAACGATTGGTTTAGCGATATTATTTGCCTTCTTCTCAAAGTCGGCCTATCTAAAAGCACTTGGAAGAACGTCATTTTTACCAGCCGTCTTTAATATTAATGAGCCTTTAGTTTTTGGTACACCTATCGTTTTAAACCCTATAATGATGATTCCATTCATTATTACTCCTTTAATTTTAGGGACGATTTCATGGTTTGCAACGACTGTAGGATTGATTAATCCTGTGGTAACACTAGCTCCATGGACCCTGCCAGGGCCAATAGGAGCCTACTTTGCGACAGGTGGAGATTGGCGAGCCGCTTTACTGAACGTCATCTTAATCATACTCTCCTTTGCAATTTACTACCCATTCTTCAGAATTTACGACAACAACTTATTGTTAGAAGAAGAAGGAAAAGATCCAGAAGAAGAGTTAGCAACGAATAGATAAATTAGACAAAATGAATTAAATCCCTTGAGGTCATTTTTAACTAAATGGTCTTAGGGGATTTTAAATTTTCTCGGTCTTTAGTCTGTTTCATCTTGAAAATGGAATGTGGTATAATCAACCTATAATAAAGTAAAAAAAGACGTATAAGGAGACTTTTACAATGAAAACTTTTATTAAAAAACTAAGTAAAGCGATCGCGGGAGCTAGTGCGGGATTAATTCTTGCAACTGCTGGGGCGAGTTCTGTTCAAGCCATTGATACCTCTGTGGTAGATGAAGCTTGGGGAAAGCCAACCTTTGTTTATGGTGGCGGCTTAACGGAAGCAGAAATTCAACAAACGGCTGATTTATTAAAAATTGAAGATATGAATAATGTTGCAAGTACACCAGCGACAGGTGAAGATTTACAAAAATATTTAGGCTATGGTTCAGGAAATTCAGCCAGTATGGTCTCATCCGTGCTTGTTCAAAGAGACAATAATAGTGGTGTGAATGTAGATATTATCACGCCAGAAAATATTAGCGTCATCACCGAACAACAATATATTAATGCCGCAATTACAGCTGGAGTAGAAGATGTCAATATTGAAGTAGCCAGTATTCGACCAGTTACTGGAGAAAGTGCGTTGACAGGAGTCTATAAAGCCTTAGAAGTTAACGGGGAAGAGCTAGATCAAGAACGAATGGAAGTGGCTCAAGATGAATTGGAAGCCACCAGTGATATCGCTGAAGGCGAAGACCTTGATGAAGAAGAATCCAATCGTTTAGACGGTGCGATCGTTGAAATCAAACAACAACTCGCCGACATTAAAGAACGTACCGATAATTTGGCAACACGCGAAGAAATCGAACAAATCATCAATGATGCTTTAGAGAAATACGATCTTCAAAACACGATTTCGATTGACAATATAAATATATTGATTAATTATTTCGAGAAGTATCAAAATACAAGCGCTATTGATTCTGAAGAAGTGAAAAAACAACTGAGTGAATTTGCAAATGATTTAGGGGACCGTTTAGGGGATGCATGGCAACAAGCGGAAGAAAGTGGCTTACTCGATCGAATCGCAAATTTCTTTAAAGATATCGTACGATCTATCACCAATTTATTTAACTAAAATTAATCGTTTATAAAATAAAGCGATCAAACCTCTGATTACACAGGGGTTGATCGCTTTTTTGTTTAGATTAATAAATCAAAAGGAGAGATTTGTTTAGCTTGAGTAATAATGCGTGCAATTTGTTCGGGTGATTCATAAGTTCCTTTTTCTATCCACAATTCAATAATCGTGACCACACTTGATAGAAAGATTTTTTCAGCATAGTCTGCGGGGAGATGTTCTTTCGAGCGTAGTTGGTTGTCTGTTTCTTGTAGTTTCGATTGGATCATCTCGCTTATTACATTTTCAACTTTTTGAATAAAGTTTGGGTCTCCACCGTCTCCAGCCAAAGCTTCTATAAAATGATAATCCTTTTTTATATAGTTTAAGGCTTCTAAAATCTTTTCGTAAGGAATCAATTCGGCAGGTTCGTCTGTCTCTTCATGTTCAAGATTTGTTAAAAGGATTTCTTTTAAATCTTCAATGATGTCCATTTCTAATTTATCGAGTAAATCATATTTATCTAAATAGTGCAGATAAAAGGTTCCGCGGTTAATATTTGCTTCTCGAGCTAAGTCACTCACGGTTAAAGAATCGAATCCTTTGTCCTTAATCAATTGGATAAAGGCTTTTTTTATATTTTCTTTAGTATTTGTTTTTCGTTTTTGTTCCATGAAAATTTACTCCTTATTTCAACATTTAAAAAATATTGTTTATTGAATTTATTCTTCTTTGATTCTATACTATATCTCGCTTTAAATCAACACGTTGTTTCATTAGGAGGAAGATAGATGAGTTATATAGAAGTAAAGAATAGTTATAAACGCTATCAAATGGGTGATACAGAGATTGTTGCGAACAACAACGTCTCTTTTGAAGTCGATGAAGGAGAATTGGCAATTATTTTAGGGGCTTCAGGTGCCGGAAAATCAACGATGTTAAATGTCTTAGGTGGTATGGATGTCAATGACGAAGGGCAAGTGATTATTGATGGAAAAGATATTTCGGGTTATTCTGAAAAACAATTAACCAAATATCGTCGAAAAGATGTGGGTTTTGTTTTTCAATTTTATAACCTCGTACCTAATTTAACAACCAAAGAAAATGTGGAGTTAGCTTCTGAGATTGTTGAAGATGCTTCAGATTCTATTGATGTTTTAAATAATGTAGGACTAAAAGACCGAATCAACAACTTCCCTGCTCAATTATCCGGAGGCGAGCAACAGCGAGTAGCCATTGCTCGAGCGGTGGCAAAGAATCCAAAAATTTTATTATGCGATGAACCAACAGGTGCTTTGGACTACGAAACAGGAAAACAAATTCTACAAATCTTACAAGATATGAGTCGGAAACATGGTGCGACTGTTATTATTGTGACGCATAATGGCGCTATAGCTCCGATTGCAGATCGCGTGATTCATATGCATGATGCCCAAGTGAAAAGTGTGGAGATTAATCCATCACCTGAAAAAATTGCGGATATTGAATGGTAGGTGACCAAAATTGAAAAAAACGCTATGGAAAGATATTTTTAAATCAATTAATAAATCAAAAGGTCGTTTTGTATCCATAATGGGTCTTATGTTACTAGGGTCTTTTGCTTTAGTTGGATTAAAAGTAACGGGACCAGATATGCGAGCAACAGGAGAAACTTATTTTAATGATTTAAATGTTTCGGATTTAACGATCATTAGTGATTTAGGTCTTGATGAAAATGATGAAGATACGATTCGAAAGGCAGAGGGAGCCGATCAAATTGAATTTGGCTACTTGAAAGATGTGGTTTTGAAAGACACGAACACAAGCTTGCGAATTTTTTCAGACTCTAAGAATCTTTCGGACTATCAACGGATAGAAGGAAAGCTCCCCGAAAAAGCCAATGAAATTGCTCTCGATGAACAATATACTTCTGAATATAACATTGGCGACACTATCGAATTTACTGAAAAAGAAGATGTAAATGGAGAAAAATCTTTAAGCCAAGAGTCATTTGAAGTCGTTGGTTTTATTTACTCCGGCGAAATTATCTCAAATGTAAATTTAGGTCAATCAACAGCAGGAACCGGTTCTTTAAAAGGTTATGCAGTTGTTTCAAAAGAAGCGTTTGATTCGGATTATTATATGTTAGCACGTATGACTTTTGAAGACACCCAAAATATGGATCCTTATTCTGACGAATATACGGATAAAATCCAAGCACATAAAAAGGATCTAAGTGAACTTTTAAAAGATCAACCCGATATTCGTTTAGCCACCATCAAAAAAGATTACCAAAAAGAAATTGATGATGGGCAAGCGGAGATAGACGATGCGAAAGAAGAAATTAATGATACACAAAATCAATTAAATGAGGCTAAACAACAGCTTAAAGATGGACAAGAAGAAATTGAAACCAACGAAAAGAAACTAAATGATCAAGTAGCTGAAGCACAAGCTCAAATTGATGATGGTCAAAATCAAATGTCTGATGCAACAGTTTCGATATCAGAGGCAGAGAAAAAATTATCAAAAGCACAAAACCAACTGAATCAAGGGCGCACCAAGTTAGACGACAAATGGGAGCAATTAGTCTCAGCGAAACAAGAATTAGCGAATGCGAAAAAGTCATTAGCGGATGCCAATATGCAACTACAAAATGGCTCTTCTGCTATTTACGAAGGTCGTCAACAAATTGTCGCTGGTTATCAACAAATGGAAACTAGCCAGGATCAGTTAGCGCAGGCTGAAAAACAAATCAATACAGCCGATCAAACACTCACTCAAAAACAAAATGAATTTGAGCAAAAGAGTCAACGATACCAAGAAAACAAACAAGTTTTTGATCAAAAGAAGGAAGAATATGAATCTAACCTTGCCCAAGTTCAAAAAGCACAGGATGAACTAGATACGAAAGAATATGAACTAGAACAGGCAAAAGAACAAATAAATACTGGAATCCAAGAGTTACAAAAAGAGGTTGATCGTTTAGAAGATAAATCAAAGGATTCACAGTTATCTCCAGAAGAAAAAGAAGAAATACAAAAGCAGTTAGAAAAAACACAACAAGCTTTAGAAAATACTCAAAAGGAAAAGGCAACTTTCTTGAAAGAAACGTATGCTCCGAAAAAAGCTGAGCTTGCCGCAACACAAACAGCTTTAGAGGCTAAAAAGAAAGAACTAGCGAAAGCTGAATCTTCACTAAAAGAAGGAGAAGAAGAGTTAAAGGCAGCCAAATCTCAATTAGATGCAGCCAAAAAACAACTCACAAAAGCCAATCAAGAGTTGGCTACGAAGAAAGAAATGCTTCAAACAGGACAACAACAATTAGCTGCTGGTAAAAAGACGTTAAGTGAAAAAGAAAATTTGCTGAAAGAAAAAGAAGCAGAATATCAAACAGGTTTGAAGGAGTATAATGCGGGGATTGTAGATTATAACCAAAGCATGAACCAATATTATGCTGGATTAGAAGAGTGGCAACAAGGTGCCGCAACGCTTGATAAAAAATCTGTTGAATTTCAAAAGAATGCAAGCAAACTTGCCCAAGCACAAAACGAGTTAGCGGATAAACAAAAAGAACTAACCGCCGCTAAAGATGAGTTGGCGACTAAAAAAGTGGATGGGGAAACACAACTAGCAGACGCCAAACAAACCCTCACAGACAAAGAAAAAGAATATGAAGAAAAAGCACAAGAATTTCAAGATAAATTACCTGAAATCGAAGAAGAGATTCAAGAAAATCAAGATTCGCTAGACGAAGCTCAAGAAACATTGGATCATCTTTCAGCACCTGCATACTCATTAAATAGTCGTCGTGAAATACCGGGAGGAGAAGGGTATAAAATCTATAGTACGATTACTTGGATTGTTGATGCAATAGGCAATGTCTTTCCGATCTTTCTATATTTTGTAGCAGCTTTAGTCACTTTTACAACCATGACTCGCTTTGTAGATGAAGAAAGAATAAATTCTGGTACGTTAAAAGCTTTAGGTTATGACAATCAAGATATCATGAAGAAGTTTATTTTTTATGGATTAGTTTCAGGATTGAGTGGAGCGATTATAGGGATTATTTTAGGGCACACTTTAATGCCTCTCATTGTTTATAATGCTTATCGTTCAGGTTTCACAGTGCCTAAAATTGAGTACCATTTTCATTTAGGAGTGACCTTAGTTGCATTACTTCTAGCGATTGCAAGCTCCGTGCTTCCAGCTTGGTTGGTGGCCCAAAGAGAGCATAAACAAATGCCCGCTAATTTATTGGTTCCTAAAGCACCATCCGCTGGTTCAAAGATTTTACTTGAACGTATCACTCCACTTTGGAATCGGATGGACTTTACCCATAAAGTAACGGCTAGAAATCTTTTCCGCTACAAAAAACGAATGTTTATGACGATCTTTGGTGTAGCAGGTTCCGTTTCTTTATTATTTGCTGGCTTCAGTGTGCAACATTCCATCAGTGGAATCAATGAACGTCAATTTGGAGATTTGATTCAATACGATGCCATTGTAGCGAAAAATGATTATGTGCCAGCCAACCAACAAGATGAAATAGATGAACTTTTACAGTCCACTGAAGTGGCTCAATATGAAACCATCCACTTTGAAGAAATGACCAAAGTTGCTGGAGAAAATAAAGATACGCAAGAAATCAAATTAATTGTTCCAAATAATCCAGATCAATTTTCTAACTACGTGCATCTAGTCAATCGAAAAACAGAAGAAAAAATTACGATCCCAGAAGATGGAGTAGTTATTTCAGAACGTTTAGCCGAATTGTTGGACGTGGATGTGAATGATACAATCACTCTAAAGGACAGTAAAGATCAGGAACAAGAAATGAAAGTTTCCGCGATTACTGAAATGTATATGGGTCACTTCGCCTTTACGAGCACAGAAGGCTACCAAACTATTTTTGGTCAAGTACCAACAGATAATGCTTATATGGTTAACTTGAAAAATCCTACACTTGAAAATACCGAAGATCAAGCCGCAAAATTCATGGATTTATCCGGAGTAAAAGGTGTTGTTCAAAACACAACCCTAACCAACGAAATTTCTACCATTGTTGACTCCCTAGATCAAATTATGACCGTGCTCATTATTATTGCTGTACTCTTAGGGGTTGTTATTCTTTATAACCTCACGAATATCAACGTTTCCGAACGTATCCGTGAACTCTCTACGATTAAAGTTTTAGGGTTTTACGACCGAGAAGTCACCCTTTATATTTATCGAGAAACCATCCTATTGACTTTACTCGGTATTTTAACAGGTTTCGGAATCGGCGAATGGTTGCATCAGTTTATCATTACGGTTGTTCCACCAGAAGATGTCATGTTCAACCCCGCTTTATCCGTCAGCAGCTTCCTGATTCCGACCGTGGTCATTTCAATCGTGACAATTATTCTAGGCTTTGTCATCAACCACCGATTGAAGAATGTAGACATGCTCGAAGCTTTAAAATCTGTGGATTAATCGCTGCCTCTTTGTCAAAATACGATGTTGAAAGGCTTCGAGTTTAAGGAAAAGTGCTGACTAGAAAGGCTAAGCGTTTATTTTACGAGAGAGATTAGCTATAGTATAAGTAGAATGAACGTTGAAAGGACGGGTAATATGCCAACAAACTTAACACCTGAACTGGTTTTTTATACAGGAAATACTCTACTTGAAGGACCTTTCTGGGAAGAAAAAAACAATCTTTTATTTTTTGTTTCCATTGATGACGAAATGATTTATCGTTTCAATGAAGAAACCACTGAGATCACTTCTTACCCAACGAATGGCCCTGTAGGAGCGGTCGTCTTAGATCAAGAAGGGAATTTAATTTCTGCTGAAAAGAGTGGGATTTATTTAATTAAGCAAGAAACGGGTGAACGCACATTTTTGATGCAACCCAATGAAGATGAGCGTTTACGCTACAATGACGGAAAGTTAGACCCCAAAGGACGCTTTCTGATTGGAACGATGGGTTATGAAGGCACTTTTGAAGGAGCGTCTAGTCTATACGCCATTGAAGATGGCAAATATAAAGAGGTGTTGTCCGACTTAACTCTGTCCAATGGCTTAGGTTGGTCAGAAGATGGAGAAACCTTTTATCATATTGATACACCTACACATAAAGTGAAACAGTATGATTATGATTTGAATTCTGCAGAAATATCTAATGGACGTATCGCTGTAGAAATTTCAGGTGGCGGGGCACCGGATGGGCTGTGCGTTGATATCGATGGACATCTTTGGGTCGCAGAATACGGTGGAAAACGAGTATGTAAATGGAATCCAAATACAGGCGAAAAACTGGATGAAATCTCAATGCCTGTTACAAATATCACCTCTTGCTGTATTGGAGGCACCGACCAGAATTATTTATACATCACCACCGCTCAAAAAGAAGGCGAATCCTTATCTGGTGGCTTATTCCGAGTGAAAATTAGATAGAATTAAAGACTTCCAACTAATCAATCAAAATTAGCTTGGAAGTCTTTGTTTTATCGATTCCATTTATCTATCGCAGACCATGAAAACTAACCATTTCTATTAAATGGTATTTTAGTCTAAGATAATGAGTGAAAATCTTTTAGGAGGCGATTAAAAATGTTAAAGGATTTATTGAATCATTTAAACGAGGGAAAAACATTCCTTGGTGGTTCTGAGCTAGAAAGTGTCATGCAAGAAGTGGCGATTGAAACACAAAAGCAATTAGCTCAAATCAATCATACGTATAAGACAGACCTTGAAATGAAAGAGGGAGTCGCTCATATTTTAGACAAGGAAGTTCCAGACTCTGTGCGTATTCGCCAACCTTTTTATATGGATTTTGGAAAAAACATTGAATTTGGGGAAAATGTCTTTATCAATGCAAGTGTTCATATGCAAGATCAGGGTGGGATTCGAATTGGAAATAATGCCTTGATTGGTCATCAAGTTGTTTTTGCAACACTGGATCATGATCTTATGCCAAACAAAAGAGGCAATTTACATCCGGCACCTATTGTTTTAGAAGATGATGTTTGGATAGGTTCCAATGCTATGATTTTAAAAGGAGTGACGATTGGCGAAGGTTCTGTGATTGCCGCTGGAAGCGTTGTGACTAAAGATGTGCCTGCAAATGTTATTGTTGGAGGAAATCCAGCACGACTACTAAAAAGATTGAGTGACAGAGAATAAAATAAAAACAAAGAGATTTAAAATGAGTTAGCAGATGAACTGAAACAGGTATTCATCCTTTTGAATAGACTTAATGTTTTATGTGATGTATAGGAAAATAATGAAAAAGCCCTAATTTTATAGGGCTTTTTCATCTTCAATAATTTAAATATTCACGGACAGCTTCTAAAAAGATAGTAGCAGCAGATGACAAAACATGATGTTGATGCCAAATGAAGTATAAAGGAGCTTCCATTTGAGGATTTAAAGGTCGAAACACAAGTTTGTCCGTTTTACTTGAGTTGACTAGCTTGTCGAGTGAAATCAAATAACCCAGTCCTTCTTCTGCTAACATTACCGCATTATTGATTAAATTATAAGAAGCAAAAATATTTGCTTCTTCCATCGAAAGCCCTAACCATCCTGTAAGTTCATTGGTTTTTAAAGCTTGTTTAGAAAGAATAAGAGGTTGATCTTTTAATTGTTCAGGACTGATTGCATCAAAGGCGGCTAAGAGATCCTCTTTTTTAAATAAAACTCCCCAGCGGTCTTTTGTTGGTAATTTTAGTGCATGATACTTTTCTAAATTAGGTGTTCCCACGAGCAACCCAAAATCAATTAAGCCTTGATCTAATTGTTCTGTCACACTAAACGCGTCTCCGCTATGGATATCAAAAGTAATCATTGGATGCTCTTCATGAATCTGCTTCATTATTTTAACGAGATTACGAAATGCATCACTTTCTGCCACACTTAATTTTATGTTGCCATGAATGACTTCTTCGCTCTTTTGAAGATCGTTAAACGTTTTTACTGTCAAACCTAAAATCGTTTTAGCTCGATCGCGTAAAATATAGCCTTCTTCGGTTAAAACCATTCGACGACTTTCTCGTTGAAATAATTTTACCCCTAATAAATCTTCTAATTTATTTAGCTGTTTGGAAAGTGTCGGTTGTGTCACGTGTAAAATTTCAGCAGCGTGTGTCATATTTTCTTCCTGAGCAATGGTCAGAAAATATTCCAATAATCGTGTATCCATGTACCCTCCCTAAAAAGGCAACCTGTTCAGAATTTCTTAAGTTAAAGCACGAAATTCTTCGATAAATTCCTCTGTTAAAGGCTCATTGTCAGAAAATAAATCCGGATCCATTTCAAGCATCATTGAAATGTACTTGGTTAATTTGACCGTATCACAAACAAGAACTTTGGCATCGCCAAATTGTGCATACTCAATCGCTCCTTTTTCAGCGAGCAACTTTTCTACTTTCCAGTAATACAAAGAATAATGAGAGACATGCCGTCTAGAAGGCACTTGAATTTCTGTGCCATCTGGTAAAACGGTCACGAGTGCTTCATGATGATCGGTTAAACGATTGGGAATATCTACCCATTCTTCAATACCATGTATAAATGTATTTCGTGTTAAATCCACACCGACTAATAAAATTTTAGCTTCTCGATCTAAAAGCTTTCCCCATGAGGACCCACGAGCGATGGGAGTATTAAATTGCTCATCTCCAGCAACAAATTCCTCGGCTCCATCTCCAAGAGCAGCGACTGAATGTGTGGGATGAAGGGAACGGACTACATCAGGTCGCTTTCTGAAAAGCTCTGTTAAAATACCAATATTGGTCGGTGTTTCTTCAACATAAAATTTAGGCTGTTCTTCGTTGATATGTGCCCAAGTATGAGTTGGAAAGACTAGTAGTCCATCTTTCATAAATTCAGAAAATGCATCTAAGACCGTGTCGGCTTGACCTTCAACTTCCCCAATGCTTTTCATGGAAGAGTGAATGATGATTGTTCCTTTAGAATCGATATTCATCGTTTCTAATTGTTTAATTAAATCTTCTTTTGTGTAAATTGTAAAGTCCTCCGTTTTGATTCATATTTAGTTTTCTAAATGCACCATAAAATAACGTTTTTTACCACGACGAACCAAGATGAATCGTCCTTCGTAACTATCTTTTTCGCTAACCACATAATCCGTGTCTTGAATTCGTTCGCCTTTTAAATAAATCGCACCGTTTTGAATATCTTCTCGAGCTTGACGACGAGAAGGAGAGATTTTAGTTTCATCTACTAAGAAGCTTACCAAGTCTGTCTTTTTGGCAGGAGCTTCCATTGAAGGAACATCTTTAAAAGACATTTCAATTTGGTCGGCTGAAAGGTTTTGAACATTTCCAGAAAATAAGGCTTCAGAGATTTGAATCGCTTCATCTAAAGCGTCTTGCCCATGCACAAAACGTGTCATTTCTTCGGCAAGTACTCGTTGAGCTTCACGTTTATGGGGCTCTTTTTCAGTTTTTTCTGCTAACTGTGCAATGTCGTATTGAGATAAGAAAGTAAAGTATTTTAGGTATTTGTCAATATCACGATCATCTTGATTGTACCAAAATTGGTAAAATTCGTAAGGGGTTGTTTTCTCTGGATCGAGCCAAACAGCACCATCCGCTGTCTTCCCAAACTTAGTTCCATCGGCTTTTAATAATAATGGAATCGTTAAACCGTATGCTTCGGCCTCTGGTCCTTCCTTTTTACGAATTAAGTCGAGACCTGAGGTAATATTTCCCCATTGATCCGAACCGCCAACTTGAAGTTGCACGTCCGCTTCTTGGTATAAATGTAAAAAGTCAATCGATTGAATAATTTGGTAACTAAATTCAGTGAATGAAATGCCTGTATCTAAACGGCTAGACACAATATCTTTCGCCAACATTGTATTAATATTAAATTCTTTTCCGTATTCTCTTAAAAAGTCTAAGAAGCCTAATTTACCAAGCCATTGGTAGTTATTCATTAAACGAATTCCTGATTTGTCTGAACCAGCATCAAATAAATGACGCATTTGTGCGCTTAATTTTTCTGCGTTGTCATTAATTTGTTCCATTGTTTGCAGTTGACGTTCAGATGTACGTCCACTTGGATCCCCAATGGAGCCTGTTCCGCCACCGATTAAAACAACGGGTTGATGTCCTGCCATCTGAAATCTTTTCAAAATCATAAATGGAATTAAATGACCAATATGCATACTGTCACCTGTTGGATCAATCCCGCAGTATAAAGCGATACTTTTTTCATCGAGTAATTTTTTTAACCCTTCTTCATCGGTTTGTTGATTAATGGCGCCTCGCCATTCGAGTTCATCGATAATATTCATTGTTTTTCCCTCCAAAATAAATTTCTTGTCCTTTTTGTTTAAATAGTTGAAAGAATGCATGCTTACTTAAGAAAACAAAAAAACCGACAAAAACAACAGTTTTTGCCGGGACGAATTTTCCGTGTTACCACCCTAATTGAATAACGAGATGCATTATTCCACTTTTCCTTTTAACGCAAGGCTAAAACGCTACAATATGTAGTTGCTCCAAGCTGTAATTCGCAAAGAATGTGTGTACTGACTTCCACCAACGCCAGCTCTCTATCACAGGGACAATCTCTACTACTTCGGCTCTTCATCACAAGATTTTTCAGCTGTCATCATTATAGTTAAGCCGAATTGAAAAGTCAATTCATGAAAAGAAACTTCATTGCTAAAAAAGGATTCATAGATTCAAAATGGTCCGTGAAAAGCTAAAGAATATGGTATGATAATGAAGAACACTGTAAAGAGATGAGGGTGTATAATGAAGAAACTAGTCTTTTTCGATATAGATGGAACACTAGTAACACGAAATGATTCAATCCCAAAATCAACGATTGAAGCCATTCAGCAATTAAAACAAAATGGCAACATTCCCGTCATTGCTACGGGAAGAGCACCGGTCTTAATGAAAGAAGTTTCTAAAAAACTTAATATTGATAGCTATATTTCAATGAATGGTCAGTATATTGTTCATGAAGGTGAAGTGATTTATTCCAATCCCATTGAAATGCCGCTCGTCGAACAAGTGGTTGAAGTTGCGAATGAACGACAAGATGGGATATTGCTCTCGACAGCCGATGAGATTATTGCGAATTCTTTAATTTCTCTGGTCAATCGCGGGACACTTTTCACGTTCTTAAAAGGACTTGTCGGGATTATTCCAGAACGCGTTCAAGTAAAAATGTGGAACCGTATGATGAAGAAAGCTCCTGAAAAATCCGATTATGAAAACAAAGAAATTTATATGTTAAATATTAATGCGAACCAAGAAGAAGAAGCCGCCTATGAAAGAATCTTTGGCGAACAATTAAATCTCACCCGAGCCAATGAAATGTCGATGGATATTATAAGTAAAAATGTTTCAAAGGCAACGGGTGCAGAGCGGATGATCTCTGCTTTGGGCGTTTCACATCAAAACACTTTTGCCTTTGGTGATGGGTTAAATGATATGGAAATGTTAAACTTTGTAGGTACAGGTGTGGCGATGGAAAATGGCTTTGAAGAATTGAAAGCAAGAGCTGATTTTGTGACGGATTCTGTATTTAATCACGGCATCGCCAAGGGCTTGAAAAAGCTCGAGCTTATTTAGCCTCTTTAGATGTGACGAATGAAATCGACCGACAAGGGTTCTTGAGGACATTTTGGAACAAAGAGGGGCTTAAAAGAAATAGGAAAGGAACCGCACAAAGACATTCTACGCTACTAAAGAGGGTGTTTTTGTGCTATAATTTTACAGATTATGATTATAGATGGACATTTAGAAAAGGATGGATACCGTGTCAGAAAATAAAGGCTATTACATTACAACGCCGATTTATTATCCAAGTGGGAAATTGCATATTGGTAGTGCATATACTACAATCGCTTGCGATATTCTTGCGCGTTATGAGAGATTACAAGGAGAAGACGTGTTTTATTTGACGGGAACGGATGAACACGGACTAAAAATTCAAGAAAAAGCTGAAGAAGAAGGGTTGACGGAAAAAGAATTTGTCGATCGTCAGGCCGCAGATATTCAGGAACTTTGGAAAGAATTAAAAATTTCAAACGACAAATTTATTCGAACCACCGACTCAGAACACGAGGAAGTGGTAGCGAAAATATTTGAGAAGCTATTGGAACAAGGGGATATTTATTTGGATGAATATTCCGGTTGGTATTCGGTATCGGATGAAGAATTCTTTACGGAATCTCAGTTAGAAGAAGTATATCGTGATGGCGAGGGTGCTGTCATTGGCGGAAAAGCACCAAGTGGCCATGAAGTGGAATGGGTCAGCGAGGAGTCTTATTTCTTCCGTATGAGTAAGTATGCGGATCGTTTGTTGGAATATTACGAGGAGCATCCTGACTTTATTCAGCCAGAATCACGAAAAAATGAAATGATCAATAATTTTATTCGTCCGGGCTTAGAGGACTTAGCTGTTTCCCGTACGACCTTTGATTGGGGCGTGAAGGTGCCATCGAATCCTAAACACGTGGTTTATGTGTGGATTGATGCATTGACGAATTATATTACGGCCTTAGGTTATGATCCAGAATTGGGTGCTTTTGAAAATCAACCCGAACTCTTCCAGAAATTCTGGCCGGCGGATGTGCATATGGTAGGGAAAGAAATTGTTCGCTTCCACACGATTTATTGGCCAATATTATTGATGGCTTTAGATTTGCCTTTACCAAAACAAATTTTTGGGCATGGCTGGCTTTTGATGAAAGATGGAAAAATGTCAAAATCTAAAGGAAATGTTGTGTATCCTGATTTCTTAGTGGGTCGATATGGGTTAGATAGTTTGCGTTATTACTTAATGCGTGAAATTCCATTTGGTTCAGATGGGATCTTTACTCCTGAAGATTATGTAGTTCGTACAAATTCAGACTTAGCGAATGATTTAGGAAACTTATTAAACCGTACAGTCGCAATGATTAATCAATATTTAGAGGGACAAATTCCAGCCTTAGGTTCAGATAAAAATGAATGGGATGCGGATCTTGAAGAAGCAGCGGCTAATGCAATTACTGGTTACACTGACTCTTTAGATCATCTTCAATTTAATGTGGCACTACAAAATATTTGGAAATTGATTTCACGAACCAATAAATATATTGATGAAACAACTCCTTGGATTCTTGCGCGAGAAGAGAAAACAGCCGAACTTTCTAATGTGTTAGCTCATTTGGTTGAAAGTTTACGAGTTGCGGGAACGCTCTTGCGTCCTTTCCTAGTCGAAACGCCTGAGAAAATGGCCGAACAATTAGGCTTGGAATTAGAAACGGATATGTCTTGGGACAAGCTGGCCTATGGAAACTTCCCTGAAGGACGAAAAGTAGTTAAAAAAGGACAACCTATTTTCCCTCGCTTAGATGTCGAAGAAGAAACCGCGGTGATTCAAGAATCGATGGCCCCTCCTGTTGAAGGAGCGGATGAAGAAACAACATGGAACCCTGAAATGACCGAATTAAGTTCCGTTAAAAAAGAAGAAATTTCTTTCGAACATTTTGATGCGGTTGAACTGAAAGTAGCTGAAGTAATGGATTGTTCACGTGTCGAAAATGCTGATAAATTACTGAAATTCCGTTTAGATGCCGGAGACGAAGGCGGAGACCGCCAAATTCTTTCAGGTGTCGCTGAATTTTATTCAAACCCGGAAGAATTAGTTGGGAAAAAAGTAGTCATCGTAGCGAACTTAAAACCTCGAAAAATGCGTGGAGAAATTAGCCAAGGGATGATCTTATCCGCAGAAGATGAAGCAGGGAATCTAGTCTTATTAGATGCGCCTCTTCAAATGCCAAATGGCGCAATTGTGGGCTAATCGCTAAATGAATGAAATAAAGGAAGGGCAAGCTAGTCTTGTCCTTTTCTATTTAAATATATAGGGAATGAGAAAGTAACGTAAAAGCTTTTCACATCCTAAAATTTGAATGCTTGTTATGTGAGATAGCTCTCCACTTATCTGATCCGTATAATAACGCTGACTAGTTAATAAATCATCGATTCGTAAGAAAAGTAAAGGAGTGAATGTATGTATGTTATTTGATACGCACGCACATTTAAACGTAGAACAATTTGCCAAAGATGAAGCGAAAGTAATCCAACGTGCCAAAGACCATGGCGTTTCTCGAATGGCTGTCGTAGGTTTTGATCATGAAACGATTGCCAAAGCGCTTGAATTGAGTAAAACGTACGAAGGCATTTACCCAATCATTGGTTGGCATCCAACCGAAGCAGGAAGTTATTCAGATGAAGTCGAAGAAAAACTAATTCACCTCATTCAGACAGAAAATATCGTTGCGATGGGTGAAATGGGCCTAGATTACCATTGGATGGAAGATCCAAAACCTATACAAATCGAAGCTTTTAGAAGACAAATCCAAGTAGCCAAAGAACTCAATATTCCGATCACGGTTCACAACCGCGAGAGTACAGAAGATATTTATAAAGTGTTAAAAGAGGAACACGTTGAAGATATTGGTGGAATTATGCATAGCTTTAATTTAACCCCAGAATGGCAAGAACGCTTTTTAGATTTAGGGATGCACATTTCATACAGTGGGGTATTGACCTTCAAAAATGCACCAGCTGTAAAAGAAAGTGCGAAAGTGGTTCCTTTAGACAAAGTCCTAATCGAAACGGATTCTCCTTATCTAAGTCCAATGCCTTATCGTGGCAAACGGAATGAACCGAGTTATGTCCGCTTTGTTGCAGAAGAATTAGCTGAATTGCGAGGAATGTCTTTAGAAGAAATCGCAGAAATCACGACTCGAAATGCCAACAAAATATTTAATTTAACGGAAGATTAGAAAATGAAACCAAAAATAAAAGAAATAATTGTAGTCGAAGGAAAAAAAGATACAGAGCGCATCCAGCTAGCAGTAGATGCCGACACCATTGAGACACAAGGATTGGCATTAGAAGATGACACACTCGCCTTGATCGAACACGCTCAAAAAACACGAGGCGTGATTGTGTTTACCGATCCCGATTATCCGGGAGAAACAATTCGCAAAAAAATTTCACGAGAAATTCCCGGAGTAAAACATGCATTCATCATTCCCGCTGAAGGGGTCCCGCGCCACAGAGGAACACTAGGTATCGAGCACGCTTCCGTCGAAACCATCCGCCATGCCTTAAAAGGGCTCTATAACATTTCAGATGAAACAGAACCCACAGTCTCCAAAACCTTCCTTCGGGAAATGGGCCTGACGGCGGGACGTCAGGCCAAAGCGCTTCGTATCCAATTAGGCGAAGCCTTACGAATTGGGTATACCAATGGGAAACAGCTTCAAAAACGCCTAACCATGTTTGGAATTACAGAAGAAGAAGTGGCAATTACCATGAAAAAAATAAAAGAGGAGGGCATCAATGACTAACCAACAAGACATTGCGACACCAAGTCACACAAATGAAATATTAAATAAATATAATTTAAGTGCGAAGAAAAGCCTAGGACAAAATTTCATTATTGATACAAATATTTTAAGAAACATTGTAAAAACTGCTGCCGTAGACGAAAAGACCACCGTCATCGAAGTAGGACCTGGAATAGGGGCTCTAACAGAACAAATCGCTAAAGAAGCCAAAGAAGTCTTTGCCTTTGAAATTGATGACCGCCTTCTTTCCGTTTTAGATGATACACTGTCTCCTTATGATAACGTGACGATTTTGCATCAAGATATTTTAAAAGTGGACTTTGAATCCTTTAAAGAACAATACTTAGAAGACACCACGCGACTTGTCGTTATTGCAAATTTACCTTATTACATCACTACCCCTATCATCATGCATTTGATTGAAAGCTCACTCGAAGTGGATGAAATGGTGCTCATGATGCAAAAAGAGGTCGCCAGTCGCTTAGAGGCAAAGCCAAGCACAAAAGCATACGGCTCACTATCTATCGCCATTCAATATTATATGGACGTCGAAGTCGCCTTTACTGTGCCTCGGACAGTTTTCATGCCTCAGCCGAATGTGGATTCAGCCATTATTCGATTAAAAACGCTGAAAGAACCTCCCGTCCAAGTGAAAAATGAGCCTTTATTCTTTAAAATCGTCCGTGCTTCCTTTGTTCAACGTCGAAAAACGATTTGGAATAACTTAAAAAAAGCATTAGACGATAAACAAAAAGAACAAGAATTAAAAGAAGCTTTTCAAAAAACAAATGTGGATTCTTCCCGCCGTGGGGAAAGTTTAACCATAGAAGAATTTGGTCAATTAGCGGATGCATTGGTTACCTGCAATTTAACCGATTATTTTCTTTAAACACAAACACTCAAAAAAGAGCAAAACGTGTGAAAAAACTGTGAAACATGCACTATAAAGCCATTATTAAGGGTTTTTAATTTAATTTTAATGTTTTGTGTGTTATAATGGTTGTATTGTAAGGGGTGTCGCTAATGACAGCAACCATCGAGAACATTAAAGATAAATTTACTGAATTAGTTGGCGAAAAAATTATAATCACAGTTGAAGCAGGAAGACGTAAGACAACGACCCACAAAGGAACACTTGCCGAAACTTATCCGGCTGTATTTATAGTAGAACTCGATAACTATGAAGATTCATATGAACGTGTTTCTTATAGTTATGCAGATGTATTAACCAATGCGATCGAAGTTAATTTTCCGGATCGAACACCAGTTAGTGCAGCAGAAGATGAAGATATTGAGGGATAAGTATTTGCCGTATAGCATGAGAGAAACGAGATATTAAAATAAATAAAGTGTAAAAAGAAAAACTATTTCCGAAAAACACTTGCTTTTTAAAAAGAACATGGTATACTATTATTTGCATGTTGTTAGAGACCAAGAAAGAATATGTAATGTATTTCCGAATCGGCGCTTTAAGCAATAAATGTAAATAAATGTGCTGTAAGCACGAGGAGGATTTTAACATGGAACAAGGAACAGTAAAATGGTTTAACGCAGAAAAAGGTTTTGGCTTCATCGAACGTGAAGGCGGAGACGATGTATTCGTACACTTCTCAGCTATCGAAGAAGAAGGATTCAAAACTTTAGACGAAGGCCAAGCAGTTACTTTTGACATTGAAGAAGGCAATCGCGGACTTCAAGCAGCAAACGTACGCAAAGCTTAATTTAAATTAACCTTAAAATAAAAGCAAGGACAAGAAGAAATTCTAGTCCTTGCTTTTTTCATATCTAAAAAGGTTAAAAATCGAATTTTCATAAAATAGATTTTGCTACCCTAACAAGTGAGCGTAAAATTGATCCTTACTTGTAAGGGTAACGGGTCTATCCTCACAAGTGAGTGCAAAAATAGATCCTACTTGTAAGGGTAACAGGTCTATCCTCACAAGTGAGTGCAAAAATAGATCCTACTTGTAAGGGTAACAGCTCTATCCTCATAAGTGAGTGCAAAATTAAGCCCGACTTGTAAGGGTAACGGCTCTATCCTCACAAGTGACCGTGAAAATGAGCCCGACTTGTAAGGATAACCTTTTAAAAAAGTCAGTTTTTGTAATAAGTCATTGGTCCATTAGAATACTTGGTCATTTTTTGACTTAGTACTCTTCTAATTCTAGGTTTCGTATATTTGCCTCGGCACCATTCGAAAATCTTCTGCACACTTATTGGAACCTCTGGAAAAAGTACTTGAAATTCCAATACACTTCGATAAATGGCATCAGCGATTTTTTCTATATGTCCGCATGTAGTACAAATACGTTTTTCCCTTGTATCGGTGTGTGCAAAAGAAAAACATTCTGGACATAAAATCCCCTTTTTTAAAGAATCAAAACCATAAGAAGGTAAATTATCGGGGCGATAATTTCCATTATGCTGATTAGCCAGTGCTTGTGCTAGCTTTTTATCTTGAGCATTCACAGACTGATTTGCGTTCGTTAAGGTCTTAAAATGACGCTCGAGCTGACCTACAAAAAGAATGGATTTTGTTAGTGGAAGATTGTAAATATAAAAATCTGAATTTATAAATACAACGTAAGCCTTCGTTTTATGAAGATATCCATTATTTAAAAGCCAATTGTTTAAATAAGCTTTTTTCCGATTGACTTGATCGACTGGGTTTTGCAGACTATAGCCATTCTTCGAAAAAAGAGAGCCATTTTTATAACAGTACTCTCCGGTATAATTTTTGACTTCATAAATAATCAGCTGCTTATTCAAAATGAGGATAGAATCCATTTGGTAGTGCGTTTCCTTACTACTTAAAAATAAGTCATTTACGACATAGCCGTTTTGCTGCGAATGGTTGATTAACTGATCGAAAAGCTGTTCGCCTTGAAATCCTTTCATTTGATTCTGGTATCGCCTGTTATCCTCAACAGATAATCCCATTCGATAGTTTACAGACTCTAAGACAAAATGATTGATGGATTTGACACGTGGTTTTATTAACATGATTTCACTCCTTAGATAATTCTCCTATTATTAATATTTGCAAAAAAACGCCATTTTCTTTTATTTTTTTGAAAATAATTAAAAAAAGTTTTAAAAATTACATAATTACACAATCTCATCCTTTTATTAGAAGGAATCATCAGTCTTTATTTTTTCGCATCTCAAGTCCTTTCCGCTCTTTCAAAACCATGAATGAAGTTTCATATATAAAAGCATTGACACCTTTTTTGTTTATCGTTAGAATGTAAATCGTAATCATTACGATTTAAGAACTTAACGATATTTTTTATTTTCAGATAAAATTTTAATAAAGGGGTTTGTTGAATGAAGAGATTTTGGAAATTATTTCTGTCAGTGAGTGTCATTCTTTTGTTTGTAACAGCTTGTTCTGAAGAAGCAACACCTAGCACTCATTCAGATTCTGATCAACTGCATGTCGTCACTTCAATTTTTCCGATGTATGAAATTGTCAAAGAAGTAGCAGGAGACCGAGCAGATGTTTCACTGATGGTCGGAGCGAATGAAGATGCCCATCATTATGAACCCAGCGCGCAAGCTGTAGCAAGTGTAAACGAAGCGGATATTTTTGTTTACGGCAGTGAAAACATGGAGTTTTGGGTAAGCTCTCTTTTGGATGTTGTAGAAAATGACGTCCTAGAGATTGTAGAATTTTCAAAGGGGTTAGACTTAGAGCTAGAAGAATCGGATCATTCCGAAGCATTGGAAGATTTAGAAGATCTAGAAGAACATGGTCATAAACACGACGATGTAGACCCGCATTTTTGGTTGAATCCGCTGAATATAAAGGATCAGCTTCCTTTAATTGTAAATGCATTGACTGCAGCAGATCCTGAAGGTGAAAAAGATTATACGGAAAATGCTGAAAAATTTAGCCAATCTTTAACGGACTTAGATCAGGCTTATACAGAGACCTTTCTAGATGCCAAGCAACGTACCTTTGTTGTCCAACATCAAGCTTTTGGGCATTTAGCAGATCACTACGATTTGGATCAAGTGGCAGTTGGCGGTCTATCAACAGAAATCGAAATAAGTCCACGAGCCCTAAGTAAAATTATAGATTTTGTAAATGAACAAAGTATTCCTGTAATTTATTACCAAAGTGGGGATCAATCAGCGACGGCGGAAGCCATTGCGAAAGAAACGGGAACGGAAATTACTGTTCTTTATGATTTGGAAAGCAAACCAGCTGATTTAGAGAGTGAAGAGAATTTATATTTAGAAGCGATGATTAAAAATTTAGAAGAACTCAAAAAAGCTATTCGATAATTCAATAGAAGTTAAATAACGTACATTGTAGAAATGAGGATTGAAAATTTGCCAGACGTAAAAAATATCAAATCTAAACATTATATAGAAGTTAAAGATATGTCTTTTAGTTATGAAGATGAACCAGTGTTGTCGGATATTCATTTTACAGTGGATCCGGGAGAATTTGTGATGCTAACTGGAGAAAATGGTGCGGCAAAAACGACCTTGCTAAGAAACATCTTAGGTTTACTTCATCCAACAACTGGAGAAAGTCGTATTGCTAAAGAAAATGCGAATGGAGAAGAGTTAAAAGTGGGCTATGTTCCTCAACAGGTTGCCTCTTTTAATATTGGCTTTCCCAGTACCGTATTAGAGTTAGTTGAATCAGGGCGGTATCCACAGAATCGATGGTTTAAGCGTTTAGATAAAAGGGACAAAGAGCATGTCTATCGAGCTCTTGAATCTGTAGGTATGTGGGAAATGCGACATAAAAAGATTGGTGAGCTTAGTGGGGGGCAAAAACAACGTATTTCATTAGCGCGCACATTTGCGATGGATCCTGATTTATTTGTATTAGATGAGCCGACTACTGGAATGGATTCGAGCTCTCGCGAAAAATTTTATCAATTATTAAAACACAATACAACGGTTCATAATAAAGCCATTTTAATGGTAACGCATGACCATTTAGAGTTGCGGCCTTATGTTGATAAGCATATTGAATTGTTGAGAAAGGAGAATTCCCCTTGGAGATGTTTTTCTATGGATTCATGAGACAAGCGTTTCAAGCGTCTTTTTTAATTTCATTAATTGCACCTATATTAGGCTTGTTTCTCATATTAAGAAGCCAAACCCTCTTAGCGGATACTCTTTCACACATTTCATTAGTGGGAGTGGCTTTGGGACTGTTGTTGGGAATTTCACCAACATGGATGAACCTTTTAGTTGTTGTAGTGGCTTCTGTTTTACTGGAGTATCTTCGAAGCGTGTATAAATCTTACTCGGAAATTTCGATTGCCATGATGATGTCAGGAGGGATGGCTCTTGCCTTGGTGTTAATGAGTTTTAACGATAGCAGTGCAATGAGTTTAAATAATTTTTTGTTCGGTTCAATCGTTACCATCACAAATGAGCAAATTTGGTTTTTATTAGGGATTACCATTGTGATTATTTTATTGTACATCTTCTTCAAACGGCCCATGTTTGTGTTAACTTTTGATGAAGAGACAGCTTTTACAGCAGGGCTTCCGATTAAAGCCATGTCTTTAGCCTTTAATATTATTACAGGAATGACCATCGCGATTATGATGCCTATTGTGGGAGCCTTACTTGTGGCCGCTATTCTAATTTTACCCGCCGCTATTTCGATGCGTTTGAGTAAAAGTTTTAATGGGGTGATTTTAATTGGGATTTTAGTGGCAATGTTTGGCATGTTTGGAGGATTAATTACTTCTTATTATGTAGATACCCCGCCAGGAGCGACCATTACGCTTATTTATTTGGCAGTCTTTTTTATCATGATGCTCGGAGAAAAAGCTTTTAAAAAATAAATTAAAATAAGAAAACTTCTAGGATAATCTTAAACAAATATTTTAGAAGTTTTCTTATTTTTTAAAATTAGCAGTTTAAATGTAAGCGATTTAAATACGAACAAAAGATATAAAACAATGTACAAATATTTATTTGTTCGGTATGATAAGGGTAAGAATAGAAATGGAGGTCTAATATGAAAGTTAGAAGAAGTGAACGTTTGGTAGAAATGGCAATTTATTTTCAACAAAATCCAAATATAACGACCCCGTTAAACTATTTTTCGGAAAAATTTCAATCAGCTAAATCAAGTATCAGTGAAGATTTGACTATTATAAAAAATTCTTTTGAAGAAAATAGTATGGGAAGTTTAGTGACGTATGCGGGAGCACGTGGAGGCGTTCAATATAAACCGTATTATGAAACACAACAACTTGAAAAAGAAATCCTAGCTTTACAAAATGAAATCAATGGCTCAGAAAGGTTATTACCTGGAGGCTATATTTATACGTCAGATTTATTAAGTGATCCAAAATGGTTAAAAAGAATCGGAAAAGTGATTGCGTCCAAATATATTACAGAAGAAATTGATACCATTATGACGATTGCAACAAAGGGAGTTCCTATCGCACAAGCTGTTGCATATAACTTAAATGTTCCCTTTGTTATTGTTCGTAAATCCTCAAAAGTAACGGAAGGACCGACTGTTAGTATTAACTACTTGCCTCGTTCTTCTTCGGAACAAGTAGAAAAGATGGAACTATCTAAAAGAAGTCTAAAAGAAGGTTCGAAAATTTTAATTATTGATGACTTTTTACGAGGTGGTGGTACAGTCACTGGTTTAGAGAGAATGGCTGAAGAGTTTAACTGTGAAGTCGTCGATTCAGTGGTCTTTTTAGAACACAATAGTAAAGTATCCGTGGAACACTATCATTCTCTACTTCGAGTGAAGTCAGTGAATGAAGAAGAAAACACAATCGAAGTTGAGACGGGGAATTTTCTTTCCCTTTGAAAGGTTATTGAAAAAAGCTCTTAAATCCCTTAAGATATAGTTACAAATTTAGCTTTTTTAAATTTATCTAAAAAATATATTATTGTATGGGAGTTAGGAGAAAAAATCATGAAAAAACGCTATGTCGTTGTCTTGGCTGCTGGTCAAGGTACACGCATGAAATCCAAGCTGTATAAAGTCATGCATCCGATTCTAGGTCGTCCGATGGTTGGCCATGTAGTGGAAGCTGCTTTGGGTGCAAAAGTCGATCGAGTGATTACTATAACAGGCTTTGGTGCGGGTGTCATTAAAGATTATCTTGGAGAAAAAAGCGAGTTCGTTTATCAAGAAGAACAACTAGGTACCGCGCATGCCGTTGAGCAAGCCAGAGACCTTCTAGAAGGCAAAGAAGGAACAACCGTTGTTCTTTCAGGAGATACTCCTTTATTAACTGCAGAAACGATTGCGGATTTAATGGATTTCCACGAAAAAGAAGAAGCAAAAGCGACTGTATTAACAGCAATGGCTGATGATCCTTTTGGTTATGGACGAGTTATTCGTGCTAAAGATGGTTCTGTTGGTAAAATTGTTGAAGAAAAAGATGCTTCAGAAGAGGAACGATTGGTACGAGAAATTAATACGGGAACGTATTGCTTTGACAACGAAGCGTTATATGAAATTTTAAATCAAGTAGATAACAATAATTCTCAAGGCGAGTATTATTTACCAGATGTAGTTGAAATTTTAAAAGAAAATAACGAGATAGTAAGTGCGCATACATTAGAAAATATGGATGAATCTTTAGGAGTTAATACGCGTGTCGCCCTATCACAAGCAACCAAGGTTATGCGTGAACGAGTCAATACTCAACATATGGTCAATGGAGTAACCTTGGTGGATCCAGAAAACACCTACATTGAAATGGATGTTGAGATCGGAAGCGACACGGTCATCGAACCGAATACTTATCTCAAAGGGAAGACGATTATCGGCGAAGATGTCTTTATTGGAATGAATACGATGATTCAAGATTCAACCGTAGAAGACCATGTCGAAGTTACACAATCCGTTATTGAAGATTCCATTATTCGCTCGAAAGCAGATGTGGGTCCTCATAGTCACCTTCGGCCAAAAAGTGATATCGGCGAAGAAGCCCATGTTGGAAACTATGTTGAAATTAAAAAAGCAACGATTGGGAAAAAGACAAAAGTTGGACATCACACCTATGTAGGAGATGCCGAAGTTGGAGAAAATGTAAATATTGGTTGTGGAGTTGTGTTTGCGAACTTTGATGGTAAAGATAAATCAAAGACAATAATTGGAGATGACTCCTTTATTGGAAGTAATTCAAACTTAGTTGCACCAGTTAGTCTTGGTGAAAAGAGTTTTGTTGCGGCTGGTTCTACAATAACAGAAGAAATCCCAGAAAAAGCGTTAGGAATTGCTCGAGCCCGTCAAGTGAATAAAGAAGGTTTTTACACAGATTATTTTAAAGATGAAGATAAATAGTAAAAAAGAGTTCATAATTGGAGGATATCTATGGATAAAAAAGAAACACGCTTGAAGTTGTATTCATTAAGTTCGAATGTTCCTCTAGCTGAAAAAATTGCTAGTTATTTGGGAACTGAATTAGGAGAACTTGACGTAAATACATTCAGTGATGGTGAAATAGCGATCAGTATCGAAGAAAGTATTCGTGGGGATCATGTATTTATCGTTCAGTCTACTTCCTACCCAACGAATGATAATTTGATGGAGTTATTAATTATGATTGATGCACTCCGTCGCGCAAGCGCAAAAACAATCACGGCGGTTATTCCTTATTATGGTTACGCTAGACAAGATCGTAAAGCACAACCCCGTGAACCGATTACTGCCAAATTAGTCGCAAACTTACTCACAACTGCAGGTGCCGACCGTGTAGTAGCTTTAGATTTACATGCAGCACAAATCCAAGGGTTCTTTGATATTCCAGTGGATCACTTACTAGGTGCTCCGCTACTTGCTAGCTGGTTTTTAGATCGAGAACTTTCAGGTAGCGATGTCGTTGTCGTCTCTCCAGATCATGGTGGAGCAACACGTGCTCGAAGATTAGCAGAGTTTTTAGACTCTCCGATTGCGATTGTGGATAAGAGACGTCCAAAACCAAATGTCTCTGAAGTTATGAATATTATTGGGGATGTAAAAGGGAAAAAAGCTATTATTATTGATGATTTAATCGATACAGCAGGTACAATCACCAATGCAGCACAAGCGATTAAAGATGCTGGAGCAAAAGAAGTTTATGTCTGCGGAACACATGGTGTATTCTCAAATCCGGCTATTGAGCGTATTGAAAAATCCGTCATCAAAACAATGGTTATTACAGACTCCATTTACCTACCAGAAGAAAAACGCTTAGATAAAATCGAATTAATTAGCGTGAGCGAATTAATTGGACAAGCTATTGAACGAATTTATGAAGAACGTTCAGTTTCTCCATTATTTTATAGAAAATTCAAGAATAAACAAGAATATAAATTTGATAATGATTAAATTAATGATAAAATGATTAGAAATAAAGTCTTGCGATTGAGTTAAATTCAATCGCAAGGTTTTTTTTAACATTTTTTAGGAGAGGAAGTAGAAATCTATGAACAAACTAACAAATCAAAGCCTTTTCGAGTTAAAAAGCACGACACAACCTGTTGTTGCAGGGAATGCAGCTTTTTATGTAGAAACAGAAATAAGAGAAGAGGACAATCAATATTTCTCATCCATTTATCGCGTAGATTTAAAAACAAAAGCACGCACTTTATTTGGGGATAGCGGTAGCATGAATACCCAAATCAAAGTTTCAGGAGATAAAAAATCACTCACCTATCTTTCTAATCATACAAAAGATGACAAAATGCAACTCTTTGCCATTCCATTAGATGGAGGAGCCGCCAAACAATTAACATTTGAAGAAAATGGAGTCAGCAATTACCATTGGTTAGAAAATTCTCAAACCGTTTACTACCAAACAAATATTAAAAAAGAAGAAGAAGAAAAAGAAGAAGACAAAAAAGACTATCCAACCAAGAGAGCCTTCACAAAATTAAATTATAAAGCGGATGGAAGCGGACCTCTACCAGAAGATCGCTTGTACCAAATCAAAAAAATAACCACTGAAGAACCAGAAACGGAACCTGAATTAATCGTCGAAGAAAATCGTTCTTTGACTCTTTTATACGTAGCCAAAGATGAATCCTATTTGTTATATTTTGACCGCTTCGACCCTGAAGACGAATGGGTTTATGGAGGCAGCATCTTCAAATACGACGTCGAATCAAAACAAGCAGCCCTCATCACCGAGCAAATCCCCGGTGGAATTTTTGGTGAAGTTCTCCCTTCGGAAAATGAAAAATATTTCCTATTTACCGGGAATGACTTTGGTTATAAATTTGTAACCAATAATCATGTATATGGCTATGACGCCCAAAGAAAAGCATTAACAAATTTGACGCCAGATTTAGATTATGGTGTAGGTGATTCTTTAAGTGGGGACTTCCAACAAAATGTAGGTGGACCTAATATGTGGTGGCTAGAAGACGGAGAAAGGTTCTTATTTAAGGCAACAGAACACGGGAAAATTACTCTATATCGGGGTTCTGTAGAAGGTGGTTGTAAAAAAATATTCGACCAAAATATACATATTACAGGCCTCGATTTATTAGAGAATAAATCTCAAGCAGTTATTACGTATTCCACATTAACGATTCCAAGTAGAGTCGCTTTATTAGACTTAGAAACAGAAGAAATTACCGATTTATATGATCCAAATGAGAAGTTCTTTCAAGAACACCAAGTTTCAAAACCTGAGCGTTTCTGGTTTAAGAGTGTTCATGATTGGGATATCCAAGGCTGGTATGTCCCACCAGTCGAAGCCATAGAGAAACATCCTGTTGTTTTATATATTCATGGCGGTCCACAAGTCTCTTATGGTGAAACCTTCTTCCATGAGATGCAAGCTCTTGCTGGGGCAGGTTATGGCATTATTTTATTAAACCCTCGGGGTGGAAGTGGCTATGGACAAGAATTTGTGGCGTCTATTTTAAATAATTATGGGGATGAAGATTACCAAGATTTATTAAATGGAATTGATTATGTTTTAGAAAAATATCCTTCCATTGACCCTGATCGTGTCTACGTAGCCGGGGGAAGTTATGGCGGCTTCATGACCAATTGGATCATTACTCATACGAATCGCTTTAAAGCAGCAGTCACTCAACGCTCAATTTCTAATTGGGTAAGTTTTTATGGAACCAGTGATGTGGGGCCTTCCTTTGTAGAATTTCAATTAGGGCGTGATCTGACTGATGTTGAAGGCTTATGGAAAATGTCTCCTCTCGCACACGCTGAAAATGCACAAACACCTTTGTTGGTGCTTCATGGAGAAGAAGATTACCGATGCCCACAAGAACAAGGGGAACAAATGTATAGAGCAATGAAAAAACAAAGAGTAGAAACACGACTAGTAACCTTCCCTCAATCCAGTCACGGCTTATCCCGAGAAGGATTGCCTAATCTGCGAATGGAAAGATTGGAAGAAATCGTTGATTGGTTTGAAACCCACAAGTAAATAAATTTTGACTAAAAACACTGAGAATTTCCTCAGTGTTTTTAGTTAATGAAAAGAAGAGAAGGTAAGAAATAATAAAAAATTCATTTTTTCTTCTAAATAAAAAGGTATAATAGAGAGAACAGTCAATAAAAAGTTAGAAAAAGATCTCCTAATGTAGTCATTTTATTTTGAAAGATCCTATATAATGCTATTCCGCTCTTATCAGTAAGCTGTAAAAATAAATTAGAAATAAGTGTGAACATTATGATATACTTCTAACGGACTATTTTTTAGATGGTCTTTTTATTTGTGTATAAGAGCACAAATAAAAAAGTTTTTAAGATGTCTATAAACTATATTTTTAAAAGTTTGAGGGTATCATTTTATAAAAGGAAGTGAGTATTTTGAGTATTATAGAATTTAAAAATGTGAATAAATATTATGGAAAGATGCATGCTCTAAAAAATATTAATTTAACATTTGAAGAAGGAGAGGTCACTACTCTGATTGGTCCATCCGGATCAGGAAAATCGACATTACTCCGCTGTATTAATGGCCTTGAAAAAATAACAGATGGACATTTACACGTTTTTGAAAGGGATATTGCGGATTCAAATACGGACATTCGTCTGGTTCGCCAAAAGATTGGAATGGTTTTCCAACATTTTGAATTATATCCACATATGACAGTTATCCAAAATGTTACTTTAGCTCCTATGAGAGTTTTAGGTTTATCTGAAAAAGAAGCTATTGAAAGTGCCGAAAGATATTTAACTCGCGTTAATATGTGGGATAAAAAAGATGCTTATCCAGATAATTTATCTGGAGGACAAAAGCAACGAGTAGCTATCGCAAGAGGTTTAGCAATGACGCCTGATGCCATGCTCTTTGATGAGCCCACTTCAGCTTTAGATCCAGAGACCATTGTTGATGTATTAGATGTTATGAAAGATATTGCCCAAAAAGATGGCATGACAATGATTGTCGTTACTCATGAAATGAACTTTGCGCGAGAAGTTGCTAATCGAACCATCTTTATGAAGGATGGAGAAATTATAGAAGATCGACCAAGTGAAGAATTCTTTGAAAATCCAAAAGATGAGCGGGCAAGAAACTTTATCAATCAAGTTTTCGCTTATTAAGGAGGGATTTAGATGAAGTCTATAAAGCGTATTGCCTTAGGGATAGGTTTGTTGTTTTTCACCTTTATTATGACAGGGTGTGGAGAAGCGGCAGCGGATGTTGATATTGCTGAACGCATAGATGAACAAGAAACACCGATTCTAAATTGGGGAGTAAAAGCAGATACCAATCTTTTTGGTTACTATAATATTGAGTCCGGTGAGGTTGAAGGTTTTGATATCGATATTGCTAAAGCCCTCACCGAAGAGATGACAAATGGAACAGGTGAGGCGAAATTTGTTGAAGTAACCTCAAAAACACGGATTCCTTTATTGAAAAATGGAAAAATTGATGGAATTATCGCAACAATGACCATTTCAGAAGAAAGAAAAAAAGAAGTCGACTTTAGTGATGTTTACTTTAACGGAGGACAATCTCTATTAGTTCCCGAAGATTCTGAAATCAATGATATAGAAGATTTGACAGAAGACCACACGATTTTAGCAATTAAAGGGTCAAGCTCGACTCAAAATATGCGCGAATTAGCTCCGCAGGTCAATGTTTTAGATTTAGAAAACTATGGTGAAGGTTTTGTTGCCCTACAATCCGGTCAGGGAGATGCTCTAACAACGGATAGTGCTATTTTATTAGGGATGATTGATACAAATCCTGATTATCGACTCGCTGGGAGTAATTTTACAGATGAACCTTATGGTATAGCGATTAATAAAGGACAAGAAAATTTTCTTGACCGATTAGAAAAAGCACTAGAAACGATTCAAGGCAATGGAGTATATGATGAAATCTATGATAAGTGGTTTGGAGAGATCTTACCAGCTGATTCTCCTAATACTGCAAGTACTTCAACGACAGGTGCAGCCAACAACGCTCCTGAAAATGAAGGAGAAAGTGGGGATAATCAATGATTGGATTATTGGAACAATACTGGCCCTTATTATTAGAGGGATTTATAAATACATTGATTGTGAGTATTATCGCGTTATTGAGTAGCCTAATCATCGGAACTATTATGGGGATGCTACAACTATCTGCCAATAAAATAGTAAGAACTATCGTAAATATTTATGTTGAGTTTTTTAGAAATATTCCATTATTAATTACTGTAATGTTTTTTTACGTGGTTGTTCCTATGTATTGGATGAATATTTCTGGTTTTGCCGCTGGAATCATTGGCTTAACAATTTATACCTCTTCCTTTATTGCTGATAATATTCGGGCAGGTATCTTAACCGTGCCTGCTGGACAAATGGAAGCAGCCCTTTCACAAGGTATGAAGCAGATTCAAGTCATGCGTTACGTGATTTTACCACAGGCTATTCGCATTGTCTTACCTCCACTAGGAAACCAATTTATTAACTTAGTCAAGAATTCATCTGTTTTAGCAATGGTGACGGGACTAGATCTGATGTATTATGGTGACTTTGTCGCTATGGAAACATTCAATACATTCGATACGTATATTTTAGTGGGACTGATCTATTTGGTAATTACTTTACCCTTAACTTTTGCGACAAGAAAATTGGAAGCGAAGTTAGGCGTAAATGATAATTAAGGAGGAGATGAAATGAGTTTTTCTGAAGCTTATTCATGGATAAACATTCAATTTTTATTAGAAGGACTCCTTATTACAGTAGAGGTTGCCTTTTATTCAATTATTTTTAGTGTCATTTTAGGGTTTATTTTAGGAATCATTCGTTACTTTGATATTCCCGTTATTTCAAAAATTACAGGCTGGGTAGTAGATATTATTCGAAATCTACCTTTGCTACTTATTATTTTCTTTACTTACTTTGCCTTGCCAGAACTGGGGCTTAGTTTAGATGTTTTTTGGTCTGCGGTTGCTGCGATGACTATTTTTGAAGCCTCAATGATTTCGGAGATTTTACGAGGGGGATTAAAGGCAGTTCCTAAAGGACAAACAGAAGCGGGACTTGCTTCAGGTTTAACTCGAATAGAGGTCATGCGGTATGTATTGTTACCTCAAGCCGCTAGAGACACTTTGCCTTCGGTAGTGAGTCAATTGATCGCATTAATCAAAGATACTTCTTTAGCGACCATTATTACCTTACCTGAATTAACTCACAATGCCCAAATTATTTATGGACAAGATACAGCTTATGTGATTCCAATGTTTGCTGCTTTGGCCTTTTTCTATTTTATTATTTGTTTTGCTTTATCTTTATTTTCAAAATACCTCGCAAGAACAATTGCGTTTAGAGCGAGTGAACTGTAACTTAATTTCTGGAATAAAAAAAGTCTGGTGATAACCAGACCTTTTTTAATACCTAAAATGAATAGTTTAAGCAAATTAACCAAAGAAACTAATCAAAATTCCAGCTGCAATCGCAGAACCAATTACTCCTGCAACATTTGGACCCATAGCATGCATTAATAAATAATTATTTGGATTGGCTTTAATTCCTTCCACTTGGGATACGCGTGCGGCCATTGGAACGGCAGAAACTCCTGCTGACCCAATGAGTGGATTGACCTTTCCACCGGTTAGTTTGTACATTAGTTTCCCCATTAATACCCCACTTGCTGTCCCTATAACAAAGGCGAAGAGCCCTAATGCGATAATGATGAGAGTATTTAGAGATAAGAGCGTTTCTGCATTAGCGGTAGCGCCCACTGAAATACCCAATAAAATGGTAATAATATACATCATCGAATTTTCTAAAGTATTTGTTAGTAAAGGAACAACGCCACTTTCACGAATTAAGTTTCCTAACATTAACATACCAACTAGCGAAGCAGCTGATGGAATTAATAAACCTACAAAAAGTGTCACAACAATAGGAAAAATAATTTTTTCTTTTTTAGAAACAGGACGTGATTGAGTCATCACGGTTTTACGTTCTTTTTCTGTTGTTAAAGCTCTCATAATGGGTGGTTGAATAATAGGAACCAGGGCCATATAAGAATAAGCGGCAATCGCAATGGTCGGTAAAAGATGTTCTGCTAATTGGGTTGAAGTATAAATAGCAGTAGGACCATCCGCTCCTCCTATAATACCAATGGCTGCCGCTTCATTGGGCGTCATCCCCAATGCTAGAGCACCAAAAAAGGCAGCGAATATTCCAAATTGTGCGGCCCCTCCTAAAAGCAAAGTCTTTGGATTGGCAATGAGTGGTCCAAAATCAGTAGAAGCTCCTAAACATAAGAAAATCAGAGGTGGAAAAATACCCAGTCCGACGCCTTGATATAAATAATAAAGAAGTCCTCCATTTTCTGTAGCCGTTCCCGGATCCATTAAACCTGCTAAGGGTAAATTCGCTAATAGCATTCCAAATCCAATAGGGATCAATAAGTATGGTTCATATTCTTTAGCAATCGCTAAGTAAATTAAAATAAGGGCAAGGGCGATTACAATTCCTTCTTGAATGGTCAAATTGAATAACCCAGAAGTTGTAATCAGCTCATTAATCACATTAATCATTGAATTAGCAACCTCCTATAAGGTAAGAAGTACTTGGTCAGATTCTACCCGGTCATTTGATTGAACATAAATCTCGCTAACAACGCCATCAGTAGGAGCGACAATTTCATTTTCCATTTTCATCGCTTCTAAAACGATTAGTGTATCTCCTTGAACAACCTCTTGTCCTGCTGAAACTTGAACACTTAAGATCGTCCCTGCCATAGGAGCTGTCACTTCAGTTCCGTCTCCTATTGGTGCTGGTGGGGGAGTAGACTCTGTAGGTGTCGATTTTTCAGTTTCAGCTTCTGGATCTGTTTGCTGATTTGACATATCGGCCTCTGCTGAAAGTTCTTTTACAGAAACTCGGTAGACTTCATTATTGATTTCAATTTCATATTTTTTCATAAATATTTCCTCCCGTTTACTTTATTCGTTTGGATTCAACAATTTCAAATTTTTTATTTGGTGCATCTTCTGAAGCTAACACCAAAGCCATTAATTCGGCAACTTGTTGATGCGTTTTGTTTGGTGCCAATGGACTTACAGTTTGTGGTTGGGATGCTGACGGTTGGGTTCCCACAGATTCCTCTACAGGTTCTTGCTGGTTGATTAAAGACGAAAAAATTTCAACCAATCCCCAAATGGCTGCTAACACAACAAAGACAACTAGCATTGACACAATCGTTAATATTAACCCATCCATAATATTAATGGACTCCATTTTATCCCTCCTTCAAGTTTTATCGATTCCATTGATTAAACGGATCTAGTATAACGCGCTTGAATTTTAATAGGTTCTTCTTTAGTGGAAGCTGGTTTATATTTCTTTTCTAAATATTGACGACCTACTTGAGGAAATAATGCAAAAGTAATAACATCTTCATCATTTTTGGCTAAATCTCCTAATTCCTTTTTCAACCGTTCAAACTCAGGTTCTAAACGATCAGCTGGACGAAAATCAATGATCTCATCATTTCCAATAATGGATTGACGAAACTCCTCATCAATAGGTGCCGGAGATTTACCGTAGTTTCCTTTAAGGTAATCTTTAATTTCAGTTGGAACCATTTTATAGCGTTCACCCGTTAAAATATTAAATACAGCTTGTGTACCTACCATTTGGCTCATAGGAGTAACCAATGGAGGAAACCCTAAATCTTCACGAACATTAGGTACTTCATTTAAAACGTCATCATATTTATCACTTGCTCCTGCTTCGCGAAGCTGTGAATTTAAATTAGATAACATTCCACCAGGGACTTGGTAAATTAAGGCTTTGGGATCAGAAAACAGCATTTTGGGATCCAATATTCCATTCTCTAAATATTTATTACGGATACCTTTGAAGTAATCGGCGATTTCTTCTAATATATCAATATTTAAATGCGTATCGATACCTAATTCCTTAAAGGCTAAGGCAGTTGACTCGGTAGAGGGCTGACTAGTTCCTTCCGCAAAAGAAGAAATAGCTGTATCGATGATATCTACTCCTGCTTCTACAGCGACGAGATAAGTCATTTGTGAGACGCCGCTTGTGGCATGTGTGTGTAAATTTAAGGGCACATCCGTAACAGCCTTAATCGCTGGGATTAAATCTTTTGCGACTGCAGGAGTTAAAATACCCGCCATATCTTTCAGACAAATAGAGTCTGCACCCATATCGTTTAACTGTTTGGCTAAATCGGTATAATATTCAATCGTATGGACATCACTTGTTGTATAAGCGATGGTTAGCTGAGCATGAGCGCCATATTTTTTAACGGCTTTTAATGAAGCTTCTAAATTTCGTGGATCGTTTAAGGCATCGAATATTCTGAAAATATCAATCCCATTTTTTGCTGCGTTTTCTACAAACTTATCGACTAAATCATCAGCATAATGTCGATAGCCAATTAAATTTTGTCCACGCAATAACATCATGAGCTTCGTATTTGGCGTACGTTTTTTTATTTCACGTAATCTTTCCCAAGGGTCTTCATCCAAAAAACGAATGGCTGAATCATAAGTGGCTCCGCCCCAACATTCAAGGGCATAATAACCGGCTTCATCCATTTTTTCGACAATAGAGAGCATATCTTCAGTAGACATCCGTGTAGCCATCAGACTTTGATGAGCATCGCGTAGGACCGTTTCGTTCACTAAAACTTCTGACATTGTGCTATCCAACCTTTCTAATTAATAATAATTTGATACCTTCACAATATAACAAAAAGAGTATAATTGCAAGCGTTTTCAATACGTCTCAAAAGGACTCTTAGCAACCTAAAAGCTGAAGAAAAATAAGAGGAATAACTAAAAACCCCATAACTAAATCTTAGTCATGGGGTTTGTTATTTACGTAAGTTATTTCAATAGATTAATTAGTTAGATTTCATTAACTCATCAACATATTGAACATCTTCTGGTTGGTTTTCTTCAATTTCTTTGATCTTGTCAGCAAATTGAGGTAGGTAATCTTTATGTGCATATAACATTTGATCAAGTAATGTTTTCGCAGTTTGTCCTGCTGGAACTAATGGGTTAACAGTGAATGCTTGTAAAGCTGCACCATAGTCTCCAGTAATAGCTGCACGAATCACTGTTTCTTCCATACCTTTCATCACTTGTAACATGCCACGAGCAGCTGGGTTTTCAAAAGCTCCCCAGTTATAAGGTACGAAACCTTTACCTGTAACAACTCCCGAAACTTCAACGGCTGCATCGTATGGTAAATCAGTAATGGTTCCATTATTTTTCGTTGAAACAACCATTTCTGTATGTTTATCATTTTGAATCGATGCGATAATCTCGCAGGCTGCGTCGGAGTAGTGTGTTCCTCCACGTTGTGTTAATTCTTCTGGTTTGTGGTCTAATTCAGGGTCTTTGTATAATTCGAATAGACGACGCTCAGTTTCTTTCACCACTTGTGCTCGTGTTTTACCTTCTTTAAATTCTTCGATTGAGTGGTCGAGCATAACGTCTTCGATGTAATAGTAACGATGGTAACCACATGGCAGCATTTCTAGATCTTTGACTTGTTCATAAAGGAATTTTGCTGCATGGATATTTTCCATGTCGCCTCGAGCTTCACTTTCAGGATTGTAAAGAACGTCAATAATTTCTTGTGTTCGTTCGTTTCCTTCTTTATCCCAAACTCTATGCCAGTGGAAGTGGTTGATTCCTGCATAGTGGAAGAATAGATCTTCTTCAGGCATATTAAGAGCTTCAGCTCCACCTTTTGTATGACCGATTGGTACGTTACATAAACCTAATGTACGTTCCCATCCACCATGTTTAATGGCAGCTTCTGTAACCATACCAGCAGGGTTTGTGAAGTTTACTAACCAAGCATCAGGACATTGTTCTCTCATGTCGTCAATAATGTCTAGGATAACTGGAATTGTACGGAAAGCTTTGAACATTCCACCTGCACCATTTGTTTCTTGTCCTAAAACGCCATGAGATAATGGAATACGTTCGTCTTTTACTCGTGCATCAAGTAAACCAACACGGAATTGCGTGGTCACGTAGTCAGCATCTTTTAAAGCTTCAAAACGGTCTAAAGTTAAAGTTACTTTCCAATCAAGGCCTGCTGCTTTAATTTGACGTTTTGCCATTTCACCTACTGTTTCAAGTTTTTCTTTACCTTCTTCGATATCTACTAATACAATTTCACGAATAGGGAGTTGGTCTTTACGTAAAATATATCCTTCAATTAGTTCAGGTGTATAACTTGAACCTCCACCAATTGTAACAATTTTCAATGATTCTTTACCCACGTTTTTTCCTCCTTGTTTTGTAAAACGCTTCTAAAAACATCTTTCATAATTCACTTTACTGTATGTAAAGGATTACATACAAGGAAAAAGGAAAAATAAATGATTTTTCCTTTATTCAATTGGTTTTATTGGTATCTAAGCTCTCTTTTTAGTAAACTAATCTTGTAAAAGAATAAAAGGTATAGTTATTGAGTAATATAAATTTATGGAGGGATATGCAAATGAATCAAGAACAGTTTGATATTATGAAGAACAAGGGTGGATTTATTGCTGCACTGGACCAAAGTGGCGGAAGTACACCTCGAGCTTTAGAATTATATGGCGTTAATGAAGATGAATATTCAAATGATGAAGAGATGTTTAATCTTGTTCATGAAATGCGTACAAGAATAATCACTTCACCTTCATTTACAGGAGACAAAATAATTGGTGCTATTTTATTCGAACATACGATGAATAATAAAATCGAAGATAAATATACAGGCGACTATTTAAAAGATAAAGGAATCGTTCCTTTTATCAAAATCGATAAAGGTTTAGCAGATATCAAAAATGGCGTTCAATTAATGAAGCCAATGCCAGAATTAGATACTTTATTAAAACAATCTGTTGATAAAGGCATGTTTGGGACAAAAATGCGTTCAAATATTATGGAGTATAATGAAGAAGGTATTGACGCAGTAGTTAAACAACAATTTGAAGTAGGTTACCAAATTATTGAAGCTGGCCTAGTTCCAATTATTGAACCTGAAGTAAATATTGCTGCTGAAGACAAAGAAAAAATTGAATCTTATCTAAAACAATCTATTCAAAAAGAATTGGATAAATTAAATGAAGATCAATTTGTAATGCTAAAATTAACGATTCCAACTGAACCAGACTTGTACAAAGAGTTAATTGATCATCCGCAAGTAGTAAGAGTGGTTGCTTTGTCTGGAGGTTACTCGACAGACGATGCGAATGATATGCTAAAATTAAACCATGGTTTAATTGCAAGCTTCTCGCGTGCATTAACACAAAACTTAAATGTTAACCAAAGCGACGAAGAGTTTGACCAAACGCTAAAAGAAGCGGTAGACTCTATTTACGAAGCATCTATCAGCTAGAAAATTAGTCATTACAATAAAATAAAAGAATATTTTCAACCGATTTGTAGAATATTAAGGAATTGATCCTTTATCTACGAATCGGTTTTAAATTTTTGTGGAAAACTAGGGACAAACAAGTGGTTTTCTAATTATTTTTAAAAAATGGCGAAGTATTTTTGAGAGGGATGAGTCAAACACGCACAGATTTCGGAAAAGTGCGTGCAAACAAGCTCCATCACGCATAAATCATGGAAAAGTGCGTGCAATCGAGGTCCATCACACACAAATCACAGAAAATTGCGTGCAAATAAGCTCCATCACGCACAAATCACGGAAAAGTGCGTGTAAGTAAGGTCCATCACGCACAAATTTCGGAAAAGTGCGTGTAAGTAAGGTCCATCACGCACAAATCACGGATAATTGCGTGCTAGTAGGTCTATCGCACACAAATCACGGATAATTGCGTGCTAGTAGGTCTATCGCACACAAATCACGAATAATTGCGTGCAATCAAAGTCCATCGCATTTTCTACTACCTATTCAAGGAAAGAATAAAAATATGACTTAATTAAGGTTAAGAAAATATTACGAAGAAAAAATGGAATACAGATTGAGCAGGTTAATCGATTTCATTATGATAAGAAATAAAGTATAATGAATTAGAGATAAAAGATAGGACGAAAAATATGTTATCAAAAATTCGATCGGCCATTCAAAGCTATGATCCGAAAATTTATGGAGATGTTAGAAAGTCTGCAGTGCTTTTACCTTTAATCAAACGAAAAGGTGAATGGCATATTCTTTATGAAGTCAGAAGCCAAGCCGTTTCACAAGCGGGAGATTCTTCTTTCCCAGGTGGCGGGGTAGAAGCGGGGGAAACGTTTGAAGAAGCGGCAATTCGCGAAACGATGGAAGAGTTGAGTTTACGAGAAAAAAACATAAAAATCATTGGAGAAATTGATTACATTGTGAACCAGCGGATGGTTATTTACTGTTTTGTGGGAGAACTCGTAAATGTTGAGTTTGAGGATATTGAGCCCAACTTAGAAGTTGAAAAAATTTATACAGTTCCTATTCAATATTTACTCAATAAGGGGCCTTCCTATTTTGAAGTGGAATTTGACCCAGTGATTAGTGAACAATTTCTAAACGAACAAAAAGAGGCGAATCATTCCTTCCAGTTGCGCGGTTTAAAGGAACGGATTCCTTATTATGAAATACAAAATCATCGACTTTGGGGCTATACAGCAAATCTTACAGATCGGTTTATTCAAATTATTAAAAATTAATACCGCTCTAAAAAATCAAAATATTAATCAATTGTTAATTTAATATTTGTATTTGATGAGCCTTTTGTGCTAATATATTTTTGAGCGAAATTATTTAATGTGAAAATAACATTAATCGAGCAATTACACAGATTAATACAAAATAGGAGGAAATACTAAATGAGCTATAAAAAATTACTTAGCTTATTAGCGGTTTCTACATTGGCTCTTGGAGCATGTGGTACAGATGATGCTGAAGAACCTGAAACAGATGATACAGAGCAAACGGAAGAAACAGATTCAAATGAAACAGCAGGTTCAAGTAGCCAAGACTTAATTAACCAAGCAAAAGATGACTCTGGTGAAGCCTTCCCAGAATACGGTTTAGAGGTTGAAGGAACTTGGACAACAGAAGGTTACGAAGTAGGTCATGCTCCTGGTGAAGCAGCTACGATTCCAGTAGATATTATATCAGAAGCTGAAGAATACAATACGTACTTACTAGAAGACGGTATCATTCATGAAGTGATTTCAGACACTCCTGAAGTTGAATTTACCGTAGACAACCCTTCTGCAGATGCAGAATATATTGTAGGTGTATCTCCTGAAGATTTAGGTGAAGCAGGAGACGAAGCAGATGCTGAAGACTTCGCACGTTCTGAAAAAGTTTTATTAGTAGAAGCAGAACCTGAAGAAGAAGCAGAAGAATAAAATTAATACCGTACAATTAATTATGGTGCTAGTGAATCAAATTAGATTCATTAGCACCATCTTTTTGTCTTCCACGAAGATCACACATACAGAAAAAATTCAAAATCTCCTCAAAAATCAAAAACCCTTGGTCGTAAACGCGAGGTAGAATCCGAGAAAAGAATGAATGTGTTTTTGTGTCAGAACACAAAACACAAGGTGCTTTATACATAATCACTGGTTAACCAACAAAGAAACCATAAAAATAAGGAGTTATTTTGAGCATTGACGCGTGAATATGTTATAATAGTTCATGTGAAATCGAACTGGGTAGGGAGACTTACCCAGCTTTTTTGATTGTTTAGAAAGAACTTGGGAGGCTTAGTAAGAAATGAAGTTAGTTTTTGGCCTGGGTAATCCAGGAAACAAATATAAAAATACAAAACATAATATCGGTTTTATCGTAATTGATGAAATTGCCCAAAATTTGGGGTTAACCTTTAGTCAAACAAAATTTAAGTCCTTATATGCAGAAGGCCATATCGGTAGCGAAAAAATTATTTTGATTAAACCACAGACCTTTATGAATTTATCCGGTGAATCCATCCAACCTTGGATGGATTATTATGATTTAACCGGTGAAGATATTGTTGTTATTTATGACGATATGGATTTGCCAGTTGGAAAAATCCGCTTGCGTGTGCAAGGAAGTGCCGGAGGACATAATGGTATGAAAAGTATAATTGAACAGTTAGGAACTAAAGAGTTTAATCGAATTCGAGTGGGCATTGGACGTCCCTTTCCGAAACAAACCGTTATTTCCCATGTCCTCAGCCAATTTCCAAAAGAAAGAATAGAAGACATGAAAGCCGCGGTTTTAAAGGTAGAGGATGCCGTGAAATATTGGCTCAGCTCTCATACTTTTCAAGAAACAATGAATGAATTTAATAAATGAAATGAGCGTAAAAAAAGTGAATAAAGAAAAACAAATAAGAAAGGAGAGATTTCTCAATGACTCAGATGCTTGATTTATTATTTGACCACCCTAATTTCCAAAGTGTTTTAAAAAACATGACAGCAGATTCTTCCCAACTCGTTACTGGGATTTCAGGTTCAGCACGTGCCAGTTTAATTGCAGGGGTTGCAGAAAAACAAGCAAAAACCGTGATATTTACGGCAAATTTGCATCAAGCCAACCAACTACGTGCGGATTTAAGAGTGTTTTATCCAGAAGAGAAATTATTCATTTATAATGTGAATGATATGATTGTTGCCCAACAATCGATTGCCTCTCCTGAAGAACAAGCAGAACGTATAGAAGCATTAGAATTTCTTCTTTCAAATAAAACGGGAATTATTATAATTCCAATAGCGGGCGCACGAAGACTATTACCCCCAAAAGAAATCTATCAACAAGCTCATCTAACGATTAACTTAGATGGAGAAGTTGAATTAGAACAACTAATGAATCAGCTGGTCAGTATGGGCTATAAACGCGAACAAATTGTAGCTAGCCCTGGAGAATTTAGCGTGCGTGGAGGGATTATTGATGTTTATCCACTCACCGAAAAATATCCGATCCGTATTGAATTGTTTGATATTGAAGTGGATTCGATTCGTTCGTTTGATGCTGAAACTCAACGATCCATTCAACAACTGGATGAAGTGAACATTTCTCCAGTCGTAGAAAATATTTTACCGATGGATCATTGGGAAGAAGCAACCCAACGTATCAAAGCAGCATATGAAAAAACAAACGAAGCACTAGAAGATGACGAAGCGAAGGAATTATTAGGTGCTCATTTATTACCAACTATTGAAGTTTTGGAAAATAAAAAATGGGAGGACAGTTTTTCATTTTACACCTATTATTTATATGAAAATCCAAGTTCCATTCTAGATTATCTTCCGAAAGAAGCGATTGTTTTATACGATGAATATCCACGTATCTTAGAAAGTAACCAGCATTTAGAAGAAGAAGAAAGTGCTTGGCTAGAAACCCAATTAAGTCAACATCGTCTGTTAGATCAACAAGAATTTAGTTTGGACTTTTTAGAACACCAAAGAAAAATTCGTCATCCGCGAATTTATTTTTCTCTTTTACAAAAAGGAATGGGAAGTACTAAGATTACTTCAATTCATCCCTTCCATTACCGCGAAATGCAAAAATTCTTTGGTCAAATGCCCATGATCAAAGCAGAAATAGAAGGTTGGCTCAATCGAGACTATCAACTAGTTGTGATGACTGAAAATGAGGAACGAGCCAAACAAGTCCAAGAAACGTTTAAAGACTTTAAACTAAAAGCAAAAATTTTAAATACCGAAGATACGATTCAAAAAGACCAACTTCAAATCTTACCGTATACATTACAACAAGGCTTTGAATTAATCGAAGAAAAAATTGCCGTACTAACGGAAGCCGAACTTTTTAATCGTATCGCTAAAAAGAAAAGACGACAGCTAAATATCTCAAATGCTGAAAGAATTAAAAATTATAATGAATTAAATCCTGGTGATTTTGTTGTTCATGCCAGCCACGGAATTGGGAAATACATTGGAATGGAAACCGTCGAAATTCGCGGCGTTCATCAAGATTACCTAACCATAGAATATCAAAAACACGACCGAGTATTAATTCCGGTAAGTCAACTCGATTTAATACAAAAATATGTATCGGCAGAAGGAAAAGAGCCCCGAATCCATAAATTAGGGGGCACAACTTGGGCGAAAACAAAGACACGTGTTCAAAAACAAGTGGAAGATATTGCTGATGAACTCATTGAGCTGTATGCAGAACGCGAAAGCAGAAAGGGTTTTGCTTTTTCGAAAAACGATTCGTATTATCGAGAGTTTGAAGAAGCTTTCCCTTATACAGAAACCCCCGATCAGTTACGTTCAATCCAGGAAGTTAATAAAGATATGGAAAATGTGAAACCAATGGATCGCCTTTTAATTGGGGATGTTGGTTATGGGAAAACAGAGGTGGCGATGCGTGCAGCTTTTAAAGCTGTACAAGATGGCAAGCAAGTTGCTTTCTTAGTACCAACAACTGTACTAGCACAACAACATTATGAATCCTTTATTGAACGATTCGTTGATTTCCCAGTAAAGATTGAAATGCTGAGTCGTTTCCGTACAAAGAAACAAATGGACCAAATTACTTCTTCTTTACGTAAAGGACAAATTGATATTGTTATTGGGACTCATCGCTTATTATCAAAAGATATTCAGTTCCAAGATTTAGGTTTACTCGTTGTCGATGAGGAACAACGATTCGGAGTCAAGCACAAAGAAAGAGTAAAACAGCTGAAAAATGAAGTCGATGTTTTAACTCTAACGGCAACCCCGATTCCAAGAACCTTACACATGTCCTTAGTAGGTGCCCGTGATTTATCGGTCATCGAAACCCCTCCAGCCAACCGTTATCCAGTGCAGACTTATGTTTTAGAAATGAATGGCCTGGTCATTCGCGAAGCAATTGAACGTGAAATGGCGCGGGGAGGTCAGGTATTTTTCTTACACAACCGAGTGAGTACGATTGAAAAACGTGTGCAAGATATTGAGGAATTGGTTCCAGGAGCGCGCGTTGGTTTTATTCATGGACGTTTGTCAGAAACGCAGCTTGAAAATGTTTTATATGATTTCTTGCAAGGGGATTATGATGTTTTAGTGACCACAACGATTATTGAAACGGGTGTGGATATGCCGAATGTCAATACGTTGTTGGTTGAAGATGCAGATCGTATGGGACTTTCGCAGTTGTATCAATTAAGAGGACGTGTAGGACGAAGCAATCGTGTCGCTTATGCGTATTTTATGTATGAACAAAATAAATTATTAACAGAAGAAAGTGGAAAAAGATTGCAAGCCATTAAGGACTTTACGGAGTTAGGGAGTGGCTTTAAAATTGCGATGCGTGATTTATCCATTCGTGGGGCAGGAAACTTATTGGGTCAACAACAATCTGGCTTTATTGATTCGGTAGGTTTTGATTTATACTCTCAAATGCTACAAGAAGCTGTGGCACGTAAACAAGGTGGACCAGAAGTCGAGAAGACGGTCGTTGAAATTGACGTAGATGTGGATGCTTATATTCCAGATAATTATGTAAATGACCAACGCCAGAAAATTGAATTATATAAACGAATTCGCTCACTTTCAGATGAAGAAGAATATGTTGAATTACAAGATGAATTTATTGATCGCTTTGGCGATTTCCCGCAAGAAGTCGATGACTTACTCGTCATTGGATTGATTAAATATTATAGTGAAACGATTCTAGTTGAAACGATTACACGAAAACGTTCAGAAGTCCACGTGACCTTCTCTGAACAAGGGACAAAAAATATCCCAATGCAGGAATTATTCCGCGCTTTAGATGGGATTCCGTTGAAAGTGGATATGAAACCAGGAAAGCAATTAACGGTTGAATTTTACTTGAAGCCAGGAATGGAAAATTATGAATGGCTACAACATATTTTGAATTTTGTCCGAAATCTTTACACGTTTGTGGAAAAACAAAAAGAAGAACAAGATGCTGAAACAGAAGATGTTGAGGCAGAAGTTGATGCAAAAAGCGAATAATTGAAAGTTAAAAAGAGGGTAGATATTTAATGCATACGATTTATATTTTTGGGTTAGGCCCTGCTCATTTAGGGCAGATGCCTAAAGAAATTTATGATACGATTTCAAAACAAGATACACTGTATTTACGTACATTGGAACACCCAGCTGCTCAGGAATTAAAAGAAGAAGGATTAAATATCGTCTCTTTTGATGACAAATATGAAGCCTTTGACGAAGACTTTGAGCAAGTATATCCAGCGATTGTTGAGGAACTAATTCATTTGGCCAAAACAAGGGATGTTTATTATGGCGTTCCAGGTCATCCAGCAGTTGCTGAAACAACGGTCCAATTATTATTGGAAGGGTATAAAAATACGAAGATTATCGGTGGAAAGAGTTTTATTGATGATTTATTTGCAGCCGTTAAAGTGGATCCCATTCAGGGCTTTCAGTTAGTGGATTCCTTTGATTTAAATAGTGATTACATTTTTCCGGGTCACCAACTGATCATTATGCAAGTTTTCCATGCCTTAATCGCTAGTGAAGTGAAGCTGGCCTTAATGGAGATTTATCCAGATGAACACTCGATTGCAGTAGTGGATGCCGCAGGAAGTTCGGAAGAAGTTGTTTCTTGGATTCCTTTATATGAATTGGACTATTTTGAAGGGGTTCATAACTTACGCTCCATTTATGTTCCGCCGCTTGAACGTGATCAAGCAGTACACTCTTTTGCAACCCTTCAATCCTATACGGATGAAGTTTTGGGTGAAAATGGAGATGTCTGGGCGAAACAACTAACAGAAAAAGAACTCCTTAGCTATTTTCAAGAAGAACTAGATGAACTTAAAGCAGCCTATGCCAAGGATGATATTGATAATGTAGTTGAAGAACTTGGTGATTTACTGATGCAATTGCTTTATCAAACGGGTGCAGGGGAAAAAGAAGGCATTTTCTCTTTAGAAGAAGTATTAGAAGGTATCAATAAAAAAATGCGCAGACGGCATCCGCATGTTTTTGATGGTGTAAAAGCAGAGACGCCTGAAGAAGTGGATGCAATTTGGCAAGCAATTAAAGAACAAGAAAGAAAGGGAGATATGTAGTATGCGATTAGATAAGTTTTTAAAAGTTTCGCGAATTATAAAGCGCCGAACAATCGCGAAAGAAATTTCAGATCAAGATCGTGTAAAGATCAATGGCAATTTAGCAAAGTCTTCGACTAAGGTAGCTATCGGGGATGAACTTGAAATAGTTTTTGGAAATAAAACATTGGTTGTACGCGTAGAAGATTTACGAGATACTACAAAAAAACACGAATCAGAAGGCATGTATACAGTTCTTGAAGAAAGATTTGCCGAGGAATAAAAAAGAAGTTAGCTTGTTTGAACCAGCTTAAAATTAGGGATCTATCTAAGTGAGCCCGAAAATTACTCTCGCTTGGATAGATTTTTTTAAAAGAGCTTGACTTTGAGTTGGACATTTCACATTTTTTGTGAAAACTTCTTTTTTTCTCTGAAAATGGTTTCCAAATCACTTGAATCTTGTTATAATGAAAATATAACAACTATTTTTAGGGACTGATTGCGGTGAAACATACAGAAAATAAAAATATCACGCAGCTTGATACATATTCAGCCGATAAAACATTAGACAGCATCCGTCAGCGCAAACGCAATAGATTTGTTCGTATCCGTACGCTCAGTATTCTTTTTGTGGGGCTTCTTTTGATTGGGTTTACGAGTATGCCTCTTATTAACAATAAGCGAGCAACCACAGAATATACAAAAGCACATGCCCAAGTCGTTACAGAGTTAGAAGATTTAGAAGAAGAGCGCGAACAACTCGAATATGAAGTTAGTTTATTAGAAGATGAAGAGTATATTGCGAAGCTAGCTCGTCAAGAATTAAATGTATCCAAACCAAATGAAATTTTGATTAATATCCCTGAAAAAGAAGAAACAAAATCGGATGAAGATAGTTCTACAGAAGAAGAGAAATTACAAACAAATGATGAAAAAGAATAAATAAGAACATTTTAATCAAATATAAAGAAGAACATGTTGCTTTATTCGTAAATAGCGACATGTTTTTTAATTTTTTTGAAAAAACAACCGTTTTTCATCGAATATATTAAAAATTTTATAACATCCCGCAGGTAAACATGTTATAATAGTTACAAATAATCAGGAGGAGTAAGATTTAATGTCACTTGAAGTTGGCAATAAAGTAGAAGGTAAGATTACAGGATTGGCGAAGTTTGGAGCTTTTATTGATTTAGGGAATAATAAGACAGGCCTTGTTCATATTAGTGAAGTATCTGATAAGTTTGTAGAAGATATTAACGATGAATTAAAAGTAGGGCAAGTCGTTACAGTACAAATTCTTTCAATTGATGATAATGGAAAGATTGCTCTATCCATGCGAAATCGAGAAAAAGAAGCTGAAGAGAAAAAAGAACAACCTAAACCAGAATATAAAAAAAGAGAAACAAGCAATCGACGACCAAGCAAGCCATTCAATAAAAAACAAAGTAACAATAGCCAAGATTTTGATTCATTGATGAATGACTTTTTAAAAGAAAGTGAAACACGCTTATCGTCATTACGCAAAAATACTGAAAACAAACGTGGTGGACGCGGCGGACGTCGTAGTTAAGCGATTTGAAATTATAAAATAAGTGAAGGCAGGAAATTCCTGCCTTATTTTTTTAGTGAGAAATAACGTCTCATAGATTTGTGATTAGGTGGTGAATAGATCTGTGTTTCAAGACTTCAATCAAATTCTTCAAGAACATAATCTCTTAAAAAAAGATAACCACATTCTTCTTGCGGTTTCAGGTGGAGTAGATTCCATCGTGTTATTCCATTTAATGCAAAATATACCGGAAACAAAACGCCCCAAATTAAGTGTAGCTCATGTGAACCATCAGCTGCGACCGGAAGCGGATAGAGAAGAACAATTTGTTAAACAGCTAGCCAGCCGTTATCGTGTTCCTTTTTATTCTTTTATATGGGAAAAGGCAGCTCATCCAGATAGTGGCATTGAAGAAGCTGCACGGAATATTCGGTATTCTTTTTTTGAACAACTAATGAAACAAAATAAAATGAATGTCTTAATGACGGCTCATCATCAAGATGATCAAGTAGAGACCATCTTAATGAAGCTCACTCGTGGAAGTACACTGGCACAATTGATGGGGATAGCATTTTCTCAGTCATTTTCCGAAGGAGAATTGGTGCGTCCTTTGCTAGGATTTTCTAAGCAGATGTTATATGATTTAGCTAAGGAACAGCAGTGGGAGTTTATAGAGGATTCGACCAACTTTGAGTTGGGGTATATGCGGAATCGATTTCGAAATGAGATTATCCCTTTGTTGAGAAATGAGAATCAGCAATTTGACCAGCATGTAATCCAGTTTGCTTCGGACCTAGAGGATCTTTTGGAGGTTTCCAAAACCTCAATCGAAACGGCCTTTAACAAGGTCGTCCGAAAAAAGCAAGACAGTTGGCAGATAGATCGTTTGAAGTTTTCAAATCTTTCGGCTGCTACCCAGCGAATGGTGCTCAAAACGTTGTTAGATCATTTATATAAAAACGAAAAGGATCTATATAAGTCCAACTACATTGAACTGCTTCAAGAGTGGATTTTGAATGGAGAAGTGAATACGCAGCTTGATTTACAAAATGACTTTATTGCCATGAAAGGGTATGAGTCGATTTGTTTTTCTAAGCAGGGGCCGGAGACTTCTTCAATAGATAATGAATATTTTGTTTTGGATGCTGTCGGTCAATGGGTTCAGCTTTCTGAGTATGAAAAAATTGGGTTGTTTCCTTTTGATTCTGCAGATAGAAAGGAATGGAATAGAGACTCTTTATTGATGGAAGAAGGAAAATTTCAGTTACCTTTAACGATTCGTCATCGCCAAGCGGGTGATCGAATGCGTTATGCAGGGTTAAAGGGAAGCAAGAAGATTAAAGATATCTTTATTGATGAAAAAGTTCCCGTAAAACAAAGAAATCAAGCATGGCTGGTGGAAGACAGTTTAGGGACTATTCTATGGTTAATTTCATATCGTAAAATGAATTTGTTTACTACCAAAGAAACTGATAAACTAATTTATGTCCTAAAATATAAAAAAGATGAATATTAAGAGGAGAAAAAATATGAAAATGGATGACAACATTAAAGAAGTCTTAATTGCGGAAGATGAAATTCAAAAAAAAACAAAAGAAGTAGCACAAATTTTATCCGATGAATATAGAGATAAAAATCCTTTAGTTGTTGGCATATTAAAAGGAGCCCTTCCTTTTATGGCTGATTTGATCAAAGAAATGGATATCTTTTTAGAATATGATATGATGGATGTCTCAAGTTATGGAACAGCCAAAGCATCTTCTGGCGAAGTGAAAATCATTAAAGATTTAGACAGTTCGGTAGAAAATCGCGATGTATTAATTGTTGAAGATATCATTGATACAGGTCGTACATTAAAGTATTTACAAGATATGCTCATTCGAAGAAATGCAAAATCTGTGAGATTTGTGACGTTACTGGATAAGCCTTCAGGACGTGTAACAGATTTGACGGTTGATTGGAAATGTTTTAATATTCCGGATGAGTTTGTTGTAGGGTACGGATTAGATTATCGCGAGAACTATCGTAATTTACCTTATGTTGGTATCTTAAAAGAAGAAGTTTATTATTGATTGAAGCATTCCTCTTAGTTTTTTAAGAAAAGTCAAATAATATTCATAGAGTTCATTCTTTTATTGTGCTAATATGTAGAAAGGCAATCGAGTGGCTGATTCATTTCAGCTAGGTCGATGGCTTTAGTTTTAATCAAGAATATAGATATTAAAAATGTAAATTAGTTATGGAGGATAAAATGAAGAGAAAAAACTTTTTTAATAGTAGTCTCTTCTATATACTTGTATTTCTAGGAATCATAGGGCTTGCTCAAATGTTTTCTAGTAATCGAGCAACAGAGAGTACTGCATCGATAACGAGTACTGAGTTCGTTCAATATTTAGAAGATGACCGAGTAGAGAAGTATTCTATTCAACCGACCGGAGGAGTCTATGAAATACAAGGGACTTTCCGAAAAGGTGAAGAGTTAGAAAACTCCTCAGATGGAGAAGAAAGTATTCCATTTTTCGGACAACAAGAAGATACGACAACACGTGGCTTTACCACGATTTTGTTACAAAACGATTCAGTTATAAATGATGTTTACCAGATAACAAAAAGTAATGATGTCACCATGGAATCGTTAGAAGAACCGAGCACGGGACTTTGGACGAGTTTATTAATTACTTTCTTGCCCTTTATATTACTTGCTGGTTTCTTATACTTTATGATGAACCAAGCGGGACAAGGCGGTGCAGGTGGCGGTGGCGGCGGAAGAAACGTCATGAATTTTGGACGTTCACAAGCCAAAGAAGCGGATGCAAAAACAAGTACTGTTCGTTTTGCGGATGTTGCCGGTGCAGATGAAGAGAAACAAGAATTAGTTGAAATTGTAGAATTCTTAAAAGATCCAAGAAGATTTAATCAATTAGGCGCTCGTATTCCTGCGGGTGTTTTACTAGAAGGACCTCCAGGAACCGGTAAAACCTTACTGGCTAAAGCGGTAGCTGGAGAATCAGGCGTTCCTTTCTATTCCATCTCAGGATCTGAATTCGTTGAAATGTTCGTTGGTGTGGGAGCAAGCCGTGTTCGTGATTTATTTGAAAACGCGAAAAAGAATGCCCCTTCTATAATCTTTATTGATGAGATTGATGCAGTAGGACGCCAACGTGGAGCTGGAATGGGTGGCGGGCACGATGAACGTGAACAAACCCTGAACCAATTGCTAACAGAGATGGACGGTTTTGAAGGAAATGAAGGTGTCATTGTCATGGCAGCTACAAACCGTTCCGATGTCCTCGACCCAGCGTTATTACGTCCTGGTCGTTTTGACCGTCGTATTATGGTTGGTCGTCCAGATGTTAAAGGACGTGAAGCAATCTTAAAAGTTCACGCACGAAACAAACCACTTTCTGATGAAGTGAATCTAAAATTAATTGCTCGTCAGACTCCAGGATTCTCAGGAGCAGATTTAGAAAACTTGCTAAACGAAGCAGCGTTAGTCGCTGCACGTCGTGAAAGTACAATTATTGAAGCAATTGATATGGATGAAGCACATGACCGAGTCATTGCTGGTCCAGCGAAAAAAGATCGAATTATGAATGAAACAGAACGTAAAATGGTCGCTTACCATGAAGCGGGCCATACGATTGTGGGTCTTGTGTTAAGTGATGCACGAGTCGTTCATAAAGTAACGATTGTTCCTCGAGGACGTGCGGGTGGTTATGCCATTATGCTTCCAAAAGAAGATCGTTATTTAATGACCAAAAAAGATTTAACGGAACAGATTGCAGGTTTACTCGGAGGACGAGCAGCTGAAGAGATTTTCTTTGGTACACAGTCTTCTGGTGCATCCAATGACTTCCAACAATCAACACAACTTGCTCGTTCAATGGTTACAGAGTACGGAATGAGTGATAAGATTGGCCCTGTTCAATATGAAGGAAATAACCAAGTCTTCTTAGGAAGAGATTATAGTCAGTCTAAGAGCTATTCTGAACAGATTGCTTATGAAATTGACCAAGAAGTTTCACGTATCCTGAAAGAAGGCCACGTTCAAGCCACCCATATTATTGAAGAAAATGCGACAAAATTGAAATTGATTGCGGAACATTTGCTTGAATATGAAACACTGAATGAAATTGAAATTAAGAGTTTATATGAAGAGGGTGTCTTACCTTCTAAAGCTCCTAAAACTGATGAATACCCTCGTGAAGAAGAAACTGATGAAGATCAAGCAGGTTCTTCTTACGAAGAAATCAAAAGAGCGCACGAAGAGCGCATAAAGGCTTTTGAAGAGCAACATGAACAACAAAAAGAGGGTCGCCGTACGATTGATGCGGCTGAAGATGATTTAGGTACTGAGGAAGAAGAGACGAAAGTCGAAAAAGAACCTGAAGATGTAGATCCAAAAGAATTAGAGGAAGAAGCAAAAACTGAAGATTCTGAGGAAAACTCCGAAGCGGATGATTCACAAGAAAATCAAGAAGACAACAACGATTCCAATTAATCGTTAGGTATTTGTTAAAAAGTGGATATTAAAAAGGGGAGGCGAATGTCGTGCTCCTCTTTTTTTAATCATGCGAGAAGAATTTAAAAGAAGAGAGTGAATGAAATGTCAGATTCATTAATAAAAGCCCTCGCTTATAATAAGGAAGTTCGTATTTATGTAATAGATGCCACAGAAATGGTTGAAGAAGCTAGAGCGGTTCATGATTCCTGGAGTGTGGCGACTGCTGCATTAGGTCGTTCAATGATTGGCACAACCCTAATTGGGGCAACGTTAAAAAATGAACAGGACAAATTAACTCTACGACTACAAGGGGATGGCCCTATTGGTGGAATTGTTGTAGATACGAATATGCACGGACAGACAAAAGCCTATATTAAAAATCCTCATGTTTCTTTGGATTTGAATGAAGAGGGTAAATTGGATGTCAAGGGAGCTGTAGGTACTGAGGGAACACTATCGATTACCAAAGATCAAGGCTTAAAAACACCTTTCGTCGGTCAAGTACCTTTAGTTAGCGGGGAACTAGCGGAAGACTTTACTTACTATATGACTGTTTCAGAACAGACGCCTTCTTCTTTTGGCTTATCTGTCTTAGTTAATCCCGATGAATCGGTCCAGGTTGCTGCCGGGTTTATGATCCAAGTTTTACCGGGAGTCAGCGAAGAAACCATTAATCAAATCGAACGAACGTTAAAAGAAATGCCACAGCTTTCAAACTTCTTAGGTCAAGATCGATCCCTTACTAAGTTATTGGATCTCTTAGCCGGTAAAGATAATTATCAAATACTAGAAGAAATGCCTGTTTCATTTAAATGTGATTGTTCGAAAGAGCGTTTTGCAAATGCGATTGTTGCTTTAGGTAAAGGAGAAATCCAAGAGATGATTACTGAAGACCATGGAGCAGAAGCGGTTTGTCACTTCTGTCGACGAAAATACAATTTTACAGAAGAAGAGTTAGAAACGTTAAAAAAAGAAGCCAAATAAAATAAGATAATTTTTGCGTACATTCCAAAGAGGATATAGATTAATTGCTGTATTCTCTTTTTTTGATGGGCTTAAAGTACAAAAAATCTTAGGTAAATGGGTCTTAGATACCTATGAGAATTCCATGTCCACTCTTTCCTTAGACGTTTATAAACAACGAACTAAGTCGTATTTAGGACAAAAAGGGCGAAGATTGAGAGCTAAACTAAAGCCAAAAGAAAAAGCCTGAGGAGCCCTCAGACTTTTCGTTTCTATATATTATTCATTAAAAATCGTAGTCGTCATCGTCCATTGCTTCGGATTCACCCATTAAGTAACTGTTTCCGACTTGTGAGAAGAAGTCATGGTTAGAAGATTCAGTGGAAATTCCATTCATAACGATAGGGTTTACGTGTTCAGCCATTCCATCGGAGTAAAAGGGCTCGAAACCTAAGTTTTGTAGAGCTTTATTGGCATTGTATTTGACAAAAGTCATAACGTCACTGGTCCAACCCACTTGGGTGTAGACTTCTTTTGTAAATTGCTCTTCATTTTTCATAAGGTCAAATAATAATCCATACATCCAGTCTTTCAGTTCATTAGCTTCGTCTTCTGGAAGTTCATTAAAGCCTAATTGGAATTTATAACCTAAGTAGGTGCCATGAACGGATTCATCACGAATAATTAATTTAATGATTTCTGCAACGTTCTCTAGCTTGTTATTTCCAAGGTACCATAATGGGGCATAGAAACCACTATAAAATAGGAAGGATTCTAAGAAAACACTCGCTACTTTTTTCTGTAAATCCGTACCGTTTTGATAAACCTCATTTATACGTTCCGCTTTATATTGAATCGTCTCATTGTTATTTCCCCAGTCAAAAATCTTATCAATTTCATTGGAAGTATTTAGAGAAATAAAAATGGTGGAGTAAGATTTCGCATGAACGGATTCCATAAATAAAATATTATTTAAAACGGCTTCTTCATGCTGTGTTCGAACATCCTCACGCATGACGTTAGCTCCTTCTTCAGATTGAAGGGTATCGAGTAGGGTTAGGCCTACAAAAGCTTTGTTTACGACATCGCGCTCTTCAGGAGATAGCATGCGCCAGTCGTTACGGTCATTACTTACAGGAATACGTGTATCTAGCCAAAATTGACTCGTTAATTTTTCCCAAGTGGCTTTGTCTAATGCATCTTCAATTTGGTTCCAATCAATGGATTTATAATAATTGACAGAATGGTTGGTCTCTTCTCCATGGATAATTTGATTAAAATAACTTTTGCTCATTTATTTGATCCCTTTCTACGGTTTATTTCTTAAATAACGCAACTTTCACATTCGTTTACACCAATATCTCTAGAATCGTCTCCAGTATGTGTTCGGATATAATAAATAGATTTAATTCCTTTTGTCCAAGCGTAGTTACGTAATTTATTTAAATCTCTTGTTGTCATATTTGGTGATTTTCCGTTTTTCCATTCATATAATCCTTCTGGAATAACCGAACGCATAAATAAGGTTAAGCTCATTCCCTGGTCAATATGCTTTTGTGCAGTAGCGTAGGTGTTAATCACATCACGCATATCTGTATCAAAGGCTGATTTATAATATTGAATAGTCGTATTATCAAGATGTGGAGCAGGATAATAAATAGAGCCAATATTTCCTTCTTGTCGATTTTCAATTAAGTGAATGACTGGATGTAGTGAACTTGAAGCTTCATTAATATACGAAATACTTCCAGTAGGAGCAACAGCCAGTAGATAAGCATTATATAGACCATGTTCCTTAATTCGCTCGTTTAGTTCTTGCCAATTTTCTTTCGTTGGAATAGAAACATTTTTGAAAATGTCAGCTACTTTATCTGACTTAAAAGAAAATTCGTCTTGGTTAACATATTTTTCTTCTAAATAAGAACCATCCGCGTAAGCAGACTTTTCAAATTCAAAGAATGTTTCATTTTTTTCCTCGGCCAATTTATTACTAGCTTTTAAAGCATAGAACCGTACGGCTCTAAAATAAGCATCGGTAAATTCAAGAGCTTCATCGGATCCATAATGAATATGATTAACCGCAAGCGCTGTATGCAAACCCATAGCCCCTAAACCGATTGAGTTATAAGCTTTATTCCCTTTTTCAACCGTCGGCACAGCTTTAATGCTTGTCATATCCGAAACAGAAGACAAAGCACGAACAGCCGTTTCGATAGACTCTTCAAAATTAGAAGATTGAATCATTTCTGTAATGTTTGCAGAACCTAGGTTACAGCTAATGTCATGACCTACTTCACGAAAAGATAAATCTTCATTCATTTCTGAAGGAGATTGAACTTGAAGAATTTCACTACATAAATTACTCATAACCACTTTTCCATAAATAGGGTTGTCTCTATTAGCTGTATCGGTATTAATAATGTAAGGATAACCAGACTCTTGTTGCAATTTTGAAATTTCTTGTTCTAATTCTCGTGCGTTAATTTTATATTTTTTAATTTCAGTATTGCGAACCATTTCATCGTATTCTTCGGTAATATCCACATAAGCAAAAGGTTTATCATAAACTCTCTCAACATCATAGGGACTAAATAAGTACATAGGTTCATTGGTTTTAAGTAGCTCATAATATTTATCTGGAACGACTAATCCTAAAGATAGAGTTTTCACTCGTACTTTTTCATCCGCATTTTCTTTTTTTGTCGATAAAAATTCATAAACATCTGGATGAAAAGCATTTAGATAAACGGCACCAGCACCATTTCGTTGACCTAATTGATTCGCATAGCTAAAACTATCTTCGAAAATTTTCATAACGGGAACAACACCAGATCCTGCATTGGCAATCTTTTTAATTGGAGCGCCTGCTTCACGTAAGTTGCTTAAGTTTATTCCTACACCGCCGCCGCGTTTGGATAACTGTAGGGCAGAGTTGACAGAACGTCCAATGGATTCCATGTTATCTTGAACATCCAGAAGGAAACAACTTACCAATTCACCACGTGCTTTCTTTCCGGCATTTAAAAAGGTAGGAGTCGCTAACTGCAAGCGTTGCTTAATATGTTCTTTGGCGATATTCCAAGCTAATTTCTCATCACCATTTGCTAGATACAAAGCAACAAAGCCAATACGATCTTCATACCGCTCTAAAAACTTACTTCCATCATTTGTTTTTAGGGCATATTGGTTATAAAATTTATAAGCTCCCATAAAACTATTAAATCTAAATTTCTGCTCATAAAGAAAGCCGAACAACTCTTTAATAAAAGAAAAATCATATTTTTGAATGAAAGCTTCTTCGATATAATCATTTTCGATTAAGTAATCAATTTTTTCTTCTAATGTATGGAAAAATACCGTATTGGGATTAATATTTTCTAAAAAGTAAGCTCTAACAGCTTCCTTATCTTTATTGAGTTGGATTTCATTATCTTCGGTTGGAATATTTACCATGTTGTTTAATTTAAAATACGTAATATCTTCTGGTTTTTCGATTGCTTGTTTAGTTATTGTGCTCAATGTTTAATAACTCCTCTTCTAATTTTTTAACATCTAAAGGGGATCCTTGAAACTCAAAAGCGTGAAGCATCGGAAGGTCATATTCTTTAGATAACGTTTTGGCGGTAATACAAAATAATTCTGCAAAATTTCGATTGCCTCCACCAAATAAACCTTTACAGTAGCTGATATTATCCGCTGTTTCTAAAAAATCCGCTGCGGTATCAATAACAATAGGATGAACATTGGTTTCATAAGAAGGCATAACGAGGATAAATGATTCGCTCATTTCGATTTCAAAATGATTGGGCGAAATCTCAATCTTTTCTGTATGACTAATTTTCTCAACAAACTTTCTAGTTTGTCCCGTCTGAGAATAATAAACTATCTTTGCCATTCCAACACCATGTTCTCTAATTTCTCTGGGCGATAGCCGGTGAAAGTCTCCTCTTCGTTAATTTTTACAACGGGTAGAGTGCGGTATCCTAAAAGAATGACTTCTTCCATGTAAGTATCATTTAAATCAACTCTTTTTTCTTCATAAGTGATATTTTCTGACTCTAAATATTTTTTAGTAAAGGTACATTCTGGACAACCACTTTTTGAATAAACGGTAATGCTCATTATTATTCCTCCAATTTGAATGAAATCTGTAGTAAGATGTGTGACTAATTATTCATTTTAAACAACAAAAAAACCGCTCAAAATGGAATGAACGGTTTGAAAACGACAGAAAGTCAATGAATGCAAGTTCTATCGTTTCATCTTTTTCATCCCCGAAAAATAGAAACTACAAGGTCTGGCAGGTCTCCTGGCTCATGTTTCATCCTACTATAGTCCTTCCCATACTTTTACTATAAAAGTACAGTGGTTTACTAATTCGTCTACATACACAGTTGCGGGGGCAGCGTCAGTTTTAAACGGACTTCCCTTTCAAGGCATCGAAATGCCACCATTCCTCGAGATACTATATTTTGTGCTATTTAATTGTTTGTTTAGATAAATATACTACATGTAGAGAGTATAACATATTATTTCTTGAATTCAAGCATTGAAGTTTATTTAGTGTTCTTATATTTCAAAGAAACAAAAGAGAAAAAATCAATCGTTATTGTGTTATTTAAAGGAAAGTTCTGACTAAAAACTTTCAGAGAATAACAAATTATGATAACATGTAAGGTGATTCATTCTATAAAGAAAAAATTATTTTGAGATATTTAATCAAAAAATATACAGAGTAAATAACTAAAAGATAGAAAGGAAACCGAAAAGAATGACTAAAGAACATGAACATATAGAAGATTTAAATGATCAAATGCTTGTTCGTCGTAAAAAAATGAACGAGTTAAGAGAAAAAAATATTGATCCTTTTGGAAATCGTTATGAACGTACTCACTTTTCGACAGACTTAATAGAAGAATATGGTGAACTTTCAAAAGAAGACTTGCAAGAGAAAGAAATTCCAGCAAAAATCAGTGGACGTTTAATGGCAAAGCGCGGAAGCGGAAAAGCAGGCTTTGCCAATTTAAAAGATAATCAAGGAACGATTCAAATTTATGTCCGTTTAGATAATGTAGGAGAAGAAAACTACCAACTTTTTAAAGAAGCTGACTTAGGAGATTTTCTTGGTGTTGAAGGCACGTTAATGAAAACAAATACAGGAGAGTTAACTTTACGTGCCGATAAAGTAGAGTTTTTAACGAAGGCTCTTCGTCCATTGCCTGATCAATATTATGGACTTAGCGATGTAGAAACTAGATACCGTAAACGTTACTTAGATTTAATAACAAATGATGAGAGTATGGATCGATTTATAAAACGTAGCCAGATTATTCAAGAAATTCGAAGCTATCTGACTAAAAAAGGGTATATCGAAGTAGAAACACCTACTTTGCATAACCTTCCTGGAGGAGCATCAGCTCGTCCCTTTATGACTCATCATAACGCGCTTGATATGGAACTTTATGTTCGAATTGCTTTAGAGCTCCATCTAAAACGATTAGTAATTGGTGGCATGGAAAAAGTTTTCGAAATTGGCCGTGTATTCCGTAATGAAGGAATTGATACCACTCATAATCCAGAGTTTACAATGCTAGAGCTTTATACTGCTTATCATGATTACTGGGACGTTATGGACTTAGTTGAAGATTTAATTCAGGACGTTGCTCAGACAGTAAATGGTTCAACCATGATCACATATGGAGACGAGGAAATTAACCTAGGTGGCGAATGGGCACGACGACACATGGTGGATTTAGTTAAAGAAAAAACAGGTGTTGATTTCTGGGAACACATGACAGATGGGCAAGCTAGAGAACTTGCAAAAGAACATAATGTAGAGATCGAAGAATATGCAACATATGGACATGTTGTTAATGAGTTCTTTGAAGAGTTTGTTGAAAGTACCTTAAGACAACCAACTTTTGTTTACGGACATCCTATTGAAATTTCACCCCTAGCTAAGAAAAATGATGAAGATCCACGATTTACTGATCGATTTGAACTCTTTATAGCGGGCCATGAATATGGAAATGCCTTTAGTGAATTAAATGATCCTATTGACCAGCGTGAACGATTTGAAGCCCAACAAGAAGAACGCGACCAAGGAAACGTAGAAGCTCATGGTATTGATGAGGACTTTGTAGAAGCCTTGGAGTATGGCCTTCCACCTACCGGAGGATTGGGAATCGGAATTGACCGACTGGTTATGTTATTAACAAATACGCAATCTATTCGTGATGTTATTTTATTCCCTACCTTAAGGAATGCATAAATCAAAATATCAAAGAGTCAGGGACAAAAGTAAAATTTTGAAATATGTTGTTCCACTTTTATATAATTTAATTGAATAAAAAGAAACGCATTCCCACTATAGTGAAAATTGTACTATAATTTTGGAATGCGTTTTTGATCGAGACCTTATGTCCCAGACTCTTTATTTGTTAAGTAACCATTGGGTAATTTATTTGATTATATGGATTTATTAAATTTTTTTAAAAGATAAAAAAGTAAAGCCTAATCTCAAGCGATTCTTCTTATAAAATAAATAAAAAAGGTAAAAGAATTCAAAAAGTTCTTGACGAAAATGGATAGAGTTGGTATTATATATTTCGTTGCTGTTTCGCACAAAACATTAATTGAATAAAAATTAATTGTTTCGAAAAAACAGTTTAACGCTTGACAAAATTAACCGTTTGTTATAAACTATTAAAGCTCACGTAAAGATTTGTTTTAAACAAATTTCTTCATGTGACGTATAGATCTTTGAAAACTGAACAAAGTAATACAACCAAAATGTGCAGGGGTCTTCTATCAATTATATTGGTAGTAAAGACAACACAAGTTAATTTTTT
>NZ_FQUF01000001.1 GCF_900129085.1 Atopostipes suicloacalis DSM 15692
AGAGTGCAAAGGCAGAAGGGAGCTTGACTGCGAGACTTACAAGTCGAGCAGGGACGAAAGTCGGGCTTAGTGATCCGGTGGTTCCGTATGGAAGGGCCATCGCTCAACGGATAAAAGCTACCCTGGGGATAACAGGCTTATCTCCCCCAAGAGTTCACATCGACGGGGAGGTTTGGCACCTCGATGTCGGCTCATCGCATCCTGGGGCTGTAGTCGGTCCCAAGGGTTGGGCTGTTCGCCCATTAAAGCGGTACGCGAGCTGGGTTCAGAACGTCGTGAGACAGTTCGGTCCCTATCCGTCGCGGGCGTTGGAGATTTGAAGAGAGCCATCCTTAGTACGAGAGGACCGGGATGGACACACCGCTGGTGTACCAGTTGTCATGCCAATGGCATAGCTGGGTAGCTATGTGTGGAAAGGATAAACGCTGAAAGCATCTAAGCGTGAAGCCCCCTTTAAGATGAGATCTCCCATTCCTTTAAGGAAGTAAGACCCCTGAAAGACGATCAGGTAGATAGGCTGGAAGTGGAAGTCTAGTGATAGATGGAGCGGACCAGTACTAATCGGTCGAGGACTTAACCAACAAAGTTGGGTTAAAGGTAAGGTGTTGTG
>NZ_FQUF01000011.1 GCF_900129085.1 Atopostipes suicloacalis DSM 15692
TTTTAGCTTCCAAGACCGTAGGGACTACGGGGTTAGCCTAATCAAAATCCGACCAGTAGGTTGGAGTTCTTAGGAATCTCCATCTTCAAAATCCAAAGGATTTAAGGTGGAGTAGTTCAAATTGCATTCATTCCTGTTATTATTACAGTAAAGAGAAAGGGAGAGATTGATTTGAAGCATTCTACAAATAAACATTTTGAAACGACAGAAGAAAACTATATTCGCTATTTTGATGCGCAAATTAGTGATATACCAGATATTTTAAAATTTACAATGGGGGAACCTGATTTTGATATGCCAAATTTTGTTAAAAAGACGGCGATCAAAGCGATCAAAAATAATCAGTCTCATTATGCTCCTTCGGCTGGGATACAGGAATTGCGTGTGGAAATTGCCGCTTACTTAAAGCGCCATTACGACTTGAGTTATGACGCTGATAAGCAGATTTTAGTTACGGTCGGTGTAACTGAAGCTCTTTCCGTAGCAGCCAATGCGTTATTAAATCCTGGCGAGAAAGTGGTGATTCCTGCTCCTTATTTTTCACTGTATGACAATATTATCAAAACCGCTCATGGTGTGCCGGTTCATGTAGATACATCCAATGATGGTTTTGTATGCACTGCAGAAAAACTTGACGAAGTTCTAACTAAAGAAAAAAATGTAAAATATGTCCTTTTGAATTACCCAAGTAATCCTATAGGTACTTCTTATAGCGAAAAGGAATTGAAGGATCTAGCGAAAGTCATTAAAAAGCATGAAGTCTATTGTGTGGCGGATGAAGTCTATGCGGACCTTATGTATGATGGGTTTAAGCACGCATCAATCGCAAAATTCATCCCTGAACAGACAATTGTCCTTAATGGTTTATCAAAAAGTTTCGCCATGACAGGGATGCGAGTAGGTTACATGGCTATTCCGGAAGATATTTACCAAAATTTTTATGTTGTTCACCAGTCGACGGTGACTTGTGTATCAACACCGATTCAGATAGCAGCCGTTGCTGCGCTTCGAGATGGCGATGCAGAAATGGAATACATGCGTCAGGCTTATGAAGAACGCCGTAATTTTTTAATTCCAAAACTTGAAAAACTGGGCTTTGAAATGGCTTCTCCGATCGGTGCGTTCTATCTGTTCTTGAAAATCCCTGAAAATCAAAATCAAGAGGATAAAGCTTTTGCTTTAGAATTAGCCCAGAAAGCAAAAGTAGGGCTTACTCCTGGTTCTGCTTTTGGTCCAGGTGGAGCAGGTTACTTACGTTTGAGTTATGCAGCCAGCTTAGAAAGCTTAAAAGAAGCGGTTAAACGTTTAGAGGATTATCTTCTAGTATAAAGTAGAAATTTTTTTATTATTTATATGATTTAAAGAAATATTGCCTGCTAACTTTATTTAAAGAGGAGAGAGAAATGATGCTATTTGAATACTTCCTAAAATTTGATATGGTAGTTACTTTTGTTGCGTTATTTACAATGGTCATTCTCTGGATATTAGAACTTCCTATTCCAAAAGCTCTTTTGTGGATTTTTGGCGTTAGTCTAATCGTTTCTATCATAACTCTCCTACTCATTCAATTTTTAAAATCAAAAAATAATGGATAAGGTATCGATAATTGCAAAGAAGTTTAAACGAATATATTCTAAAAATATAAAAATGAAGGAGTGTTTTAAGATGGTCTATGAACTACCAAAAGTGTGGCAATGGGAAGAAAAAAATACAAAAAAAGGGGGAAATCGTCCGACGGCAGGGAAACGGTTCGAGCAGAAGTTACCTGTTGGAAAAGCCCCTTTTCAGCTTTATTCACTGGGAACACCGAATGGAATAAAGATTACAATCATGCTGGAAGAGCTAAAAGAATTAGGTGTAACAGAGGCGGATTATGACTTGTACGAAATTAATATTGGGGAAGGCGACCAATTTGGTTCGGATTTTGTTGAGGTGAATCCAAACTCGAAAATCCCTGCACTAGTGGATCAAAGTCAGAACCCTCACCTGAATATTTTTGAATCGGCCTCGATTCTTCTTTATTTAGCAGAAAAATTTAATCAGTTTCTTCCAACAGATATTCATGGACGAACAGAAACAATGAATTGGCTATTTTGGCAAATTGGTTCCGGACCTTTCGTCGGTGGTGGATTTGGACATTTTTTCTCATATGCGCCTGAGCCTATGAAATATCCAATTGATCGCTTTACAATGGAAACTAAGCGACAACTTGACTTGCTCGATAAACACTTAGCAGAACGAACTTATATTGCTGGAGAGACGTATACAATTTCCGATATGGCGATTTGGCCATGGTATGGAAGACTTGTTTTAGGTGATTTATATGAAGGTGCAGCAGAATTTTTAAATGTTGAAGAGTATACGCATCTTTTAGAGTGGGCTCACCGTGTAGAAAAACGACCAGGAGTCCAAAAAGGGTTAACCGTTGATTATCAACCAATCGAAAAGTAAATATATTTGAATAGAATAAGTATAGAATTTTTTAATTTTATTAAAGGGAATATATTGATAATTAGATTTAATGCTACAAATTATTAAAATATCCTTCATATATTTACGTTATAGTTTGCTTAAAATCTTTTTATTTGAGGAGTCTTTGCATGTTTAATAAGTTAAAGTGGAAATTAACTCGTTTTATGTATGGTCGTTATGGGGTGGACCAGCTTTATATAGCGAGTGCGCTTCTTTTTATTGTGTTGCAGGTGGTTCAATTATTTGTTCGTAATTCTTTTCTAAGTGTATTGATTTTTGGTTTGGTGATCTGGACCTTTTATCGCGCATTTTCTAAAAATATCTATGCTAGACAAAAAGAAAATCAAACCTTTTTGAAGTTTATACGAGCTGCAAAGTCAAAAGGAAAATTGTTTGGTCGAAGAATGAGAGATATCGGTTCCTACCGGTATCGTAAATGTTCAGCGTGTCATACCACTTTGCGTTTGCCACGAAAAAGAGGTCAACATAAAGCTCGTTGTCCGAAATGTGGCCATTTATTAGAAGTGAAGATTTGGGTCTAAAGTTTTTTTAGCGTAAAAAATTTCAGAAGACTATTATTTTTTTGAAAATGTGAGACAAAAGTCAAAATAGATAAAGGAGCTATCAGCATGCATACTTTTCCAATCAAGGCATTTACAGATAATTATATTTGGGTCATTGAGGAACAAGAAAAAGTGATTGTGGTGGATCCTGGAGAATCGGGTAAAGTATTGGCTTATTTAGCGGAACATACGATTGAGGAAGTGACCATTTTACTGACTCATAAGCATGATGATCATGTAGGAGGCGTTGAAGCAATTGTTGCTCAGTATCCTAAAACGATCATTTATGGACCGGAGGAAACAAAAGAGTTTAATGATCAAACAATTCATTCAGGGGACGTTTGTGAAATCTATGGGAAGAATTTTGAGGTCCTTGATACGCCAGGGCATACGGCAGGGCACATTAGTTATTTAATGGAGGAGCAACTTTTTTGTGGGGATGCTTTGTTTTCTGGAGGATGTGGGAGAGTCTTTACGGGTGATTATCACGCACAATATAATACGTTACAAATATTCGCTCAACTTCAAAAGTCGGTAAAAGTATATGCAGCACATGAATATACCCTGACAAATTTAGAATTTGCACAATCAATAGAACCTACAAATTCAGTCATTGGCGAAGCGTTAGAGGGAGTTAGAAAGAGGCGTGAAAAAGACCAACCGACGCTACCTTCTACGATTGGCCGCGAATTGGAAATCAATTTATTGCTACGTGCAAAAACAGAGGAAGAGTTCACGCGATTACGGAAATTGCGGGATAATTTTTTAGGAAATATAGGCTGAAAGTTCTGGGGAGATCTGTCCTTTCATGCTAAAATATAATCTGCTCCTTAAAGTTGAAATAATGATTGAAGGTTTGAAATTTAGGAGTGTTGAAGATTCAAAAAAGTGAAATTAAAAGGATGGATTCTGGGGATGAAACTGTTATGGTTAGTGTTTAATGGGATGTTAATTGGAGTTTCAAATATTATTCCGGGGGTAAGTGGGGGAACGATGGCTGTTTCTTTGGGGATATATGATGATTTAATTTTCTCCATTACTCATTTAATGAGAAATAAAAAAAGAAGTGCTAGGTTTTTACTTCCTTTAGGTGTAGGCATTATTGTCGGTGTCCTTTTCTTTTCTTATGCGATTGAGTTTTTGTTGTCTGAGTTTCCTTTTTTTACGGCTTTGATTTTTGTAGGTTTAATTATCGGGGGTCTGCCGATATTAAATCAGGAGTTTAAACAATCCCTACGAAAGAAAAATGAAAAAGTTTCTTTGAAGCATGTTTTGGTCTTTCTTTTCTTCGTTATTTTTATTATTGGTTTTTCTCTCATGCAGGAACCGGCAATGGATTCGAGTTCTTTAGTCTTTTCATTCAGTATGGTCCTGATTATGTTTGTATTAGGCGTTATTGCATCGGCAACAATGATTATTCCAGGGGTTAGCGGTTCTTTAGTTTTGATGGTTCTTGGGTATTATTATCCGTTGATTCAGTTATTGAATCTTTTTTTTAAAAACAGTTTAACTTTTAATTGGGTAGGAATCTTTGAAAATCTTCTTTTAATTTTTCCTTTTGGTATAGGTGTTATTGTTGGTGTATTTGTGATTAGTAAGCTTCTTGAATTTTTATTTTTGAATTTTCCAAGTATTACATACAGTGGTATCTTAGGATTAGTGATTGCTTCGCCTTTTAGTGTTTTATATAATACCGATGCTTTTTCAAGTCTTTCCTCAGAAAATATGGGACCCACATTACTTGTTGGGATAGCACTTATGGCTCTTAGTTTTTATATTACTTTTTATTTGGGGAAATTAGAGGATAAGATAACTGAATAATAATTTTAAAAGAAACTTTCCATTGAAAACCAGCAATGGAAAGTTTCTTTCTTTTCTGGGTATTTTTAGAAACTAATTCGTGTTTCTGACAAGGGGGAGAGGTTTTAGTTTCTTTGATTTACTGCTCGTCTTTTGTTTCTAGAAATACTTGGTCTTCTATCGGTTCTTCTAATAATGTTAAGCGAGCTAAGTTCAAGGCGGATAATACTGAATTTCGGCGATTTCTGTCGCGCTTGTAGCCGAAATGGAATTTTTTCGCAAAGGTTTCTTTTCCCTCTTGAGCCAGGCCAATCCAAACAGTTCCGGGGATTTCTCCTTCGAGGGAAGAGGGACCGGCGACACCTGTTAGTGAAATGGCCAGATCGGCTTCAAAGAGGTGTCGGGCATTTTCAGCCATTTCGATCGCACATTGAGGGCTGACGACGCCATGTTTTTCAAGTGTTTCTGTCGTGACTTTTAATACGTTATGTTTAATATGCTCGCTATAGGTGACCACTCCACCTTCGAAAATTTCACTGGATTCAGGCTCACCAGAAATGACATCGAGAAACGATCCACCGGTCAGGCTTTCAGCTGCGGTAATTTTCTTTCCTTGTTCTTTTAGTAATTGTTTAACGACGTGAGCTAAACGCTTTTCGTCTTTTCCATAAATATAATCTCCAATGTGTTCTTTCACTTTTTTTGCGGTTTTGTTGAGTCGCTTTTCAGCTTCCTTTTCGGTACTCGCTCTAGCGGTAATTTGAATTTCAGCCTCATCCTTTTCAAAGTAAATACCAACGAATGGGTTTCCCTCATATTGAATGAGAGGGCTCAATCGATCATTAAGTTGTGCTAGAGTCAGACCATATACTGAATATTTTTTTGTTTTAAAAATAGGACGATCGAGCAATTCTTCGACAATGAGCGGGTAAGCTTGTTCTAAAAACATAGGCTTAAGTTCATCAAAAGGGCCGGGTAAAAGAATATAGGTTGTATCTTCTTGCATATAGAGAAATCCTGCCGCTAAGCCTGTGACGTTTTCTAAAAGTGTAGAATTCATTAGGATCATTGCTTGAAGTTGATTATATTCAGGCATTGTTAGACCCGAGTTTTGATGATAAGAGATAATTCGATTTTGTGTTTCATTGTCTAACACTAAGGGGACATCTAAATATTCAGAAAGTGCTTTTTTGGTAATATCATTTTTATCTGGGCCTAAACCACCTGTAATCACAATTAAATCTGAGTGTTTTTTCGCAAGCTCAAGGGCTTCTTTTAAATCTTCTGCATCATCTTTAAGTATGGTGCTTCGATTAATGGAAATTCCTAAAGGGGCTAATTCACGGGCTAAAAAACGCGCATTTTCATTCGCTACTTGACCTCTGAGTAGATGAGAATTGACTGCAATGATTTCTGCTTTCATTTCATGTGAACCCTCCATATTTTCATTCGTGCATAACTGATCTGGCACCTTTTTCTTTTACTCTAGCATAGGTTTCAAAAAGAATGAATCAAAATGACCCTATTTGTGTTGTTTAAATTAAAGGGTCTTAGTGAACATTTCAAAATTAAAGCTGGAAAATAATATTTTAATCCACTGGAGGATGGAATTCCTCTGATTTTTCATCGTAAATAAGGACGGTCCCAGAATCAATATCATAATGCCAAGCTTCTAAAGTGAGTTCTCCACGTTCAACCCGCTCACGAATTTCAGGATATTCGTATAAATGGTTGAGTTGCTCAACGGCATTTTCTTGTTCCATTAGAGTAGCTTTTGAAAGCTGTTCTTTTCTGGCCTGTTTTTCTTCAACTTTTTCTCGAACCCCTGCTAATGGTTTCAGGTATTCTTTTGTATAGGGAAGATCTATTAAAGATTCCACTGTTGAAAGAGCAGCCGCACATCCGCCACAATTTGAATGGGCACAAATAATAATTTGTTCGACCTTTAAAACTTGAATGGCGTATTCAATGGACGATAGTGTAGTGAAATCATAAGGCTCCTGCTGCAAAGAGGGAACAGTGTTTGCGATATTTCGAATCGTAAAAATTTCTCCAGGTAGACTATCCGTAATCAATTCGGGACTGACTCTGGAGTCCGAACAGGCAATAAAAAGTGTATGGGGATGTTGATTATCTTTTAATTTGTGAAATAATTCTTCGTGCTCTTTATAGGTATTTTTTTTAAAATAGGAAAGTCCCTTTTTAGTTGTTGAATTCATGTTTCAGTTGCTCCAATCTAAAGTGGAATATAAAAATTGTACTATATTATGCATCTAAAAAGAACTTAAAAGCTTTGTGTGATGTAGTTTAAATTGCACTTGTTTTTTTTTAGCTAGTTTATAGCATCTTTAGAAAATCGCTGGAAAAGCCCAGCACACATAAAATACGAATAAGTGCGTGCAAGTAGGGCTTATCCCGCAAAGATTACAAATAAGTGCGCGCAAGTAAGGGTTACCACGCACAAGATACGCATAAGTGCGTGCAAGTAAGGGTTACCACGCAAAGATTTACGCATAAGTGTGTGCAAGCAAGGCTCACCACGCACAAATTTCAAATAAGTGCGTGCAAGTAAGGGTTACCACGCACAAATTATGAATAAATGCGCGTAAGTAATGCCTACCACGCACAAATTTCAAATAAGTGCGCGCAAGCAAGGCTCACTCCGCAAAAAATCCAAATAAGTGCGCGCAAGCAAGGCTCACTCCGCAAAAAATCCAAATAAGTGCGTGCAAGCAAGGCTCACCCCGCACAAATTTCAAATAAGTGCGTGCAAGTAAGGGTTACCACGCAAAGATTACGCATAAGTGTGTGCAAGTAAGGGTTACCCCGCACAGATTTCAAATAAGTGCGCGCAAGTAAGGCTCAAAACGCAAAGATTACAAATAAGTGCGTGCAAGTAAGTTGAGGTGTTCCAAAAACTCTCAAAAGAAACATGCTATACTAATAGAAAGAATAAATTTTGAAAGAGGGGCCTTAGAAGTGATTATTAAACTGTTAGAACCTTTACGTGTACCGGATGCATTGATTGAAGAATTAGCCAGACCTTTAGAAAAAGCAGGTCATAAATTTGTGTATTATAAGGAAGAAACAACAAATATAGAAGAACTGGCAAAACGTAGTAAGGATGCCGATATTGTAATGATTGCGAATAATCCTTATCCGAAGAGAGCTTTCCAGCATGCTGAAAATTTAAAATTAATTAATGTAGCTTTTACAGGCGTTGATCATGTTGATCAACAAGCAGCTAAAGCACAAAATATTCAAATCGCAAATGCTGCAGGCTATTCCAATACAGCAGTAGCCGAACTTGTTCTGGGTTTAACGCTTGATGTTCTTCGAAAAATAAGTTTTGGAAATCAGAGTGTGCGATTAGGTGAAGAAGTTTCTATTATTCAAGGAAATGAAATTAAAGGAAAAACCGTGGGGATTATTGGAACGGGAAATATTGGATTAGAGGCCGCAAGACTATTTAAAGCTTTTGGTGCAGAATTGATTGGTTATAACCGCTCAGAAAAAGAATCTGCCAAAGAACTAGGATTAGACTATGTTTCTTTAGACGATTTACTTCAAAAAAGTGATATTGTTAGTGTTCATTTACCTTTAAATAATGAAACAACCCATCTACTATCCAAAGAAAAATTAGCGTTGATGAAATCAGAAGCGATTTTAATCAATGCAGCTCGCGGGCCAATCATTGACAATAAAGCCCTAGCAGAATTATTAAATGAGGAAAAAATTGCAGGAGCTGGGATTGATGTTTTTGATGAGGAACCGCCTCTTTCAAAAGATTATCCTTTACTAACAGCAAAAAATGCTGTATTAACTCCCCATGTGGCTTACTTAACCGATGAAGCGATGGTTACTCGAGCTCAAATTGCCTTTGAAAATATAGAGAAATTCATAGCAGGGAATCCTCAAAATATCGTTCAATAAAAAACGAATAAATTTTTTGAAAAGTTTCTTTTGTATTCACTATAAATGAATTGACCCTCGAAAGTTAGAGTAAAAAATCTAACTTTCGAGGGTCAATTTTTTTAGTCATTTGCTTTTAAGGCTTCGACCATATCGATTCGTTTTAATTGATAGTGAATGACTAGCATCACGATAATGCTAAAGAGAATCGTCAATAAACTTGAGTAAAGATAACTACTCAAATGAATTTCGCGGCCAAAGACTAACATATCGACTTCCATCGTATCCATAATAAAGTCAGTGAGTAGAGTCCCAAAGCCTAAACCAACGAGAATACCAAGAATGGTTAAGATAATATTTTCTCGGTAAATATATAAAGTCACTTCATGATCATGACTTCCTAAAACTTTTATGGTAGAAAGTTCACGCTGTCGCTCAGACACGTTGATATTGGTTAAATTATACAACACAATAAAGGCTAAGGCAGCTGCAGAAATAATAAGAATTTGAGTAATTAAATCAAGACTATCTAAAGTTCCGCTAAAGCTATGGGCAACATCTGAAACATAGTTGACGCCAATCACTTCATCTTCATCCATCAGCTCTCTACCTAATTCTGTTTCATCCAAAGCTTTTGGATCATATTCGATCAGTTCAAGATTGGGCTCTCCATTTGTTTCTCCTGTCATTTCTTCATAATAGGCAGGGGTCATGTAGAGGGTGTGACCGATATAATTCTCAACCACTCCTGCAACAGCAACTTCCCATATCTCATCATTATCGCCAAGGATTTCTAACGTATCACCAGTCTCTACTTCAAATAATTGAGCCAGTTTTTGTGTGAGGTAAGCCCCTGAGTCGTCTAACGTATGCACCGTTTCGCTTTCATAATCCTTAAGTTTCACAAAATTATTTATTTGTGAAGGGTCATTTGGAACAAAGAGGGTGATTTCTTGTTCATTTAAGTCTTCTTTTTCAGCCGTGGCAGTGTCTTGTGTGACGAGTAAATGATCCTCAATTCGTTCATCTTTTTCAATGGTTTCGTTGAAGCTATCAATTTCGTCTTTTTCTAGATTTGGATTCAGTGCGACATAAGCTTGAAATTGATAAATCTCGCCGTATTGAATGTCTGGAATGTCACCAATGGAATCAGAAATTCCAAAACCGGTCAGAATAAGCCCCGTACTTCCAGCTACGCCTAGAATCGTCATCAGCATCCGGGATTTATACCGAAAGACATTTCGGAACGTGATCTTATAGTTAAAGCTAAGTCTTTTCCAAATAAAGGGCAGACGTTCTAACCAAATTCGTGAACCTTTTTTAGGTGCTTTTGGCTGAAGCAATATAGCAGCATTACTTTTTAGAGAATGACGGACCGCTAATAAACTCGCGCCTACAGTAGACACAAAGGCTGCTACTAATGCAATACTTGTATACAAAGGATACCCTTGGAGAACCGTTTCTGGGAAATTATACATTGAACTGTAAGCAAAGAAAATGATATTCGGGATAAACATATAACCCACAATGAGCCCCAGTATCGACCCAATCGAAGTTGCCAAAACGGCATACGTAATAAACTTCGTTAAAATATGATGGTTCGCATAGCCTAAAGATTTCATAATCCCAATATACTCACGCTCTTCATCTACCATCCGCGTCATTGTCGTAAATGAAATAAATATGGCAATGAGGAAGAAAAATACCGGAAACACCATAGCGATTATCGATAGACGTTCGGCATTGTCTTTATATTCTAAATAACCAGGATTATCTGATCGGTCATAAAGAAGGTATTCAGGTGCAGGCAAGTCGGCTAAATCTTGTTCCGCTTCTTTTAATTCTGCCCGTGCCTTTTTCATTTCTTTTTGCGCAGTTTCTTGTTCACTTTCGAAGGTTTCGAGTCCTTCTTGATAATCTGCTTCTCCTTTATTGAGCTCGGCTTCCGCTTCTTCTAACCCTGCTTCTGCATTAGTTGTTTCTGTTTCTAAGGTTCGTTTGGCTTGTTCAATTTCCTCAAAACCGGCATTGATTTGTTGACGTCCATCTTCGATTTGAACAAAGCCTTCCTCGATTTGTTCGAGCCCATCGGACAGAGCCAATCGACCAGCGACTAATTCTTGTTCTTGCGCTTGTAGTTGCTCAAGTTGTGCTTGAAGCTCTTCTTTTTGCGCCATAAGCTGGTCTTCTTGTTGAAGGGGTGCGCTAACTTCCTCTCGTTTTTCTTCTAAGGTAGTGAGTTGTGCTTGCATTTCTTCAATGGTGTCTGGAGGCAATAAAGGATTTTCTAAAGCAGCTTCAAGTTCAGCAATTGCTTGGTCGATTTCTTCGATCCCTTGTAAAATAGCTTCGCGATTGCTCTCAATTTCAGCTAATCCAGTATTGATTTCCTCGACCCCTTGTTCTAACTGCTTTTTACCGGCTGCCATTTCTTCTTCGGCACCCTCTAAATTATTGAGTTCAGTTTGTAGCTCTTCTCTTTGTTGAACAAGCGCTTGTTCTTGTGCATTTAAATTATTGAGCTCTTCTTGAAGCTGGGCTTCGTTTTGCTCGATTTCATGACGTGCATTCGCTGTTTCATTTTTAAGTTCTGCTCGTCCTTCTTCAACTTCTGCCCATCCCTCATCGAGTTCTGTTCGGGCATCATCAAGTTCCACTTTTGCATCAGCTAACTCTTGTTCGCCTTCTTCAATTTCTGCCCAACCGTCATCAATTTCTTTTTGAATTTCATTTTTAATTTCTTCAGTTCGTCGAGTTTCTAGTTGTGTTAAACGTTCTTCTAATTCTGACTTTTTCTGTTCGATATCTGCATCATATTCTTCTGAATAAGCTTCATCGTTATCAGTGCCATCAACCGTAAGATAAGCTTCACTTTGAAGCTCTGTATCGTAATCTTCTTCAGGGATTACACCAAATCCATTTAGCGTTCCACTTCCCATCGTCGTGTTCCCTCGAGAAGGGAGTTCAATAAATAGGGGACTGTGAACAAAACCGACAACTTCAAAGGTTTGCTGATGGAGATTTTTTTCGGGTTCGCCGACATCTTCGCCGTTTTTTAGGGTGATGGTTTCACCAATGTTTACATCGGAGAGAAAACCTTCGTTGGCATCAAGCGCAATTTCACCAGAAACTTCTGGGAGACGTCCATCAACAACATAATAATCATTGATCTTTTGGCCGTCTTCTAAATCATAGTTGTATAAGCGAATGGTTTCAGAAGAATTTTCAAGGACAAAATCATTGGCTGAGTGACTCTGAATGGTATAGCCGGAAAGATTATTTAGATCCGTTAAATCTTCATCGGTGAGTCCATAAGTAGACAGTACGCGAAAGTCCATTAGATGATGATCTGAAAAGTATTCGTCCGCTGTTTTCATCATATTCGGACCAGTAGCGCTTAAACCGACGTAAAAACCGACCCCCAAAAAGATGATAATTAAAATGGCAAGAAATCGCATCACGGAATGGGAAAGCTCGCGGAAGGTGTCCTTCCAAATAGCTTTATACTGCATAATTGACCTCCTCTTGTAAAAAGTATTGTCTTACCATTCAATATCAGCAATTGGTGTTGGGTGTTCATTGTATTCATTTGTTAACACTTTCGCGTCACTAATATCAATGACCCGATCCGCCATGGGGGTTAATGCTCGGTTATGAGTAATGACTAAAACAGTCGCGTTGTACAGTTCCTTGGATTGGTACAAAAGGGATAAGACTTGTTTCCCTGTTTGATAGTCAAGCGCGCCAGTCGGCTCATCACATAAAAGTAGCTTCGGTTTTTTAACGAGTGCTCGAGCGATCGCTACTCGCTGTTGTTCGCCTCCTGAAAGTTGCGCCGGAAAGTTATTTATTCGGTGGCCTAAACCTACTGCTTCAACAACTTCTTCTGGATTTAAAGGATGATCAACTAGTTCTGCAGCCATCTCAACATTTTCTAAGGTCGTTAAATTTGGAATTAAATTATAATTTTGGAAAATAAACCCAATATCTTCTCGTCGATAATTGGTTAATTGTTTTTCGTTAAATTGGGCGATATCCGTCCCATCAATTAAAATCTGCCCTTCATCCGGGGTATCCATACCCCCTAAAATATTTAATAAAGTAGATTTGCCCGCGCCACTCGGTCCTACAATAATCGCAAATTCATTTTCAGCAATTGAAAAAGACACTTTGTCATTTGCGGCAATTTGGGTGTCCCCTTCACCGTAAAATTTCGATTCATTCATTACATCAATATAAGACATCTTTTCACCTCTTTAAATACGAGTTATTCTTCCTTTTATATTTTGTTTAGTTGACTAAGCTCCATAAAATTAAGGAGTCTTGCAATTTCTTACATAAATTATTATAATCAACATGGCGTATGATAACAACCATCAGTGTTGGAAAAATGTTGTTTAAAAGTGTTTGAATATGTAGTAGAAGGAAAAAGAACAAAATGGAGGGGAAAAGAATGAAGCAGAAAAAAATGGATCGTCGAGTGAAATACACACTTCGCACATTAAAAGAAGCGATGATTGAATTGTTGCAAGAAGAACATATTAGTAAAATTTCAGTGGTTGCTTTATGTGAGCTAGCAGATGTAAATCGCAGTACTTTTTATGCACACTTTCAAGATCAATATGACTTATTGCAATACATTACCGAAGAAGCGCTAAAGGATATTCAAAGTCATTTACAAGACCTTAATCGAAATTGGGATGCGGATCGTACTGTACAAGCGTTGAACCAAATTTTAGATTATGTAAAAGAGAATGCGGATGTCTTTAAAGCCTTATTAAGTGATAATTGTGACCCTGATATTCAACATAAAGTAATGAGTATGACAGAAATCGTCTCAATCAAAGACTATCAAGAATTGGATGAACGAACAAAAAATTATGTTCTTTCATTCCAACTTACGGGCTGTATTAGCATCTTACATAAGTGGCTAAACGATGGAACGCCAGAAACTACGGAGGAAATGAGCAACTTAATTTTAAAGTTGACAGGGAAAATAGAGTAGAGGAACAAAGACGAGATAAAGAGAAGTTTTATTCCTCTAATAATTGTTTAAAAAAGGAAACAAACTGTTGCCGGTTCGCTTCTGTGAAAGGTTTTGGTCCTTTCGTGCGCTCGCCACTTTTTCTTTTGAGTGCTCCTAAATGACGATTTTGAAGCAAACGTTCAATGTTCTCATTTGTATATTCATAACCTAAATGGTGAGCTACTCGGCAACCTTTAGGCAGAAGGAGCGAAGCTAGGCCATAGTCTTGTGTAATGACGATATCTCCTTTATTTGCAAGTTGAACAATTTTAAAATCCGCACGATCTGCTCCTTTTTCGACATAAATAGTCTTCACATAGTCAGGATAAGACGCTAAAGAATAGTGTGCAATGTTTGAAACAAAAACGACAGGCAAGTTATATTCTCCGGCAAGTTGAATCACTTCATTTTTAACAGGTGCAGCATCCGCATCTACGATTATTTTCATAACAATCAACCTTTCTTTTAAACGTTCAAAAATAAAACACTCCTACTTAGTATAGAATAAATACTAAGAATCAGAGCGTTTTTTATTCTTTATTTGTAAAAACTTCTTGAGAGTCTTGGTGGAGGACTTTTGCATAGAACGTTTTAAGCTTTGAGCCAATTGAAGGAATACTTTTTTTCGAAACTTCCTGATAGCCTTCATCGACTAAAGAAGGTATCTTCTCTTCAAATAAAGCCTCTATGATCGACTGAAAGGCCTCAATATCGGTTCCTTTATAAATATTAACCCCATCTACATAATCAGGATTAAATACTGGGATATCACGGATAAGAGTGTCGGTTTTACTAGCTAAAGCTTCTAATAAAACAATTCCTTCTGTCTCTTCGTGGGTTAAAAAAACATACAAATCACAAGCTTGATACGCTACACGCAAGGCTTCTCGATCGATATAGCCTGGAAACTGGAGATTAGGTAAGTCTGTTTGAAGTGCTGCGGAAATCTCTTTCGGCAAAAAACGAGGATCCATGTAACCAAACCAAATAAATTGAATGGTTGGGAATCGTTTAGCTAGTTCGACAAAATCAAGAATGCCTTTCCGTTTAATCGGCAATCCTACAGATAGAATCAATTTTTCCTCTGGCTTAATATGGTATTCTTTTCTGAATGCACGATCTTCTTCAGCGTTGCTTTTCCAATAATTAAGATCAATCCCATTTGAAAGGACTTCAATGGGTCTTTTTACGCCCTCTTTTATCAGTAAAGTTTTCGAATATTCAGAAGGAGTAAGCACTAAATCAGCGGTGTTATAACATTTTTTAATCCACCAGCCAAATAAAGAAGACAGAGCATTGGCGAAAATAAAAGAATTTTTAAAGTCTTCTTTCGTTGAATGGGCGTGATAAACCACTTTTTTTCCTTCACTTTTTGCCTTTTTTGCTCTTAGAAAAGACTTAAGAAAAACAGTGTTTATATGAAGGAGTTCGTAAGGTTCATCACCTGTTAATGTGTACGGAATCTGCGCTTCATCTAAGGCCATTTGTTGATGCTCAATTGCTCGTCCTACACCACTTTGCTTAATTTGGTTGAGATAATCACTACATAAATAAACACGCATTTTCACACCCCTTTAATTAAAAAACTGGAAGAAAAGAGTTAGCATCCCCATCGTTCCGTAAGAGTAGATGAATAGAGTAAATGGTTTACCTGTTGTTAAAATTAACAAATATTTATAGAAAGAAATATTTGAAAGTCCCGCTAAATAGCATAAAAAGTCTGCTGGAGAGAAGGGGAAGAACATACCAAAAGTGAATAATTTATCAAAACGGTTCTTTTCATCCAGCCAAGTGATATATTTATTGAACTGTTTTTCATCGATAATCATTTCAACTAAAGGACGACCAAATTTTCTAGCTAACATAAAATTCATGACGGATCCCACCATAATACCAATGAAATTTAAGACAAAACCATACCCCATACCAAAAATCATCGTCCCCATAGGAATCGTTAATGCTCCTGGAATAATCGGGATCACTGTTTGGATGATTTGAATCAAAATAAAACCAATAGGTGCAGCAGGTCCCAATGTAGCTAGTAGATCTCTTAGTGCTTCTTCTTGAGTGAATACTTGACTTTTAAAGCCCCAATATAAAGCATACAACGTTAGAACGATGCCTAATAGATTTAATAAATGGAGACCAAATTGAACTATTTCTTTATGCTTATCTTGAGTATGGACTTGTGAAAAATCCTCTGGGAATTGTTGGGACATCTTTACTCCACCTCCAATTTATTGAATGATTTTACCGGTTTATTTGCATCAGTGAGTGTGTGGGAAAAGATTCAATAACCTCTTCATAAATTTGCTCCACCTGTTCCCCAAATGAAGTAGAAGAATAATGCGTGTTCGCAAAATTTCTGGCAAATGTCTCCATCTCATGAGAAACATTCGACTGCTGAATCAAAGTATACAAACAAGCTTCAAATTCTTTAAATGACCGATATTGAAAACCATTTTTACCATCAATAATGACATTTTCAATCGATTCATCCGCTCGACACAACACCGGAAGTCCACTGGCAAGCGCTTCGATATAAGTCAATCCTTGGGTTTCACTTGTTGAAGCACTGACGAAGAAATCCGCTACTTGATAATAAATTGGCACATCTTTGGGTGCAATCATCCCAGTAAAAATAACTTGCTTTTCTAAGCCCAGCTCTTTTGTATATTGGCGAAGATGATAATGATTCGGTCCATCCCCAACAATTAAAAAATAAGGCTTTGTCTTAATCATGGATAAAAAATAAAGAAGCTCCTCAATATTTTTCTCTTTCCCTAAACGACCCAAAGAAACCATCAAAAAGGCATCTTTTGGTATCCCATAACGTCGTCTTAAATTCGCTAACTGCTCTTTACTTGCTCTGTTTTGGAAGTGATTAAGTTCAATCCCCGTCGGAATGACACGAATGGGTTTTTCGACTTCATACTCTGTTAATAACCGGGCGACCTTATTCGTGGGGGCAATGATTGCCTGCGCCTCTTTTAATCGTGTTTTAGTGAAGAGGGCGACAATCTTTCGACCCATCTTCTTGCTTGGAGAAAAGTAGTGCGTGTAATCCTCATAGACGGTATGGTACGTGTGAATGATAGGGATTGGCAGATAATGTGTAATGTACTTTGCCATCTGAAATGCACTAAATTCACTTTGCGTATGAATGATATCGGGTTTCCAGTGAATAATCTCGGTTAAAATCGGACGATCACGGAAAAAACGCACGCGTGCGCCTGGATAAATTTTATTGACGTTCATGGAAGAAATGGCATAAATATCTTGGTCCATATCAATGTAGCCAATATCTGAAAGAGTCAGAACGCGAACATCATGGCCTAAACTTTCCAAAGACCGCTTCAACGAAACAGTAGATGTGACTACGCCATTCACTGCAGGTAAATATAAATCGGTTGCAAGTAGAATTTTCATTTTTTAATTCCTTTCTACCCTACATGTACTCGGATGTTTTATGTTGCTTAAAAATAAGGGATAAATAAAATGTTTGAACTATGTAAAGAGAAAATAAACAAGAGAGTACGTGTATTACTAAAAGAATACAAAAAATAATCTGCTTTGCCATCGGTCTTTAGTCTAATTCTTTTCATATTTTCTTCACAATTATATAGTGTATTGCTTCCATTGACTAGTTTTTAGAACGAATTTCGGTAAAAAAATTTTATGTACGAACCCTTTCGAAAGTGTATAAGGTAAATTTCTTTATGTGATAACAATTCCAAAAAAGTATAAGGTAAATGAATTTCTGCGTAACTAATTAAAAAACTATATTTAAATGAAGTTCACTGAGAGAGGTTTGTGTAGTGGACTAAGGAATCTAGGTTTTCTAAGGATTTTGAGAAGAAAACCTTCCTCAACTCGTGAAAAATACTAAAAAATAAGCTATAATGAATAGAAATTATTGTAAGGGGATTGACCACGCATGGGAAAAGTAATACTAACAGGAGATCGTCCAACAGGAAAATTACATTTAGGGCATTATGTAGGTTCGCTTCATAATCGTGTGAAACTACAAGAGGATCCAAATAACCAAATGTTCATTATGATTGCAGATCAACAAGGATTAACAGATAACGCAGAAAACCCTAAAAAAATACAAGAGAGCTTATTTGAAGTCGGGTTAGATTATTTAGCAGTAGGGTTGGATCCAAGAAAATCTACTATTTTTATCCAATCTCAAATTCCACAACTGCCAGAACTAACCGTTTATTATTTAAACTTAGTGACGGTAGCTCGATTGGAACGAAATCCAACCGTTAAAAGTGAAATCAAAGAAAAAGGATTTGAAAAGAGTTTACCTGCGGGCTTTTTAGTGTATCCTGTCAGCCAAGCGGCAGACATTACAGCTTTCAAAGCCACACATGTACCCGTAGGCGATGACCAAAAGCCAATGTTAGAACAGACTCGCGAAATCGTACGGGATTTTAATCGTATTTATGACACGGAAGCTTTGGTTAAACCCGAATTGATGTTGCCTCCAAAAGGTCAAGGTCGATTGGTGGGGATTGATGGTCGAGGGAAAATGAGTAAATCGCTAAATAATGGCATTTATTTATCGGATTCGGCAGACGAAGTCGAGAAGAAAGTCATGAAAATGTATACTGATCCAAACCATATTCGCGTGGAAGATCCGGGTCAAGTGGAAGGAAATGTTGTGTTTACGTATCTTGATATTTTTGATCCCGATAAGGAAAAAGTAGCGGAATTGAAAGAACATTACCAACGTGGAGGCTTAGGGGATGTTAAGATTAAACGTTATTTAGTCGATGTCTTACAAAATGTGCTTGAGCCGATTCGTACACGTCGAGCAGAATATGAAGAAGATAAAGGGTATGTGTTGGATATGTTGAAACAAGGAAGCGAAGAAGCCGAGCGAGTGGCAGCTAGAACACTTGATGAAGTAAAATCAGCTATGGGAATAAATTATTTTTAATCCACACATATAAAAATACAAAGTAAATTTGAAAAGGAAGAAGGCATATAAATGGAGCGAATTAGTCGAGAACAGGTCATTTATGAGATGAATAAAGAGAATAAGCCGGTATTAACCGTTGAAAGTGGCGCTACAGTCGTTTTTGAAACGCAAGATTGCTTTTCAGGAGATGTTCAATCAGAAAAGGATACGGTCAGCGATATTGATTTTTCAACCGTGAATCCGGCAACCGGTCCATTATATGTCCAAGGAGCAGAGCCAGGAGATACTTTGAAAGTTAGCCTGAATCGAATGAAGATTGCCAACAAAGGTTCCGTCCTGACCGCACCAGGTTTAGGAATGTTAGCGGATGGGATTGAAAAAGAAGAGACCGTTATGGGAGAAGTCAAAAAAGAGGGAACGCTTTACAAAGGCTTTAATATCCCCCTAACAAAAATGGTTGGTGTAATTGGTACCGCACCTGCAGGAGAAGGGGTCAACACGGGAACGCCACATGATCACGGCGGGAACTTAGACACCACTTTATTAACTGAAGGAGCTACTTTATATCTACCTGTCAACGTGGATGGAGCCTTATTAGCCATGGGTGACATGCATTCATCCATGGGCGATGGCGAGATTATGGGATCAGGGTTAGAAGTTGCTGGTGAAGTTGAAGTGACCGTCGAAGTTCTGAAAGATTCCTCTTTACCCCTACCTTTTGTGGAAACAGAGGAAGTATACGCCACTCTCGCCTCCCGAGAAACCATGGAAGAAGCCAGTCAAGTCGCGATTAATAACATGGTCGATGTGCTGAGAAGTAAAACAGATCTCACTTTCAACCAAGCCGGGATGTTTTTATCTCTAGCGGGAGATTTAAAAGTTTCTCAAGTAGTCAATCCGAATAAAACCATGCGCGTCGAAGTCAAAAAAGAAGTGCTCCATTCCAAAAAATAACCCCCATAAAATGATGAAGAATGAACCGTCAGGATGCTCTTGCTTTGTGATACAAAGAGTGTCCTGATTATTTTTGAAGGCGGGTAAAGACCAATGTCAGAATCGTATTTCAATTAGTGGGAATGTCCGGTAGACTATAGGTAAGAATGCAATCGAGAAAAAGAAAAGAGAGATGGATGTATGAGAGTATTGTTGTTGATTTTAGCGGGGATTTCTGGGCTAATGAATGCGTATATGCTTGGAAATATAGAGGAAGTAAATGAAGAAAATAAGGATAATTTTGAAGATACGCTTGTTTTTCTAGGAAGAAGAGGCCTTCAAGAGCAAAAAGATTTTTTGTTCCGCTTTATAAGATTTGGGATTTTATTAAATGTTCCTTATATCGTTCTTTCAGCGATTTATTTTTATGGGCAACGAGTTCCTTTTATTCTAGCCTTAACACTTATTCTTTTCTTAGTTCTTGAGTATGGTCTTCAATGGCGACGAATTCGTAAAGCTAAGAAACTTGAAGATGCCGTGGCAGTGAATCCAACGTTTGGAAGATTCACGGAATTTTGGAGTATGGCGGTCTATGCGATTCATATTGCTTACTTAATATGAGAATATAAGTATTTTAAGAAAATTCAAAATGACTACTTTCTTGTCTCTTAAATAAAACGTTGTTACCTTGACTTATTGTCAATAAGAGGGGGTAATGAGATCAAAAGTTGGAGGACTTTTATGATTGGTAAATTGAAAGCGATGATTGATAAACATACTATTTTCTACATAATTATTGGGATGTGTTTTATATTTTCTCTCTTTTTTGTTTATAACAATCATCCGTTTTATGAACAGCCAATCGCTAAAGTGATTGAAACAGTTGTAACTGAAACAACTGAAACAGAAGATCAATATGGAAACAAAGACACACTTTTCGTCCAGGAGATAGTTGCAGAAATCAAAAATGGTGAAGAAAAAGGAAAACATGTTCATTTAGTTAATGAGTATTCATCTTCTGGGGCATATGACTTTGAATATAAAAGTGGTAATGAACTCTTTATATATACTAACAAAGATGGCCCATCACTAGCTGGAGATATAATCGATGTAAAAAGAGATAAATACATCGTCATTGCGATGTGGATTTTTATCTTTTCCTTACTTCTTGTTGGAAGAAGACAAGGTTTTTTTGCGGCTATCAGTTTAGCAATAAATATGCTTTTATTATCATGGGCGCTAGATATTTATGTGAACACGGGTTTAAATTTGTTATGGATTATTGGTATCACAGTTGTTTTGTTTACAGTATCGTCATTATTGCTTGTGAATGGACGTAATGCAAAAACATATGCAGCTATTATAACAACAGTTCTTGGAACGTTTATTTCCATGCTAATTACCTATTTAGCTATTTGGGCTACATCTGGAAAAGGTCTTTATTATGAAGAAATGTCCTTTTTAACAAGGCCTTATCAGCTCGTATTTCTAGCAGGACTATTCGTTGGCTCGTTAGGTGCAGTAATGGATGTCGCTATTTCTATTTCATCTGCCTTATACGAACTCTATCAAAGAGACCATCATATATCTAATAATTCCCTTAAAGAATCTGGGCTTAATATCGGAAAAGATATTATGGGCACGATGACAAACATTCTGTTTTTTGCTTATATAAGTGGTTCTATACCTATTCTTATCGTATATTTTAAAAATGCCTCTCCATTAGGATATGCCTTGTCTCTCAATCTTTCATTGGAAATTGCTCGTGCACTTTCTGGAGGTATTGGAATCGTGATTACAATACCCATTGGGATATATACGACTATCTTTCTCATTAATCGAAAGAGGGAAAAATTATGAATGTTTTAGTGTTATTAGCGATTATCTTATGTTTACTGATGGTACTGATTGGTGGAAAGAAAGGGGCAAAATCGTTTATTTCGTTGTTCCTTAATTTTGGAGTATTATGGGTTATCATACTTGAAATGACACTTCCACAAGCCAATCCAAACCTACTAGCGATAGTTGCAGGTGTAGCTATAAGCTGTATTAATTTATTTTTTATTAATGAAGTGAACAGTAAAACAATTGCAGCATTTATTGCTACAGTCATTACGATTACAATATTACTTTTTATTATTTATACCCTCACAGAAAAAGCAATGATTCAAGGGTTTGGTGGAGAAGAGATTGATGAGCTTATTGATGTGTACTCTCTGCATCTAGGAGTAGACTTTATTAAAATTGCAACAGCTGTTATCATTTTGAGTACAATTGGAGCTATCATTGATGTAGCCATTTCAATCACTTCACCGATGCAAGAAATCTTTCAGAGACATCCTTCAATCAACAGAAAAGAATTATTTATTTCTGGATTAACGATTGGAAAAGATATTTTAGGATCTAACACGAATACGTTATTTTTTGCTTTTATTGGTGGTTATCTGGCATTATTCTTATGGTTTAAAGATCTTTCCTATTCTTTTAGCCAAATTATTAATTCCAAAATTTTTAGCGCAGAGATGATTACAATATTTTGTGCAGGTATTGGTATCGCTCTTGTTATTCCTATTACTTCGTGGATAAGTGCCCTTTATTTAGTTAGAGGAAGGGATAAAATTTAAATAATTACTTTCTTAAATAAATACTCGACATTTATTTTTGTTCATGATACAGTAATAGACGGAACAAGATAAAAACTCAATATGATTTGTTAGGCAGAGGCTCCTATACAAACACAGGCTACTGCCCAGGAACGTCCAGAGACGCCAATGGGTATAACAGGAATTTCCGATATAAGGAATTTTTTAACGTAGCTAACAGGTATGTTTACGTTGTATAGTGCTGAAACTCCACGAAAAAGTCATGAAGTATACTATAGGTATATATTTATTTATGTGGAATTTTAAAACTGAGCTCTCACTGTCTTATAGTGGGGGCTTTTTATATTGCTTACAGGTCTTTGTTTTAATGATTAAAATGAGGAGGTATCAAAATGGTAAAAAGGTGCATTTTACTTTAGCAATTAAAAGAATTAATCGAGTGATCAAATTCTTTCTATGTATCCTTTCAAGAGAACTTGGTGGCTGATTTATTTTGCTTTGTCATGGAAGGAAAGGAAGAGAAAGGAAGGAAAGAAAATGATTAAAAATATTCTAGAACTTGATTCCTTTGAATTGGCCAGTAAGCCACTCAAAGAAATTTGGAAATTATTCGATGCAAATGAAGAAGGACACAGTACAGAAAAAGCAGAACAAGTAAGAGAAGAATTCGGAGACAATGAAATCGATTATGGAACAGAAAAATCGGTATGGCGCATCATTGTAGAAGCTTACTTTACTCCGTTTACTTTAGTGTTATTTGGTTTAGCCTTTATTTCATTCTTAACTGATTATGTTTTTGTACCTGCCGGAGAGCGAGAAATTCTGAGTGCACTTATTATTGTCGTGTTGGTTCTACTGAGCGGGACAATGACCTTTATTCAAACCATTCGCTCCAATCGATCTGTTGAACAATTGGAGTCCATGGTGGAAGTAACTTCTGCGGTGAAGCGAGAAGGCGAATTTAGAGAAATTAGAACAGAAGATATTGTCATTGGAGATATCGTTCGCCTAAAAGCGGGAGATATGATTCCGGCGGATATTCGTTTGACACAAACTAAAGATTTATTTATCTCTCAAACGTCTCTAACTGGAGAAAGCTATCCAGTAGAAAAAAGAGCCCAAACCGAAGTAACGGATGTAACGAGCGAGACAGATTATGAAACCTTGGCCTTCACAGGAAGTGAAGTGGTTAGTGGAAGTGCGACCGGGATTGTAGTCCGCACTGGAAATAACACTTTATTCGGAAGCATTGCAGATGAATTTGCTTTGGAACCTCCAAAAACAAGTTTCGATATCGGGATTGAAAATACGTCTTTATTACTAATTCGTTTTATGGTAATTATGGCCGTTGTCGTTGTCTTGATTAATGGTCTTACAAAAGGGGACTGGCTACAAGCCTTACTCTTTGGGATTTCCATTGCGGTTGGTTTAACACCTGAAATGTTGCCAATGATTGTGACAACGAACTTAGTCAAAGGGGCCAACGATATGGCCAAGCAAGGAACAATTGTGCGAAATCTACACGGAATTCAAAACTTTGGTGCGATTGATGTTTTAGTCACAGACAAAACGGGAACATTAACTCAAGATAATATCGTACTCCAGTACCATTTAGATATTGACGGAGACCATAGTGATCGTGTTTTACGCCATGCATATCTTAACAGCTACTATCAAACAGGATTAGGCAACCTCATGGATGAAGCGATTATCAATGCGAGTAAAGAAGAACTTGATTTAAAACAATATAACTACACAAAAGTGGATGAAATTCCCTTTGACTTTGAACGTCGCCGTTTGAGTGTCGTGGTAGAAGATGAGACGGGTAAGACCCAAATGATTACCAAAGGCGCGATTGAAGAAATGGTGGCTGTCTCTTCTTATGTAGACTACGGTGGAAAAGTTCATGAACTAACGGATGAAGAGCGGGAACATGTTTTGGCTCAAGTCAACGAATTAAATGAACAAGGTTTACGTGTTTTAGGAGTCGCTCAAAAAACGAATCCAAGTCCAGTAGATGAATTCTCTGTAAAAGACGAAGCTGAAATGGTTCTGATTGGCTACTTAGCTTTCCTAGATCCACCCAAAGAATCTACAAAAGAAGCCATCCAAGCTCTAAATGACCACGCTGTAGATGTTAAAATTATGACAGGTGATAATGAATTAGTCACTGTAGCTGTAGCAGACAAAGTAGGTATTCCTACAGATCACATTATCTCAGGGGATCAATTAACAAATAAAACGGATGAAGAATTAAGCAAAATCGTTGAAGACCACAATTTATTTGTAAAACTAAATCCGACTCAAAAATCAAAATTAGTCGGTATCCTAAGAGAGAATGGGCATGTAGTCGGATTTTTAGGAGATGGCATCAATGACTCTCCTGCTTTAAGAGCCTCTGACGTAGGAATTTCTGTCGATAATGCGGTAGATATCGCTAAAGAATCCGCCGATCTCATCTTGTTGGAAAAAGATTTAATGATTCTTGAAAAAGGAATTTTAGCGGGACGAAAAGTTTTTGGGAATACAATGAAGTATATTAAAGCAACAACGAGTTCCAATTTTGGAAATGTGTTTTCTGTTTTAATTGCGAGTATTTTCTTACCATTTTTACCGATGTTACCTATTCAATTGCTTTTCTTAGGATTGATTTATGAGATCTCTTCCATGTCTATTCCATGGGACAATATGGATAAAGAATATCTTTATGAACCTAAGAAATGGGAAGCGGCAAGTATTCGAAAATTCATGGTTTGGTTTGGTCCAACAAGTTCCATCTTTGATGTAACAACCTTTTTGATTATGTTTTTCTTTGTAGCACCACAGCTAGCAGGTGGAAGCTACCATTCATTAGGTGTGGAACAACAAGGCGTTTTCCTATCCATTTTCCAATCGGGTTGGTTTATTGTTTCACTTTGGACACAAACATTGGTCTTGTACGCTTTAAGAACACCGAAAATTCCGTTTGTTGAAAGTTACCCATCTTTCATCATGACCACTATCACAGTGATAGGAATTATTATTGGTTCAGTGGCCCCTTATACAGCCTTAGGGACAGCTTTAGGTTTAGCTCCTCTTCCAGGTAGTTTCTGGTGGATATTAGCTGTTACAGTGATTGCCTATCTTGTGCTGGTCCAAGTGGTTAAAAAAATCTATGTGAACCGTTATGGTGAACTACTATAATCAAATAAGAGTAAGTAAAAAAGTCCAATTTCTCCGTTTGAACACGGGAGAAATGGACTTTTTTATTGTTGATAGATTCTCACCAGAATGAAGGCTATTTATAAAAAACATGATAAAAAGGATAGCTTTTTTATTTAATTAGAGATTCGTAAGGATAAGTATTAATAAAAGGGCTAATATTCCAAATGTACCAATAGTTGCAAGGATATTTATTATTTTAATCGTTTGTTTTTTTAAAACTTTACGAGCGATAAAATAAATGGTGATCCCAATAATACCTCCAAGAGTATTCCCAATAAAATCTGTAATGTCTGTTCCTCCAATAGCAAAAATATATTGAATAGATTCAAACAATAAACTCACTATAGCAATAGGAGTAATCTTCTTCAAAAAAGTTTCATGGGGTTTTAACATACTTAAGTAAAGCCCAAAAGGAACAAAGATCAAAATGTTATTCAATATTTCACTATAATCCAATGTATTGTTCACAATAGCTGTTCCCTTAAACGGAATTAGATTAATTCCCCTAAACCTAGGAAGATCTTGAATCGAAAAAGACATCTTAAATAAAATAATCCAAATAAGCACAAGCAGATACACAATAAATAAAATTTTTGTAATCTTCTTTTGTGTTTCGTTCGATGTTTTCAAAAGCCCACCTCTTACCATTATTTATTTATTAAAAGTCACTCATCTTACCTATTGAATCAATATATCCTTCTAAAGCATTCACTTCTGAAGCTGTATCATAATCGATTTTTCCGGTTAATAGACTCTCACCAGAATGAAGATCGAAAACTTGTAAATCTGTTGGAAGAATCTTTTGATCAGATATTTCATCTGTAGCACTTTGAGCAATAAATAATCGATCGTTGATAACTTCTACTATAGGGTACTGATCTTCTTCATATAAACTTATTGGGAATTCATTATCTAGTACAGTTTCTTGCTCTACTTTTTCTCCCGTTTGATTGTATTGTCGTAAAATAAGTTCTTCTCCTTCATTTGTCAAAGAAAAAACTTGGTTATCGTTCCCGATAAAATATTTTGCCATCGAGTCTTTTAAAGGAATAAAGGTATCCTCAACGAAATGATACAAATAAGAAGTAGGGCCATTTGATCCATTGGTTTCTTCGGGTTCATCGTAAACGTTATATGGATAGTAATTAATGATTTGAATTTTATTATTTTTTGCTTTGTAAAAGTTTGAGCTATAATCGTAAAAATTTCCATTGTCATTCAGAAGAGAAGTTTCTTTGTAATTCTTCGTTTCTAGATTATACTCGCCAACACTTAAGTTACTTTTTTCAACAGAATATTCTGAATTCCAACTAGTTGTCGTATAGAGAATTTTTACGACTGGATATTCTTCATACAAGCCTACAATGTCTACTTGATCACCTTCTGGATAATTTTCACGTTCAACTTTTTCACTTATTTCTTCATTGGTTTCTTTATTTAATATATTTAAATGAACCGTTGAAGCATCAACATAATAATTGTCCTCATAATTTTCAAAATATCCTGAAAGCAATCTATTTCCACTGTTTAAAACATAATATAGATTAATATTCGTATCATAAAGTAAAGGATTAATAAAATCAGGATAATCTTTTTGTAAAATTCTTAAAGACTGATCTTCTGCCGCATCAAGTCCTTCCAAATAAGGCAAGGTTTCATTTGCTGTAACTCCTTCATAGCTGTCCCAATGAAAAAGACTATAATCATAAAGATAACCATTAAAGTATACATCATCTAATAATTTTTCATCTCCAGCTTCAACCGTTAACTTTACGAGATCTTCTTCATTAATCGTAGGAATACTGACAAAGTAAATAATGATTCCAAACACGGCAATAAGAGAACTGATGAGTAATTTTTTCTTATGCATTTTTTTCCCCCTTAAATCTTAATTTTATTTTTAAGTAATAGGTGACTGATAAAAGTACTTATACCAATCACTAAAAACTGATACACCATCATAATAATAGCTTCTTGACTAGGCCTTAATATAAATGAAGCGCTATAAAGGAGGCTATCTAATAAAGCATAAAGCACAAAAAAACCAATAAAATAACTAGCTCCAATGATTAGCCCTTTAAGACCGAAGCTTCTTTCAATAATAATTCCCACAAACAGTGACATAAGTGCTGCAAAAGCAAAACTATATCTGGAAATAAACTGAAAGAGAGTGGTTGGAAATAACAAACTTTGAACAAGATCATACAAGGGTTGTACATTATGTATATTTAATAAAGTATAATGACCATCCATCACTAGCCATTCAGCAATTTTTAATTCTATAAAATATAAACCAAACTGGAAAGAAAAAGCTAATAGTCCCCCAATTAAAAAAACCAATGATTTTGTTAAAAGGAGATATGTTCGGTTTGTAGGAAGCATTAATAAACGGTAAATAAACGTATTTTTTCCTAGCCATTCACGATACCAGATAAAGAAACTATAGAATACAAATACAAGAACAATTAGCATAATTGATAGTTGATATATTCCATTTCCAGTTATATCTTGAAGCGAAAAGTTAGGGATAGTTTCCAGTTGTTCTCCTTGAGCAATAATCTTCTCTAATTCATTATTATATTTTAATGAAGAAAAAATAGTTACAAAAATTTGCACAACAGCCGTAACTAATAAAGTTGGAACAAGAAATTTTAAAAAGCGATTCATTTCAAAACTCAATAAACTTATAAATTTTTTCATTATAGACTCCTTTCTATTTACCTAAACGATTCGGCTGGTGATGGTTTAATTCATCCGCATAAGGCATATACACTTCACGCATAATATCGACAATAGAGCGTCCTTCATTTTCACGAACCTCTTCAACATTAAACTCCCGTAAAACAATGCCTTCATCCATCAAAATGACTCGATCAACAAGAAATTCAATCTCATGGATTTCATGAGTTGTAATTAAAACTCCTTTATCTTCGACTAAATAAGAAGTAAAAACCTCAGCAATCTGCTCTCTAGTAAAAATATCAATCCCAGAAAAGGGTTCATCCATTAAAACGTAGTCAACATCTAGTGAAAGTCCTAATAAAAGATTAACTTTTGCGACGTTTCCTTTAGATAAGGTGTTAATTTTATCCTTTTCATTCAACCGAAAGAAAGTTAAAATCTCTTGAGCGCGTTCTTCATTCCACGTATCGTAAAATTCCTGCATAAAATCCATCGCTTCTCTAATTTTCATTTCTGGTAGCATAATTGCCGCATCTGGAATGAAAGAAAGTTTCTCATAATCTTTGGGAGAAAATTTTTCACCGTCAATTAATATTTCTCCACTGGTTACAGGAAGCAAATTCATAATATGATTTAGAATGGTTGTCTTACCTGCACCGTTTATACCGATTAGACTACTAATCTTCCCCTTAGGAATTGTAAAATTGATTCCATTTAAAACTTTTTTCTTGCCATATTTTTTATAGACATCTTTTACTTCAATCATCTTGGGTCCCTCCATTTTTTGTGCTTTGTTTTTTGATTTCATTGGCAATCAGTTCCGAAACTTCTTCGTAAGTAATATCAATGGTTTGAATTGAGGCTACAAACTCTTTCACAGCCTCTTCAACAAACTCTTTCTTTAACTTTTGAATCGTCGCTGGATTTTCGGTAACACGACTGGGTCGATTAGGTTCAGTGTAAATCCATTTTTGTTCTTCCATTTCACTAAAAGCTCGCTGAACGGTATTTGGATTAATTCCTAACTGTCGGGCAATTTGCCTACGCGAAGGTAATTCTGCGCCTAATACAAGCTCATCTCCAACAAGTCGTTCTCGGAAATGATCAATGACTTGCAAATAAATCGGATCTCGACTATTAAAATTGACTTGAGTCATAAGAAGCTCCTTTCATTTAAAGTATAGGATTAAATCTGTATTAACTAGTTGGTACACTATAGGTAAAAAAATTCGTCTTTTTTTAAAAAAGAATACTGATTCAGAGTGTATTATATTGTTAATACACACGGCTGTCAATAGTGAAAATATAATAAATAATAAATTTACCGATGTGTTGCCTTCATAAAACATGAAAAGGAACGATCGTTTCAGGTAAAATGGTAGGTACAGAGTGTCTAATATTAAAGATTGAGAGGAATAAACGATGGAAACTATCACAAATTTTAGAGATTTAGGCGGTATTCAAAATAAAGAAGGCCAAATGATTTTATCCAAAAAGCTTTTGCGATCGGGAGAATTATCTCGTGTAGCCATCAAAGAACAAACGGAACTGTTAGAAGTTTATGAATTAGGTAAAATTATTGATTTGCGTTCAGAAGCAGAGGTTGCTGAACGTCCGGATATAACGTTTGAGAATACGGAGTACCGACATATTGATATTTTCAAAAATGAAAAGAATGAAGGGACAGGGTTGGATGACTTTAAAGAAATGCCAACAGTCGAACAAGCTCATGAATATATGAACCATACGTACTATACAATGGCAACAAATAAAGAGGCCCAAGAAGGCTTTACACAAATGATTGAAGAAACTTTTTCTACAATTTCTTCTAATAACAGTGTTTTGTTTCATTGTTTTGCTGGAAAAGATCGTACAGGTGTTTCAGCGGCTTTACTTCTCGAAATCTTAAATGTATCAAGAGATGTTATTTATACAGATTATATGGCTACGAATGCGTTAAGAGTGAAGGAAAATAACGAATTGGTTCAACTCGCTCAAGCAAATGGACTAAAAACAAAATCAATTGCAGCGTTTAGGGTAGCTTTGAATGTTGAAACAGATTACTTAGATACTTTTTACCGAACAGTAAATGATGAGTTTGGAACCATTCAAGACTTCATCTCCACACAGCTCCAAATTTCATCAACCACGCAAAAAGACTTACGCCATTTATTACTAAAATAAAAATCTTAATGTTTTTAGTCGTTTGTCTTTCTGTTCTTTTTTGCTAGAATGAAGAAGAAACTTTAGAAAGAAAAGGTGTAGAAATGGTTAAAGGGATTATTTTTGATTTTAATGGGACGATGGTTTTTGATGCGCATCTGCATGAAAAAGCCTGGGTCGAAATGATACAAAAGCATAACGATTCAGTCACAGAACAAGAAATTATCGATTATATTCATGGACGAACAAATGATCAAATTATTCGTCATTTTATTGGTGAGGTTACGGATAAAGAACTTCAGGTATTGTCTGATGAAAAAGAAAAAGAGTATCACCGTTTAGTACGCGAAGAAAAACTGGGCTATGTGGCGGGAACAGAAAAACTCCTTGATCAATTAGTCGAAAAAGATATTCCTTTTACGATCGCGACAGCTAGTCCAAAAATAAATATTGATTTTTATTTTGATTATTTTAAATTGGATAGCTGGTTTACGCCTGAAGAAATTGTGTATGACGATGGAACGTTTCCAGGAAAACCAGATCCGACGATTTACCAAAAAGCAGCAGAGAGCCTAGGGTTAGATCCCAAAGATTGTGTTGTGATTGAAGATGCAACAGCTGGGGTGCAAGCAGCCAATCGAGCAAATATTGGTGAGGTTTTTGTAATGGTTTATTCAGAAGAGCAACGCACCTTATTTAACCACAAGGACTATACTTATAAAGCTGAGATTGAAAATTTTAGAGATTTTTTAGAAAAGTACATTCAATAAATTTTCTCTCTTTTGTAAAGCGATATTCCACAGATAATTCGATGGATAGAATGCAAGGCCTTTATTTTAAAGAAAATTAGAGTATAATTGTTTTAGAAAATGAACTATTGCAAAAGAAGCTGTATCTTTTTTGCAATAGTTCATAAATTAAAGAGTAGATAGTAGGAAGGATACTTATGCAATTTAAAGAGAGAGAATTTATACCTGTTATTTTAGGAAGTGACATTAATACTTATAGTGTAGCACGAGCATTTTATGAGGAATATCAGATAAAATCCGTCGTGATTGGGAAATATCAATCGGGTCCTAGTAATGGGAGTTTAATGATTGACTATATTGAAGATGTCCATATTGACCAAACAGAGACCTTTTTAAAAATAATCGAGCAACTTTCAAAAAAATACCAAGATAAAAAAATTATTTTACTTGGAGCAGGCGATAACTATATTAATATGATTACAAACAAACACTCTCAACTTCCTGATAATGTAATTGCTCCTTTTATTCCTCATGAATTAATGAATAATTTACAGAAGAAAGATTATTTTTATGAATTATGTGAAGAAGTTGGTGTCGATTATCCCGATACTTTGTTAATATCTAGAGAAATGGGCTTAGATTTTGACGTGCCTTTTGAATATCCAGTGATTTTAAAATCATCTGAGAGTATTCATTATTGGGAATATCCTTTTGAAGGGCAAGAAAAAGTTTATATTATAGATAACCGCGAAGAATTAAATGAAATCATTAAAAAAATTTATAACTCAGGTTATCCTGAAAAGCTTATTGTACAAGATATGATTCCTGGAAATGACGAGTATATGTATGTTTTGACCTCCTACTCTGATCAATCAGGAAAAGTTGTGATGATGTGTTTGGGAAATGTCTTACTTGAAGAACATACCCCGCTCGGAAAAGGAAACCATGCAGTGATCATTACGGAGCGGAATGAAGAGCTGATGAAACAAGCGCGTGAATTTTTAGAAAATATTCACTACGTGGGCTTCTCTAATTTCGATATTAAGTATGACTATCGAGATGGGAAATATAAGTTTTTCGAGATTAATACAAGACAAGGACGTAGTAATTATTATGTGACAGCTTCAGGTTTTAATGTGGCTCGTTATTTAGTCGAAGATTATATTTATAATAAGCAAATGGACTTAGAGCTATCAAAAGACCCCTATCTATGGACCGTTGTTCCGGACAGGGTAGCACTTAGATATGTAAAGCAAGAAGAAAATGTGAAAAAACTCAAACAATTAATGAATGAAGGAAAAGAAGTAAATCCTTTATTCTATAAACCCGACAACGCATTTTATCGCAGATTACGGATGATTAAAGCAACACTCAGTCACTATCATAAATTTAAAAAATATTATAGATAACCATAAGATTAAAATATAGAAAAAGGTGCTGGCAATGAAAAAGAAATTAGGTGTCATTGGAGGAATGGGCCCGGAAGCAACAAGTTACTTTTTTGAAGAACTCGTTGCTCATACACAAGCCGATAGAGATCAAGACCATATTGATACAATTATTTTAAATCATGCTACGTTACCTGATCGCACACATGCTATTTTGTCTGGAGATATTGAAGAATTATTACATGCTTTTATTAAAGATGCTCAATTACTTGAAGAGTTAGGTGTCGATAACATTGCGATACCATGTAATACTTCGCATTACCTATATGACGCTACTCAAAAAGAACTTACAATTCCTATTATTCACATGGTGCGGAAAACGATTGAATATGCTTTAAATCACTTTAAAAATGTTCGAAAAATAGGAATCCTAGCAACGAATGGAACCATTCAATCAGAAGTGTACCACAGAGAATGCGAAGCGTTAGGAATAGAAGCTGTAGCACCTTCTGAAGCAAATCAAAAAGAAATTATGTCTTTAATTTATGATGATATTAAAAAAGGACAGCCTGGAGATTATAGAAAATTTCAAAAAGCTTATAATGATTTAATAGAAGCGGGTAGTGATGTTGTCATTTTAGCTTGTACGGAATTATCTGTATTTAAAAAAACAAATAAAATATATGATAATTGTTTGGATGCGATGGATGTTTTAGTAAAGGAATCGATTATCCGATCCAATGGAATTTATCAGTAGAAAGATGTGTAAAAAATTAATAAACTAACATACTATAATCTAAGTTATTATATAGAAAAATTAAAATTAGCAAATTTATTCACTAAACAAGAGCTATTTGGTATCGAAGATCAAACAATTCTTCATTTAGAACAAAATTCAAAAAAAGTAGTACCTGGTACATTATTTATTTGTAAAGGTGCGCATTTTAAGGTTGAGTATTTAAAAGAAGCCATTGAACGTGGAGCAATCGGCTACATATCTGAAAAGAAATATGATTTAGATGAAACGATTCCTCATGTTATTGTTTCTGATATTCGTATTGCTATTCCTTTATTAGCTGAGATATTTTATAACAATCCTCAAGAAAAATTAAAAATCGTAGGAGTAGGCGGTACAAAAGGAAAAACAACAACGAGTTATTTTGTAAAAGCAATCCTTGATACTTATCTGAAAGCACAAGGAAAATCTCCTGCAGGTCTTATTTCTTCTATCACAAATTACGGTGGAAAAAATGAAGAAGAAGCGAAAAATACGACTCCCGAAGCCCTTGATCTACAATCTCATTTAGCAGAAGCCGTAGAAGCAGGGTTAGAATATATTGTAGTTGAGGTATCGAGTCAGGCTTTAAAATATCATCGTACAGATCGAATTAGATTTGATGTGGGCATCTTTTTAAATATTGATGAAGACCATATTAGCCCGATTGAACATCCGAATTTTGAGGATTATATACAATCAAAAGCTAAAATGTTTGGACAAACAAAAGATTTAATTGTTAATTTGAATACACAAGAAGCAGAGTATATTTTTGAAAAGGCAAAGGATGCAGAACGTTTCTATTCTTTCGGTCTAAATTCAGCAGAAGCTGATTATTATGCTTATGATTTAGAAACAGTAGAGTTAGAAAGTAATTTTAAGATTCACTCAAAAATGATAGATGAGACTTTTGCTTTAGCTATGCTAGGTGACTATAATGTGGAGAATGCACTGGCTGCAGTTGCTGCAGCAGATCTTCTAGGGATTCCAGTCGATTATGCAGTCGAAGTTTTGAGGGGAGTAAATGTTCCTGGACGGATGCGAATTTTGTCCTCAGCGGATAAAAAAATTATTGCTATTGCCGATTTTGCGCATAATCGTTTGAGTTTTGAACGATTAATTACAGGAATGAAAGAAGCTCATCCAGATTATAAAATAGTCTCCATTTTTGGTGCACCGGGTGGGAAAGCTCTTGGACGTCGTAAAGAACTAGGAACAGTTGGTGGAAGATATTCTGATTTTGTATATATTACGATGGACGATCCAGGGTTAGAAAAAGTAGAAGACATTTCAAAAGAAATTTCTCATTTTGTAGAAGGAGAAGGAACACCTTTTACATATATTGAAAATCGAGAAGAAGCGATTCAAACAGCTTTTAAAGATGTAGAAGAAAAATCATTGATTCTTGTTATCGGTAAAGGCCATGAAGAAACAATGAAAATTGGCGATAAAGAAGTTCCTATCAAATCAGATGAAAAAATTATAAAAGAATGTATTGAAGAATATAATACACACTTAGAGTAAAAGTAATGAAAATTTAGAATATAAATGGCTTTTTAGAGATAAGATACAAATAAATCTCTGAAAAGCCGTTTATTTTTCAAAAAGGTCTGAAATAATTTATCAAACTACTTTATTTATGCTAAAGTAGTGTAATTGGTATTTTGAATAAGAAATATAAAAAATAATTTCAATAATGAAATATTTTGAAAGGAATATTAAAGAAATGGTTAACAGCAAAGAAACGTTTCTACCTATCTTAATTGGAACAGATTTAAATACTTATACAATGGCTATTTCATTCCATGAAGAGTATGGGATAAAGCCTGTTGTTGTTGGAAGAGCACCACTTCCCTTTACAGAAGGAAGTACAATTATTTCAGAATTTTATTATACAGATCGTATTGATGATGAAGAATTTTTTGTAGGATATCTAAAAGAATTAGCAAAAAAATATCATTCTAAATACGAAAATTTACTGCTTATTGGAACAAATGATGAATATGTAACGTTTATTATCAATAATGCGGAAGCTTTATCTACAACTTTTAAATTCAGTAATATTGATAAAGAGTGGGTTCCCCAATTATTTTTGAAAAAGAATTTTTATCAATTGTGTGCCCGATATGGCCTAAATGCGCCTCTCACCTTCTATTATTCATGTTTGAGCGAAGAGCCTTTTGATGAAGAGGTTCCCTTCCCATTAGTGGTAAAACCAAGTAATGGTATTCAATATTATGAAAATCCATTTGAAGGAATGCAAAAAGTATACTTAATTGAAAACTATGAAGAGCTTCATAATGTAATTAATAAAATTAAAGCAAGTGGTTATCAAGATGAATTGATTATTCAAGATTATATACCTGGTGAAGATACAGCAATGTGGGATTCGGTTTATTATGGTAATCGAAATGGAAAGCCTCAACTTGTTTCGTTAGGACAGGTTGTCTTACAAGAGCCGACAACAACAGGTGTTGGAAATTATACTGCATTGATTGTGCGCGACAAGAAAAAAGAAAGCCACAAAATAATTATGGATAAACTTGCTCATTTTATGAATCAAATTGGTTACAAAGGTTTTGCGAATTTTGATTTAAAATATGATGAACGTGATGGGAAATTCAAAGTCTTTGAAGTAAATATTCGTCAAGGTCGCTCAAGTTATTATTTAACGCAATGTGGTTATAATATTGCAAAAATTATTGTAGATGATGTTATTTATCATAAAGAAAAAGAATTTGATTATGTAGGAGGCGAGAATCTATTTGCTGTTATCCCAAAAGCAGTTATAAAAAATTATACAAAAGATCCTTTAATTAAAGAAGAAGTGAAAGATCTAATCTCAAGAGGAAAATATAATAGTCCTATTTTTTATAAAGCAGATAAAGGACTAAAGCGAAGAATATTTATGACATTACGCCAGACCAATTACTTTAGAAAATATAAAAATAACCCACTAAAAGATTAAGTGAACAATACACTTTCTGCAGAAAAACTGTAGAAGGTGTATTTTTAGTGGGGAAGCTAATTTCTAGAATGACATACAAAAATGTATAAAAATAAGGTATGATTGAGTAGAATAATGAAAAATCATAGAACGGAGGAGATAGAGTTTGAAAGGAAAGAAGTTTTATGTGTTTTTAGTTGCTCTTTTACTTGTTGGCCTATCAGCTGTTTACTTTTTTAGACAAAAACAAAGTGAAAAGTACCTGGAATTTGAAGCATATGAGATAGAAAATATTGAAAAACAAGTCGCTGGTTTATATAATGAGGAAAAAAGCGATCTTTCAAAGGACTTATCAACGGATCAGCTTCAAACTATCCAAGAAGATTTAGAGGAATTAAAAGGCAAAGAGTATCGCTCAGAAAACCAACAGCGTTTAAAAAATGCAGAAGAGGAATACCTTGCAGCTAAAGTAATGGTTGGCCTTCAGGCGGATGTAGAAGCTTTATTCATCGAAAAAGGAATTATTGAAAAGGATCTTACTTTGGAAGAAGTGGTCAATTTAGAAGAACAAGTTGGAAAATTTCAAGAAAAAGTAGTTTATTATAACCGAAATTGGATGTCTTTGGAGGATGCAAAAGAACAGGTCAATGATATTGAGACTGCTATATCCTTTATTGATGATTTATTTGAAGAAGATTTTGTACGTGTCGATGTAACTCGAGAGAATGAAGAAGAAGCTCTTGAGCTTATTCAAAAAATAAAAAATGAAGAAGTACGAGAAGAACTTATGACTCGAGCAGAAATGGTGAATGTGGCTTTAATAGAAACTGAAGAGGCACTGGCCTTAGAAGAAGCTTTAGCTGAAGAAGCCACTGCGCAACAAGAGCTTGAAGAAGCTGAAGAATTAGAGCAAGCCTCTGAACAGTCTGAGCAGACGGAATGGCAGCCTAATCCATCTGGAACTGGGAATAGTTCAGGGAGTACAGGGAATACAAATACCTGGAGACCCCCAACTAATTCATCTGGTGGTGGAACAACTTCGCAAGGCGGTGATCAATCGTCTAACTCATCAAACGAAGATACGACAGATGAGGTAGAAGCTGAAGACCCGGATTCTAGTCTAGAGGAATCAGACCCTGAAGGATCAGACAATGAACCAGAAGATCCCCCGAATGAAGAATGATAATTTATAAAAAAGATGTAAAGCACAAGGACTAATCCTTATGTTCTACATCTTTTTTTGAATGATATTAGGGCATTCGTTCTAATATAATATCATCCACTTGTTTTCTAATTTTTGAAAGGTCAAAGAAAGTTGGAAGATTTTCCACATAAACCGTTCGACAATTTTCTAAAACAGGGAGGGGAAAATTAGCAACAATAATATCGTGAGGGAGAGTCTTAAAGACAACAGAATCTAACTTCATTTCATTAAAAACTTCAACAACAATTTGTTCATTAAATTCATATTCAATAATATCTTTGATTGTTTTTGAATGAGAAACATGCTGATCACTAATTACTAAAATCTTGATTTTGTCAAATTTTCTTCGAAGTTCCGGTAATAAATCTTCCCAGAATATAAAAATGGTATACATCATAAAAAAGATTCCATCATCGATTAGTGGTTTTCCTATGAGCTGACGATAATTTTTTGTTGCTTGATATAAATTCTTATAAAAAAAAGGAAATTCAGACTCGATTTTTGAAGCGAATTCTAGGTTATGATTGTGTAGAATATATCCTGAACGGGGTTCTTTATACTCTAAATATGCAGCATTCATAATGTTTAGAAGGACCGTTTCCTTGTTATTAAGCGAAAGTTGATGTGTTTTAGATAAATCCTCCAGCATGTCATCTAAAAAAGCCACTTCCGTCGAAAGCTTTTGTTGGGTCTTTGTTTTTTCAATTAACCGTTCATAATTCAATGAAAATTCCTCGCTAATGTAGGGGGTAAATATTTGCTGAATTAACATGTTGTCGACTTTCACTTGATTCGTTTCCTCAAAATAAGAAAAAGTTTCTTGATATACTGTTAAATCAGGAATAATTTCATCGAAATTAACATGAATATTGGAGATATTCACAAAATGCCCTTGTTTATACCGAATTAAATTCACTGCTGAGACAGTTTTAAATATATTGTAATAAGCAAAGTCCGCATCCATATGTGTAAATTTGATAAAAAAATTTAAAAATAGGTCTAATCCATTTTCATCAAGGTTTGGATAGGGCCATTCGAGTCCAGAATATTTCTCATGAAAAAAGTTATAAAAGAAGTAACGAATGTCACTTTCAGAACCAACAATTCTGCAGGGATTTGTTTCAATTTTAAAGTTTCTTTCTTCCAAAACCTCGTTAATTTGATCGATGAGCCGGTAAATGGTTGAGGAGCTAACATATAATCTTTCAATTAAATCAACTACTGAAATATGCTCTTCTAAAAAGATAATTTCCAGTAAATTATAGGCTGTAGAATGATGTAAAATATGTTGATAAAAACTTTTGAGGCCTGTGTTGTTTATTTTATTGAGACGAATACCATTGTTTGAAGTCTCGATAGCAAGTTCAGTAAAATTATTCTTAAAGTGTGCGAGATCATCCTTAAGGACTCGGACAGAGCAATCTAATATTTTTGACAATTCTGAAAGCGTTATCCAATCATCTTTGTCTTGTAATATTTCCGCTAGAAGCAATTGTCTGTTTTCCGTTTGATTTAGCAAGTGTCTCATCAAGCATCACCTTATTTCTAAATGTTTAAAATAGATTCCACACTAAAAAATATAAATCTCTTTCTTTATTAATCGAAATACCATTTAAATAATTAAGTTATCAAAGTAAAATTTTATATAATTCTATTATACAAAAAATATATACATTTAAGATTCAGAATCTGCCCCGACATGTGCATAAATGAAAATAAAGGATAAAGTAAGCCCCCTTATTTAGACGGAATGTCTATTTAAGTGGCTTTCTATTTTTTAAAGTCTCTTCTCTTGTAATATAAAGTTGATGTTTTTTAATGAACTTTTCTCGTGTGGCTTTTTCTTTTTGTTTTGCTGCTTTTCTGATGAGGCGCTGGAGATCATCATATTGATAACTTGAACGACTCCTATACATAAAAATAATGGGTTGTTCAATATCCAGAATTAAAGTTTGTGTAGTCACAAGAATGTCAAAATCAAGCTTTGAAAGCACTTCTTCGTTTACGATTGGTTCCTCTAATACACTCACCTCAAGCGATTCTGGTAAATCAGAACTTAATGATTCGGCAATATTCTGAGCATGTCTTAAGTTTAAATGACTATAAACTTTCACGGTAATAGCATTATATCGGCTAAAAAGCTGCTTAGTTAACCCTGACCATTTTGAAATTAATATATAAATTAAATAATTAAGTGTATATTCTGTTGGATAAAACCCTCTATTTTTACATAAAAGAATCATGTGTTGAAGGGCTATATCATAAAAAGCTGTGTACTTTTTTTGATAATGATCCACTAAAGAATAGTCACGTGGAGGAAAAAGAATAAACATTTTAGGTTGATGATTTTTTGCACTTTGAGAAAAGAATAGCAGTGCTTTATCAATTTCAACGATTAAATTGGTTTGGTCTTCTACAGCCAATTCAAAATGCTCTGTCAAGAAATCAATCATTTCTTTGATTTCGTTTAATTGCTTTAACAACGGGTCATCTTTTGGTAATTGCTCGTTTACAATGGGCGTTAAAATTTTTAAATGATAAATGACAAGGACGTCAATATAGATTTTTTCTTCTAGAAGATTGTCAAAAGAAAAATTTGCTATTTTCTTTTTAATTTCTGTCTTTACCTTGTCAGAAAGAGCAGACACAGAGTCGTGTTCTGACAAAGGAAATTCTACTGAATACCCTTGCAAATTTCGAACGAGATCGACCGCAAAGTGAAATCTGAAATGAGGATAGCTCATAACCTTAGAAGTTGACTGATAATAATCTGACGCTGGGGGAAATATTTCGTCAATGAGTTTTTTATGTATGTTTTCAAAGGGCCATTCATTCGAAGTATAGGCTTCAATAAAGTAAGAAGTATAAAAGTTACGAATTAAATATTCTTCCCCAGTGACTTTGTAAGGGGAAGTTTCTAGCTTTAAACCATATGGCTCAAGGGCAGTGTTAATCGTGTCTGCTAAGCGATTTAAAGTGGATTGACTGATAAATAATTCATTGATGAGTTGTTGATTGGTGAGGGTCTCATCGAAAAAGACCTTTTCAAGCAACATAAAACCTAAGGATTGTTTGAATAATTGCTTTTGAAAATAATCAATCCCTATATTCGTGGGGATTTTAAAGTTCACTCCTTCTGAAGACGACTGAAATTCTCCACCAATTTCTTCCATTGTTTCTCTTAATTCTTTTAAATAATTTTTTACGGACCGGGAGGAAGATTTAGTTTGTTTGCTTAGTGTATCAATTGTGATTGGATGATTGGTTGCGTAAAACATTTCTAACATTTCCATCTTACTTCGTTCTTTTGTAGATATTAAATTCCACATATAATCCCTCGCATTCTCCTTAAAAAAGTTAATATCCATTGAGTTGTATTTATACGTATATGTTAGCACAATTATGTATTTTTTGCACTCGTAAAGGCAAAAAAAGAAAGGTGAAAAAAAGGTTCCTCAAAACCTATGTTGTCAAGGCTTGTCGGTGTTAAATCATTATTTACACTTGTCAAGGTAAATTGAGACAAGAAAGGAATGGCATTGTTTAGGTAGAATGGCTCTATATAGGCATTAGTCGAGAAAAGTAAAATGTAGTGTTACAAGTAGACTTTCATAAAATAAGTCGTTTTTTAGTCTATTAACATCGGAAAAACCCCCCGTCTAGTTTTATTCGAATTTCATTTTCTGCCCTGAGCTTTACATAAAAGGAAATTCACAAACAATGTTGTATATTATAATATTTTTAATAATATTTATCTAAATTCTTTATATCAAAAAGATACACACTTCTAAATCAAGGCTGATCAATAATAGAAAAGGAGATCGAGATGAATGTTAAGAATATAGACAAGCAAAAAAAGCAAATACTCGCAGATAGAGATAAGAAAAAAAGTAGGAATTCTGACACAACGCCTATTCGCATCAGCAGTGATTTATACGAATTGCTGCGTGAGAAGGCATTCTATGATCGAACAACGATTCGAAAAGTGGCCGATGTCATTTTAGATGAAGCATTGAATGGTTAAAAGAAAGAACTCAAGAAAAATATAATTCATAAGATTTAAGGAGAGAGAAAAGAATGAAGAAAAATAAACTTGTACATATAGCTATTACGTCGGTTATGCTATTAAGCACAGTATTAACACCGCAAATGTCACACGCAATAGCGAGTATGCAGGCAGAAGAAGCAGATGAGTCGACACAAGTAGAACCCTCAGATGTAGATGCTGTAAATGAGGATGCTGTTGATGACTTAGATGATGGATCAAATGATGGTGATAGCGCAGAAGTAGTCGATGTAAATGCTGAAAATGAATCAGAAGAAGCAGAAGATGATCCCGTACCTGCGGAAGATGATGAGGTAGCGGATGAAACACCGGAGGATATCAATAATAACGATCCCCCCGTTGAGGAAGAAACTGAAGAAGAGAATGTAGAAACAGATGATGAGGACCAAGCTAAGCCTTTAGCAGAAGAAGCTAAGGATTTAGGTAGCAGTATCTTTACCAATGTAAAGATACACATGAATGGTGAAGAATTAGAAGAAGGTACTACAGAAATAGAAATAACGGATGGTTTACAATTACAATTTACTTTTGATTGGGAATTATTTGATGATGTTGATTTAAATGCAGGAGACTGGGCTCAAATCAAATTACCAGATGCATTACATGGTGTTGCAGGTCAAACGACGGGAAATCTATATGAAGATGGATTACCAGTCGGAACTTATGAAATTACAGAAGATGGTCATTTAAGAGTTGAATTTAATGACGAACTAACAGAAAAAAGTGATCGAGCTGGAGAAGTAGGCTTCCTATTAGAATTTGATGTAACAGAATTTGAAGAAGATGTTAATCAAAGTATAAAATTTGAAGACCCAATTAATAAAGAATTTATCATTAAAGCTAAACCAAGTGGAGATGTCCATGATATTAAGAAATTTGGAGAACCAAATGAAAACATTAATCCAGAATATCTGAACTGGACCATTGATGTCAATACGAAATTAGAAAATCTAACAAATGCAACAGTAGAAGATATTATTCCAGAAGGATTAAAGTTAGATTTTGATAGTATTGAAGTATATGAGCTCACAGTTGGTTATAAAGGTAAAGTTACTGAAGGTAATAAAATCGAAAATTCAGACATATCTAAAATAGATTCAGGATTTAAAGTTGATTTAGGAGAAACAGATAAAGCTTACAGAATCAAATATAGAACAGATATAACTGAATTCAAGGGCGAATTTACAAACGATGCTGTTTTAAAAGACAATGATGAAGAGAAAGATAAAGATGACTACACCATAACTGGTCTTGAAAGAGGATCGTTAATTGAAAAAGATGGATGGATAAATGACCAGAATAAAGATCAGATTATTTGGCAAATTGATGTAAATAAATCTGAATCTAGTTTGAAGAATGTAAAAGTTCTAGATGAATTACCAGAAGGATTAGATATTGAAGAGATCAGAGTTTGGAAATTAAGTAAATCAGGAAATGACTGGGAATATGATGGGGATATAAAAGGAGATTTCACGGGCTTTCCTATAGAACTTGGAAATATTGATGGCGCATATAGAATTCAAGTAATTACAAATATTGATTACAGTCATTTCAAAGAATATACAAAAGAACTCGATTTTTTAAATGAAGCGGAATTAGAAGTCGATAGTAAAGTCAAAGATCAAGATGACGCTCCAATAAAGGTAAAAAGAGAATCTTTACTAGAAAAGACTGGTAAAGATGAAACAGATTATAAAGACGATAAGATTTCTTGGGAAATTCATGTGAACAAAGCGCAACACACTATTAAAAATGCGGTTATTACAGATAGCATCGGGGCGGGACTTGAGCTAATTAAAGATTCGATTAAAGTTTTTGATGTGAAAAACAATAAAGAATTAGCATTAACTGACGATCAATTAAATCCTACTGCTGATGGGTTTACAATCAATCTTGGTGATATCAATAGTGAGTATAGAATTGAGTATGATACGAAAATCATAAAAAACCTCCCTGAAGGGCAAGAAGGTTATAAAAACAAGGTAGATTTGGATGGGGATGGTTTAGAAGGCGTAGGCGTAGAAGATACTACAAAAGAACCATCTATCAAACCAGACAAATTCAATGAATATAAGAAAGAAAATGAATATTGGAAAGTTATAGAAGATGATATAACCTATGATGGTCTAAACTACACTAATAAAACGATGAGCTGGAAGTTAACTGTAGATGCAATCAAAGAAGAGATTACAGAACTTACGATTACTGATTCTTTTGAACCAGCAAAATCTATGAAGTTCATAGCTGAATCTTTAAGAGTCCTTAAAGATGGAGAAATTGTTCCGAGTGATCAGTATGAATTAAATGATAAAGGTGTAGATGGTTTTGAACTAGAGTTTAATGGATCATTAAAAAGAGCGAAATATGAAATCTACTTCAAGACATCTTTTGATCCAAATGAAGTTTTGGCTGCTGATGGAGAATTAAATACAGGTAGACAATACAAAAATAACGTAACATATACAGGTAAAACAAAAGATGTAGAAGAAAATGAAAAAGGATTTACCGAGAATGACGATGCAAAATATAATGTAAAAGAGGAATACGTCAATGGCGGTAAAAAATCTGGTTCTTTAGACAGAGAAAATCGAATAATCAATTGGCAGATTTTCGCCAATGCAACTGGTCAAAACTTAACAGGTGGACCGTTTGTTATAACAGATACATTAACTCAAGGCGACCAGACGTTAAATGAGGACGTAAAAGTCTATGAATTTAGCTTAGATAAAGATGGTAACTTCAACAAAGGTGAAGAAATTACTGAGGGTCGTGTTGTAGTTTATAATGAAGAAAAAGATGGATTTACTTTAACGTTTGCAGATGGAGTAGATAAGCCGGCATTAGTTGAATTCAGTTCTAAAATCAACGGACTTTCTGAAGAGTGGTACAAAAATCAAGCAACAGTTACAGATAAAAACGAGCAAGAAAAAACGTATGATTCTGAGGTGAAATATGATAGACATAATCAATTCATCAATAAAGAAACAAACAGTGTTGATGGTGATATCGCCTATACAGATGATGAAATCGTTTGGGAAATTAGTATCAATGAAAGTTTATCAGATATTAAAAACGCTGTATTTAAAGATACAATCAGTGAAGGTTTAGTTTTAGTAAATGATAGTATTAAAGTTTATCAAGATGCTATCGCTGAAGGTAATGAAGTAGATTTAGACGAAGACGATATCACAATTAAACCTAATGATGTAAGTGGGACAGATTTATCAATCTCACTGGGACATATTGAAGAAAATAGATACTTTATAACTTATAAGACAGTCGTTGTTGCTACAGACGGAAAGATCAGTAATAAAGCATCTCTATTAGGTGGAGATAAAAAACTTGGAGACTCAAGCAAAAAAGAGTATGAAGCAAGACAATCATCATGGGGAACAGGTTCAGGTAAAGAAAACAGAGGACAAATTGAAATTGTTAAAGTTGACTCTGAAACTGAGGAGCCAATCTCTAGTCCAGCAACATTTGAACTTTATTACCTTCTAAATGGTGAAAAACAAATTGTAACTGGTGAAGCTCAAGAAACAGAAGATGGGAAGATTCAATATGGTAATTTACCATTTAGAACTTATTATCTGAAAGAAGTAGAAGCACCAGAGGGATATGTACTATCGAATGAAGAAATTAAAATAGAAGTAAATAAAGAGAATAAAAAAATCGAATTGCCCGTGGAAAATATCGCTGAGCTAGAAATTTCTGCAGAAAAAATCTGGGATGATGCTGATAATCAAGATGGTAAACGTCCAGGATCAATTACAGTAAATTTATTAGCTAATGGAGAAGTTAAAAAATCTATATCTCTGAGCGAGGAAAATGATTGGATAACTACATTTACTGGTTTATCACCAATTGATGAAAATGGTGATGAAATTGAATATACAGTTGAAGAAATAGCAGTTCCAGATTACGAAGTAGATATTTCAGGAACAGTTACAGATGGATTTGAGATTACGAATACACATAATCCAGCCGTAATTGATATCGAAGGAACGAAGATTTGGAACGATGCTGGAAATCAAGATGGTAAACGTCCAGATTCCATTACTGTTCACTTACTGGCAAATGGTGAAGAAGTAGCAGAAGCTAAAGTGGATGAAGAAGATGAGTGGAAGTACTCATTTACCGATTTACCAAAATTCAAGAATGGTGAAGAAATCAACTATACCGTTCAAGAAGATGGAGTAGAAGATTATTCAACTGAAATAGATGGTATGGACATTACAAACAGTTACACTCCAGAGCAAACCAGTATTAATGTAGTGAAAGCATGGGATGATGCCAAAAATCAAGATGGCATTCGTCCAGAATCAGTCACTGTAAAATTACTAGCAAACGGTGAAGAAACAGATAAAACAATTGAATTAAATGCAGATAATAACTGGCAGGCAGACTTTACTGAATTAGATGTTTATGCAGATGGTGAAACAATTGAATATACAATCGAAGAAGTAGCGGTTAAAGGTTATGAAGTAGTTCAAACCGGTACTTCAGAAGATGGTTATATTTTAACAAATATCCATGAGCCAGAATTAATTGATTTATCAGGTACGAAAGCATGGGACGATGCTAATAATCAAGATGGCAAGCGCCCAGATTCTATTACTGTTCGTTTACTAGCAAATGGTGAAGAAGTAGCAGAAGCTAAAGTGAATGAAGAAGATGAGTGGAAGTACTCATTTACCGACTTACCAAAATTCAAGAATGGTGAAGAAATCAACTATACCGTTCAAGAAGATGGAGTAGAAGATTATTCAACTGAAATAGCTGGTATGGACATTACAAACAGTTACACTCCAGAGCAAACCAGTATTAATGTAGTGAAAGCATGGGATGATGCCGAAAATCAAGATGGCATTCGTCCAGAATCAGTCACTGTAAAATTACTAGCAAACGGTGAAGAAACAGATAAAACAATTGAATTAAATGCAGATAACAACTGGCAGGCAGACTTTACTGAATTAGATGTTTATGCAGATGGTAAGGAAATTGAATATACGATTAAAGAGGTAGCTGTTACAGGTTACGAAGTAGTACAAATGGGTACTTCAGAAGATGGTTATGTTTTAACGAATAAACATACACCAGAATTAACTGAAGTTTCAGTCACTAAAGAGTGGAATGATGAAGACGACTTAGCAGGTTTCCGTCCAGATCACATTGAAGTGGAACTGTATGCAGATGGTGAAGCAACTGGAAAAGTTGTTGCCATTACTGCAGATGAAGAGGGTGCCTGGAAAGGGTCATTCATTAATCTACCTAAGTACCGCGATGAAGGAGTTCAAATTGATTACACGGTTAAGGAAGTAAGCCTAGATGAAGACTTGTATTCTGTAGAAGTAATTCCTGGCGAGGAAGAAAATGACGAAAAAGTCTATGACTTCACTTTAATCAATACGCATGAAGTCGAACGAATTGATGTTAGTGGAACTAAAACTTGGGATGATGCTGATAATCAAGACGGCAAACGTCCAGATTCAATTATAGTTCGTTTATTAGCAAATGGTGAAGAAATAGACCATGTCGAAGTAACAGAAGAAGATGAGTGGAAGTATTCATTCACTGATTTACCAAGATTCGAGAATGGTGAGGAGATTAATTATACTGTTCAAGAGGATGAAGTAGAAGGTTACTCTACTGAAATTAATGGTACAGAAATTACCAATAGTTACACTCCAGGTAAGACAAGTGTAAATGTTGTGAAATCTTGGAACGATAATAATAACATTGCGAATCGTCCAGATTCGATTACGATTAATTTATTCGCAAACGGTGAAAAAATTGATTCCGTTAAATTAAATGCTAAGAATAATTGGCAAGCAAATTTCACGGAATTAGATGAATATAAAGATGGTAAAAAAATCGTCTATACTGTTACTGAAGATAAAGTAAAAGGATTTGTAACGGAATCTATCAAAGGAAATGCTGAAGATGGTTTCGTTGTTACAAATGAACCTGTAGAGGATCCAGATACACCAACAGATCCTCACCCAGAAGATCCATCAGGTGAAGATCCAACAGATCCAGAAGATCCAAAAGATGATTCTGTCTTACCGCAAACAGGTGAAGCAGTTTCTTACACGCTATTAGCTGTAGTCTTAATCGGCTTAGGCGTTGGAATGGTCTATTACAAAAAGAAACACACAAATGAATAAGCTAGAAAATTGATATAAAGAAAAATCCCCTTCCTTGAGCTCTCCCGAAGTCAGGAAGGGGATTTCTTTGTCTTTAAAAGGATGTGGAAATTTGTGCGCAAATTTCTTCTTTCTAGGGCCTTTAAATAAAGAGTAACTAATTAATGAAATGGCTACACAAACTTATGTGATAACAAATCGAAAAAAGTAGTAGATAAATAATTTTATGAGATAATAAATCGCAAAAGTTATTAGATAAATATTTATATGTGATAACAAATCGAAAAAGTATTAGATAAAAATATTTATGAGATAACAATTTGTAAAAGGTATTAGATAAAAATATTTATGTGCTAATCATTTCAAAAAACTATCACATAAAACTAAAATTCTAAGTAACGAGGCTTTTTTAAGTCAAAATGTTTCTGGGCTTTCGTAAATGGTGAACTAGGATTAAGGTATTTTGTTCCTTTTCCTATTCCTATTCGAGTAAAATGAGTGTTTAAATATTTTCGCAGAGTCTGACTCGATAGTTCCCCATCAAAAAACTTAACTAATTCAGCGACGGTGAGCTCTTTATTATGATGGATAACGCCGTATTCGCAAATGGTTCGGATGATGGCATTTTCCCGAGGTTCGTGCATCCCGCAACTGCAAGAGATATAGGATCGGTTGGTATCTAGATTGAAATTGCCACACCGACTACAAAGAATTCCTTTTTGGGCATGCATTTTGATATCTTCTGGGATATCGTCTTGACTGAACGGATTCTCTGTTCTGTAGGCATTTAAGATTTGGAGAATCTTTTGAGAATCGATGGGTGCTCCTTGATAATTCCTTTCTTCTTGAACGATTTGCCAAATATACTTTCTGAGTTGGTTGGCCTGCACAATATCAATGTCTTCGACGGGATCATGAATGATTACTTCGTTATGCAGTCCAATAAAAATTGCTGCGCCTTGGATATTCACAGAAATAGAGGCGTTGTTTAGGATACTCTTTATGTTGATAGAAACTTTCTGGGCTTGTGCAATGGCATTGTGGCCTACTTTCTTTCCGTTTATTAGACACTGATTTTTTCGAAACTCAAATTGGCCGGTATAATTTTTGATTTCAAAGAGATATATACCGACACTAGTTAACAAAAGCAAATCACATTCGAATTTTTCGAAGTAATCGAGCCATAAATTGGGGAGGATCCGCCAATGTTCGCTACCGAATTGTTGGAGATAGGAGAGGACCTTTTGTTTGCCCTGATCGCCCGCTTCGAGCCGAATTCGTTCGTTTTCTAAATCCTCGGGGAGAGCTGTGCGCTTTTCCAATTCTCGTAAAATCTCTAATTTTGATGAGACTTGTATTTTTAAGGCTTCCATTATCATCGAGTCCTTTCATCCCACAAGTGAAAAATGCTTGGCTAAACATGTTTCAATTTGTTCCATAGAAATCTGATTATCAAAAAACAAATGCAGATCGGGTGGATAAAGACTTTTTTCGTAATTTAAAACACCATATTCACAAATGGTTCGAACAATGGCTTCTTCAAGCGGCTCGTATTTTCCGCAAGGGCAAGAAACAAACTCTTTGCCGATGGTTACATCAAAACCATTACAAGCTCGACACGCAATGCCAGGATGGATGTGTTCTTTCATTTCATCGGAGATATGGATGGTCCAGATGGGTTGTTGCTGATCAATTTCTCTGAGCCAGCGGATGTACCGAGGGTCAATTTTTTCATCGCTGTTCCTGTTCTTTTCATCTCGAATCATTTGTTTAATAAAAGCATCGAGTTGATCCGCACCCACGATCTCAATTTCTGGCACTTCGTCGTAAATACGAATTTGATTTGTAGAACTTGGAAAGATAGCGGCTCCTTTTACGTCTAGATTAATTGAACGGATCGTACTAAAAGCATTTATGAGCGTAGCTACACATTGGGCGGATTCAATCGGCAACTGATCCGGCTCTTTGCCGTTTAACAAACTGAGCTCCTTTTTAAATTCAAATAAACCGTCATAATGATTAATTTCTAATGGATAAAGATGGGTGGATGTCATCAATAGTAAATCACAGGTAAAGATATTGTAGGAATCTAAAGAGACATTTGTCATATAGACCCAATGATTTTTGCCCAAATGATTGAGGTGATTTAGGACGGTCTTTAGCCCTCTGTTTTTGGCTTCAACTCGTTTTAATTCTTTGGTAAGCTCCTCATCTAATGCATCTCGTTTATTTAATTCTCGTAAAATGTCTAAATTTGAAGCGGAAGTTTCTATTTCCATATGTCGTTCGTTATTTATTTTTCTCATTACAAATTACCCCCTATATATATAATTGTCTAAAAATTGCCAATTTCTCGAAAAAACTTTCAAAAAATAGAAAAATTTATAGGTTCGGTTATAACGAACGATTTTAAAGATAATTCATGAATAAATTCATAAAAGTATGATAATACCGAATTATACCTTGCATTCCTGAGAGGTACGCTATATAATACACCTTATTATACGAGGAGGAGTTTATAAAGTGAGCTATTTAAAAGAAAAAATATTAAAAGACGGCGTAGTATTAGATGGAAATGTATTGAAGGTTGATTCATTTTTGAATCATCAAATCGACCCTGTTGTGTTGAAAGAAATCAGTAATGAATTTATTGAGTACTTTAAAGATAAAGAAATAACGAAGGTTATGACGATCGAAGCTTCTGGAATAGCTCCAGCGATTCTTGTAGCGTCTCATTTAAATATTCCCATGTTATTTGCAAAGAAAACCGAACCTTCGACTCTTTCAAACGAAGATCAATTTTCTACAAATGTGCATAGTTATACAAAAAATAAAACAAGTCGTGTTCTTGTTTCTAAACAATACCTTACTCCAGACGATAAAGTTTTAATTATTGATGATTTCCTTGCCAATGGAGAAGCGGCACTTGGATTAATTGACCTAGTAGAACAAGCTAAAGCAGAAGTTGTGGGTGTTGGAATCTGTGTAGAAAAATCTTTCCAACCTGGACGTGCGAAGATTGAAGACAAAGGGGTAGATATCTTCTCAATTTGTCGAATTGCTTCTTTAGAAAATAATAAAATTACGTTTGTAGAAGATGAGCATTAAACAGATGACAGATTTTAAATTTAAAGAAATGTCTTCCGCAAAAAATATAGCCCTGAGTCTGCAACACCTCCTAGCCATGTATGCAGGAGCGGTGGTTGTCCCTATTATTATTGCAGGTGCTTTGAATTACACCCCTGAACAAACTGCTTATATTATTGCGGCAGATATTGTCATTTGTGCCATAGCAACGTTCCTACAAATCTATAAAGGAAAATACATTGGAATTGGCTTGCCGGTCGTTATGGCAACGACATTTACAGGGATTGGTCCAATCGTTCAAGCGGGCACCGAATACAGCCCAGCCGTGGCTTATGGTTCAGTCTTTGCGGCAGGCATTGTCATGTTGTTTCTGGCGCCTGTTTTTGCAAAATTAAATCGACTATTCCCCACGCTAGTTACCGGAATTGTCGTTTCTCTGATTGGTCTCACTCTGATTCCAGTTTCGATTAACTATTTAGCTGGTGGTGACGAAGCTGTTAATTATGGAAGTATCGAGCATCTCATTGTAGGTGGCGTAACCTTTGTCATTATTTTACTTTTGTATCGCTACACTCAAGGCTTTATTCAATCAATATCTATTTTAATTGGAATGCTTGGAGGAATGGCTGTGGCCGGACTGTTTGGCCAACTTGATTTCTCATCTGTTCAGACTGCACCATGGTTTCAAATCCCAATTCCTTTTAAGATTACATCTCTAGAATTCGAGATAGGAAGTATCGTTAGCCTCGTTATTGTAGGGATCGTAACAATTATAGAAGCCACTGGAAATTATTTAGCCCTAGGAAGTATGATGGATCAAAAAATTGAAGAATCGGATCTAAGAAAAGGTTATTTTTCTGCAGCTATCGCTTTTATACTGAGCGGTATTTTTAATACCAACCCACAAACGGCCTTCTCACAAAACCTTGGAGTTGTCCAAATGTCGGGCGTTAAAAAGCGCGAAGTTATTTTGAACTTAGTCGTTTTGATGCTAATTGCTGGCTTCATTCCGAAAATCGGCATCATCGCAACAGCGGTCCCAACCCCCGTTCTTGGAGGCGCGATGATTTTCCTCTTCGGGAATGTCTTAGCTTATGGAATGAGTGTGATTGGCTCTGTTGATTTATCTGGGAATAATAGTTTGATTGTAGGTGCAGCGATCGTTATGGGGGTAGGCGTTACGGTAAACCCTGAAGCTTTCGCACAATTACCTGCTTGGATTTCTTGGATGACCAGTAGTGGAATTGTTGCCGGAACTATTGTCGCAGTGTTACTAAATTTATTTTTTAACGGTTTAGAAAAGGAATAAATTTCTAAAAGAGGAGGGCAAAAGTGCTCTTCTCTTTTTATTTACGTAGATTTGACTTAAAATAGGACTATTAGAATAAAAAAATAATCAATAGAGGAAAATAAAATGAAAAGAATTTTAATGCGTATTATTCGCTTTTACCAAAAATATATCTCACCCCAAACACCACCCAGCTGTCGTTATCATCCAACTTGTTCGTCTTACGCGCTCGAAGCCGTCGAAAAGCATGGCGCTTTAAAAGGTGGAGTCATGGGAACTGCTCGTATTATTCGCTGTAACCCTTTTGTCGAAGGTGGAGTCGATGAAGTGCCGGATCATTTTACTATTTTTAGAAATCCTGAAAACATCAATGACGAATATATTCCAGAATTTTTGATGCCGGTAGATAAAGAAGCTCAAAAAAGAATGACTACTTTGATGGCGACTTATGAAAAGCAGCTAAAAATCTCAGAACAACTTCCTTCCTCTTTAGCCACTCTCCAAGAAATCGCCGATATAAAAAAACTAAACGCAGAAGAAATAAAAAAAGAATTTTCTGAAGAAGAACTTGACCTATTAATCGATATTGACATCTTCCCGAACCTTTCAGCCGATGACTACCAATACTTCACCCTGCCAAAAACAAAAAAGAATCAACCTTATTTAAAAGAAGTTGAAAATTTTGACCTCGATTTAGAGTTAGGCTCAAAATATCCTCTAGTAGTATTAGAAAAAACGGGAATTTGGTATACCAATATGCCCCACCTTGCTCAAACTTTTCTCGTTACACGGGGAATTACGGAAACGGATATTGAAAACAAAAGTTATCATTTATGGTTAGTCTTAAATGCGATGGAGAAACTAGAGAATAAATAAAAAAAGACCTTTAAAGTCATTTAAAAATCGTGACTTTAAAGGTTTATTGACTAATTATTATTGTCTTGCACATCAACTAGCTCAGCAAAAACGAAGTAACGGTCTCCACTATTTTTCCCGTCAACATAATAACAGTTCATAAGTGAAAGGACGGGCTTCCCTCGTTCTTCTGAAACTTCGTCATAGATCCACTCGATTTCTGAAGGATCTACAATTTTAGTATCATACACACGATATTCATACATTTTTTCATTATCGGTTAAAAAGATAGCATCATCCATAGCTACAGAAGTCAAATCAGCAAATAGAACATTTTTAGTGCTGGCATAGTGACCAGCAATGGGAAAATTCCCTTCGCCCATCGTTAAGTCAGGGCGCATGGTGCCGACACCTGCATTCAGGATTTGATTATTTACTCCATTATATACCGTTAGATTTAAATCAATACTTGGGATAAATAAACGCCCCACAATTAAGCTTTCATCAACCGCGCCGCCATCGGATAAAGCGCCAGTAGGACTAATTTCTTCGATCGCATCAAAATCAAAATCGGATTCCCTTTTTAAATTATCTTGTAAAGATTGAGCAGAAATTTCTTCGGTAGCCGCTACATTTTGATTGGAGCGATAGTCAATCCACCAAGAAGTAAGACGGGGCGAAAGGAGCAAAAGAATCCCTGCAGTTATTAAAAGGGTACTTAAAATAGATAAAAATCGCTGTTTTTTCATTTTGTTTTTGTTTCTCCCTCGGAATAATTTAGTATAATGGGTATAATGAAATCGTATAACTGAAGATTTCTTCTATTATAATACATCCTTGGAAGAAACGGAATAAAAGGAGTCTAAAAAGCATATTTAAAGGCTGTTTATTGCTAAATGCATGATAAAATAACAAAACAACGATTAAAGAGAGGAAAGCCTATAATGCGAATATTAATTGCAGATGATGATCGAGAAATTTGTGATTTATTGGAAATTTATATTAATAATGAAGGCTTTGAAGTAATCAAAGCTTATGATGGGAAAGAAGCCTACCAAAAATTTATAGAAAGCAATCCCGATTGCTTAGTGTTAGATATTATGATGCCTGAAATGGATGGTTTGGAAGTCGTCAAAAAAATTCGTGAAGAATCACAGGTCCCTATTTTAATGTTAAGTGCAAAAACCGCAGATATTGATAAAATTCGAGGCCTCGCAAAAGGGGCAGATGATTATGTCGTCAAACCTTTTAATCCTTTAGAAGTAGTTGCTCGTATCAAATCTTTGTTGCGCCGCAGTTCTTTTGGTAAAGAACCGCATGAACAAACGGGCGAAATTAAGATTGGCTCATTAATCATTAATAAAGACCAGCATGAAGTGACGACTATCGATGGAGAATCTGTTCATTTAACCGTCTTAGAGTTTGGTATTTTATATTTATTAGCCAGCAATCCTAATCGTGTTTTTAGTGCGGATGAAATCTTTGAGCGTGTGTGGCAACAAGAAAACGCGGTTCCTTCCAAAACAGTCATGGTGCATGTCAGTCATTTGCGTGATAAATTAGAGCAAGTCACCAGTGGCGAAGAAATCGTGAAAACAGTTTGGGGAGTGGGCTATAAAATTGAAGCAGACTAATCAATTTTCTACAGACCATCAAGCAAAAACTTCTCTCAAGTTAACCTCCTATGAGAAAGGGGTTTTAGTGGGAGAAGGTTTTATCACGGCAGGTATTATAGTGTTATTGTATTATGCGACCTACCAGATTTTTCGAATTTTAGTGAATGCTTTTCCAACATTTTTTGAAGATTTTTGGTTTTTTGGTGATTTATTTATTGAGATGAAAGACCAGAGTTTGTTTGAGGTGAATCCTTTTGTCTATATTTTTCTGTTGCTTCTAGCAATCATTGCTATTGTCTGGCGCTTACGCAGACGGTATCGAAATTATGAAATACGACATATTATTTCAGAACTACATTATATTGCGCAAGGAAACTTTGAGTATCGGATTCCACCCAGTAAAGATAGCGATCTTCAAGAATTTATTGATAGTATTCATGTCTTAGTGGACTCAACCATCGCGGCCATGGAAGAAGAACGACGCTTGGAGCAAATAAAAGATGAGCTGATTACTAACGTGAGCCATGACATTCGAACGCCTTTAACTTCAGTCATTGGCTATTTAGGATTGGTCGAACAAGACCGTTATCATTCAATCGAAGAAGCGCGTGGTTATGTGCACACCGCCTATAAAAAAGCACGTCAAATGAAAACATTAGTGGATGATTTATTTGAATATACCACCGTTCGTCAAACCGATACGCCTTTAAATTTAATCACATTTGATATGGTTCAATTGTTAGAACAACTGGCGATTGATTTTCAGATCGAAGCTGAGGAAAAAGGAATGGATATCGAAATTCATTCATCCAAAGAGCGGTTAATGATGGAAGGCGACTCAGAAAAGCTTGTGCGCGTATTTAATAACCTTTTAACGAATGCCTTAAAATATGGGAAAGGTGGGAAAAAAATTGCGATTGATATTGAGCAAACGAAGGAAAATCATGTTCAAATAGCAATTAAAAACGATGGAGAACCCATTCCGGATGAAGCTTTGGATCAATTATTTGAACGTTTTTATCGGGCAGAGACTTCCCGATCTCAAGAATCAGCCAGTACCGGCTTAGGCTTAGCCATTGCTAAGGGGATCGTCGAGTTGCATTCGGGAACTATTACTGCAGAAACAAACAATGAATGGACAAAGTTCATTATTGATTTACCGTTAAAAGCAAAAGTAAGTAAGGGTTAAGGTCTTTTTCACGACAAATAGTATAACTTTATGAATACATCTAAAGACTCGTTTATTTCATGACAAATATGTGGTATCCTTTTAGATAGTTTAGTGAACCTACGCGAATGCTACTGCCTATCAGGGTTTAGTAAATATTTTGTCATTATGAAATAAATGAGTCATTTTATTTATAAAATAAGAAGCCTCAAGTAACGAATACGAATGAAATTAGAAGTTAGGGGAAAAACAAGAAATGTTCAATCAAAAAATAAAATTAAATCTTAAAAAAAGTACTATTATCGGAGCCTCATCCGCCGCTTTATTTGGAGCTCTTGCACCAAATTTAGGACAGGCTGTTCAAGCAAAAAGCTTAGATGTGGATGCTGAAGCGTCTATTATCGTAGACTTTGATACCGGTCAAATTCTTCAAGGTCAAGACATTGATGAACCATTAGGGATTGCTTCCATGTCAAAGATGATCGTCGAGTATATTCTTTTTGAAGAAGTAGACGCTGGGAATATCTCTTGGGACAAAGAAGTTTCCATTAGTGACCACGCTTATCAAATTAGTCAAAATTATGAATTGTCAAACGTTCCTCTAAGAATTGACGATACTTACACAATAAAAGAGTTATATGAAGCCATGGCCATTTATTCCGCAAATGGAGCAACAGTTGCAATTGCAGAAGCGATTGCTGGTTCAGAACCAGAATTTGTTGATCGTATGATCGAGACGGTCGAATCCTTTGGGGTAACCGATGCTTCTTTAGTGAATGCAACGGGTTTAAATAATGAATATTTACAAGATAATCTTTATCCAGGATCTTCAGAATCTGATGAAAACATGATGAGTGCTCGATCAGCTGCAATTATAGCGAACCACATTTTAACCGACTATCCAGAGATCCTTGAAATTGCTAGTACACCAACAAAAACATTCCGCGAAGGAACTGTGGATGCAGTAAACATGGTCAACTGGAACTGGATGTTACCAGGAATGCTTTTTGAACGAGAACATGTGGATGGACTAAAAACAGGAACAACCGATTTGGCAGGCGCAACTTTCGCAGGAACTGCAGAAGAAGAGGGACGCCGTTTAATCACCGTTGTTCTAAATTCAGGAGACGATAAAACCACACGCTTTGTTGAAACAGACAAAATGATGGACTTTGGTTTTGACGAATGGACAATGCAAGAAGTGACCGAAAACTGGGAAGATAGATTAGATTATGAACCATTAGCCGTCGCAAATGGTAAAGAAGATACTGTAAACTTTGAACCTAGTGAAACACTTGAAATGCTTGTTCAATTAGATGACAATATAGAAGAAGATTTAAATTATTCTGTTGTCTGGAATCCTGATATTCTAACTGAAGATGGATCCGTAGAAGCTCCAATCGCTAAAGGAATGGAGTTAGGGGAATTAGTAATTGAGTATTCTGGAAATGAGCTAGGCTATTTAGAAAAAGATAAAGTAACCTCTGTTCCTTTAGTAGCTACCGAAGCTGTCGATAAAGCAGGCTTATTTGGTCAAGCGTGGAATTGGATGGTCTCATTCTTTGACAGTATTGCTAGTCGATTCTAATAAAAAGTTTAAAATGTATAAAAAAATAAGAAAAAATCAAAGGAGTGTTGCTTCATGTTGGATATGAAACTTATTCGAAATGACTTCGAAAAAGCTACAGAACAATTAAAAAAACGTGGTGTAAAAAAAGAAGACATTGCACGTTTACAAGAAATGGATAAAAAGCGCAGAGATCTAATTCAAAAATCAGAACAGTTGAAAAATGAACGCAATCAAGTAACCAAAGAAATTGCGGAGAAAAAACGAAACAAAGAATCTGCGGATGAAGCCATCCACTCCATGCAAAAAGTTAGCAAAGAAATTAAAAAAGCAGATCATGAACTCGAAAAAGTAAAGGCAGAAACAAATGATATTGCCTCAAGACTCCCAAACTTACCCCACAAATCAGTCCCAGTAGGAGAAACGGAAGACGATAACGTGGAAATTAGCCGTTGGGGAGATGAGCTCATTGCTCGACCAGGAGAGAATCCAAAACCTCATTGGGAAATTGGCGAAAACCTAGGAATTTTAGATTTCCAACGAGGAGCAAAGGTTGCTCAAAGTCGTTTTGTTTACTATAAAGGAGCAGCTGCACGTTTAGAACGAGCCCTCTATAACTTTATGCTCGACACGCATACCTCTGAAAATGGATATGAAGAACTCGTAACCCCTTACTTAGTTAATGATGATTCAATGTATGCGACGGGGCAATTTCCAAAGTTCAAAGAAGATGTCTATGAAATAGAAAACGAAAATCTTACATTAATTCCAACTGCCGAAGTTCCTTTAACAAATTACTATCGAGATGAAATTCTAGATGAAGCAGACTTACCAAAATATTTTACAGCGATGAGTCCAAGTTTCCGTTCTGAAGCTGGAAGTGCTGGACGAGACACTAGAGGATTGATTCGACTCCATCAATTCCACAAAGTTGAATTAGTAAAACTAGCCACACCTGAAGAATCTTACAATGAATTAGAAAAAATGACACGCGATGCAGAAGGCATTTTAGAAAAGTTAGAATTACCTTATCGCCGTATCGTATTATGTACAGGTGACATGGGCTTTGCTGCAGCCAAAACGTATGATTTAGAAGTGTGGATGCCAGCTCAAGATACTTATCGCGAAATTAGTTCTTGTTCAAATACCGAAGATTTCCAAGCTCGTCGAGGAATGATCCGTTTCCGTCGTGAAGAAAGTGGAAAAATCCAATATGCACATACTTTAAATGGGTCAGGTTTAGCTGTTGGCCGAACGGTAGCAGCCATTTTGGAAAATTACCAACAAGAAGACGGTTCAGTGAAAGTTCCAAAAGTATTAGTTCCTTATATGGGTGGCCTAGAAGTTATTACAGAAAAAAACTAAAAATATTAAAAAATACTGAAAGACCTCTTTTTTGCAAGGGGTCTTTTTACTCGGTATAATAGGCCTGATAATAGGAAAACATCGTATTTAAGCGAGCACTTAAACTTTTTTAAAGAAAAGAGGACTAAACATGGCAGAATTTAAAAAAGCTGTTTTTGCAGGTGGCTGTTTTTGGTGTATGGTCGAGCCCTTCGACTCCTTACCGGGAATTGAAGCTGTAGTCTCTGGTTTTACCGGGGGGCACGTCGAAAATCCGACTTATAATGAGGTTGTACGGGGAGGTACAGGTCACACTGAAGCTGTCGAAATCACTTATGACCCAGACAAGATTTCCTATAAAGATTTAGTCGAAATTTATTGGCGACAAACAGATCCAACCGATGCTGCTGGGCAATTTGCGGATCGTGGCGAAGGATATCGCCCAGTTATTTATTATAGTAATGAAGAAGAACGTCAAATTGCTGAAGAATCCAAAAAGAATCTGGAAGAAAATGGTCCCTTCCATGAACCTATAGTGACATCTATAGAGCCAAGAGAACCTTTCTATGCAGCAGAAGATTACCATCAAGACTTCTACAAAAAAGAATCCGCCCATTATAAAAGATACAGTGTAGGTTCAGGCCGTGTACCATTTTTAGAAAAACATTGGGAAGATAATGACTAGTATAGGGTTTTAATCCTACTAAAAGAAAATATTTTAAAAAGTTTTAAAAATGTGTTGACATTTAAATAATAACTGTGTATTATATAGTAGTTGCTGTGGTGAACACGGCACATAAAAAGTTTGGTGATTAATGCAAGAAGGTACCACCTGTTCCCATGCCGAACACAGCCGTTAAGCTTCTTAGCGCCGAGGATAGTGAAGGGTTTCCCTTTGTGAAAGCCGGACATTGCCATTCTTTTTATAATGGAGAATTAGCTCAGTTGGGAGAGCACCTGCCTTACAAGCAGGGGGTCACTGGTTCGAGCCCAGTATTCTCCATTTTTGAGCCATTAGCTCAGTCGGTAGAGCATTTGACTTTTAATCAAAGGGTCGCAGGTTCGATTCCTGCATGGCTCATCGAGAATTTAGCAAGACAATAAAAATGTACTTGCAATTCTTTTTTTATTGTCTTATAATATTACTTGCGTCAAAAAAGGCCGGCTTAGCTCAGTTGGTAGAGCATCTGATTTGTAATCAGGGGGTCGTGGGTTCAACTCCTACAGCCGGCATTTGAATTTTGTTTTAAAGTGAAGCAAAATGCGGAAGTAGTTCAGTGGTAGAACACCACCTTGCCAAGGTGGGGGTCGCGGGTTCGAACCCCGTCTTCCGCTTCTAAAAATGAATAAGTTTTAGATGGGATTTAGCGTTTAGCCGGGGTGGCGGAATAGGTAGACGCACAGGACTTAAAATCCTGCGGAGAGTTGTCTCCGTGCCGGTTCGATTCCGGCTCTCGGTATTGTGCATCAAATAATATTATTAATAACATGCACCCTTAGCTCAATTGGATAGAGTGTCTGACTACGAATCAGAAGGTTACAGGTTCAACTCCTGTAGGGTGCGTTTTCTTTTTTAATGAAATAGAATCATTTATCTATACGGGAAGTGGCTCAGCTTGGTAGAGCACCTGGTTTGGGACCAGGGGGTCGCAGGTTCAAGTCCTGTCTTCCCGATAAATGGCGGCGTAGCTCAGCTGGCTAGAGCGTACGGTTCATACCCGTGAGGTCGGGGGTTCGATCCCCTCTGCCGCTATATCTTTATCCGAGTTAAATGTTAGCGGACCTTTAGCTCAGCTGGTTAGAGCAGACGGCTCATAACCGTCCGGTCGCTGGTTCGAATCCAGCAAGGTCCATAGTGCTTACCGGGATTGTTTGAGTTAAGTCCAAAGTTGTACTTTGAATAACTTAAGGCCCCGTAGTGTAGCGGTTTACCACGCCTCCCTGTCACGGAGGAGATCGCCGGTTCAAATCCGGTCGGGGTCGTAAATATGCGGGTGTAGTTTAGTGGTAAAACTACAGCCTTCCAAGCTGTTGTCGGGAGTTCGATTCTCCTCACCCGCTTTCCATTTTAATACGGGCCTGTAGCTCAGTTGGTTAGAGCGCACCCCTGATAAGGGTGAGGTCGGTGATTCGAGTTCACTCAGGCCCATTAGCAATATAAAATATAATAAAGGCCCCTTGGTCAAGTGGTTAAGACATCGCCCTTTCACGGCGGTATCACGGGTTCGAATCCCGTAGGGGTCATTTTACAACATGGAGGATTACCCAAGTCCGGCTGAAGGGATCGGTCTTGAAAACCGACAGACGCTTAACGGCGTGCGGGGGTTCGAATCCCTCATCCTCCTTATACTATTATCGCGGGGTGGAGCAGTTGGCAGCTCGTCGGGCTCATAACCCGGAGGTCGTAGGTTCAAGTCCTACCCCCGCAATTATCCTATTTATCCTTTATTTTTGTTGTAAATATGATATAATAAGATATACAAGGCCCCGTAGTGTAGCGGTTTACCACGCCTCCCTGTCACGGAGGAGATCGCCGGTTCAAATCCGGTCGGGGTCGTACTGGCGCAGTAGCTCAGTTGGTAGAGCAACGGATTGAAGCTCCGTGTGTCGGCAGTTCAACTCTGTCCTGCGCCATTATTGTTTATTTAATTAAATGCGGAGGGATAGCGAAGTGGCCAAACGCAACGGACTGTAAATCCGTCCTCTTTCGAGTTCGAAGGTTCAAATCCTTCTCCCTCCACTTTAGGGGTATAGTTTAATGGCAAAACTACGGTCTCCAAAACCGTCGATGTGGGTTCAACTCCTGCTACCCCTGTGTAACACAATTTAATATGATGGCGGTTGTGGTGAAGTGGTTAACACATCGGCTTGTGGCGCCGACACTCGTGGGTTCGATCCCCATCAGCCGCCCTTTGATTGGGCTATAGCCAAGCGGTAAGGCATCGGGTTTTGATCCCGTGTATCCCAGGTTCGAATCCTGGTAGCCCAGTTTTTTATTTTGATTTTTGGCGCGGTAGCCAAGTGGTAAGGCCGGGGTCTGCAAAACCCCTATTCGTCGGTTCAAATCCGATCCGTGCCTTTGGTTGATTTAAAACGACTTATAGTAAGCACGGCAATAAGCACATCTAGCCGGTGTGGCGGAACTGGCAGACGCGCGGGACTCAAAATCCCGTGTCCATTGCGGACGTGTCGGTTCGATCCCGACCACCGGTATTTACACATTATTTTAAAATCTTACAAAATGTTAAGCACTCTATCTTTCGTATTTTCGAAGAGGTAGAGTGCTTTTTTGTGTTGTTAGAGTGTCTTTAGGACGATTATTTTTAAGGAAAAAGTTAACATTGCAGTTTGGGATATTTGGAGTATACTATGTTTCAAACGGTTTTTTATTTTGTTAGGATGGCAATAGATAAAAGCCGAATTTAAAATATAGGAAATGAAAAGTAGTAGGTGAGAGTTTAAGTGGATATTGTAATTGCTGGTGGAGGAAAAATTGGAGAAACCCTGTGCCAAGAGTTATCTAAAGAAGATATTAATATTGTTTTATTAGAAAAAAATCAGAATCGCTTAGAACAAATCATTAATAAAACGGACATTACGGGATTAACGGGAGATGCGACAGATTATGATAGTCTGGTTGAAGCGGGAATCCAAAATTGTGATCTTTTTATTGCGGTAACGCCTGAAGATGAGACGAACATTATTAGCTCAGTGATTGCTAAAAAATTAGGTGCGGCTCATACTATTGCTCGGGTTCGAAATCCAAAATATGCGAATCGAACGGAGTTTATCCGCGATAGTTTAGAGATTTCTATGGTGATTAATCCTGAATTGGAAGCTGCGAAACTTATGGCACGCCTTCTCGAATTTCCAGAATCTTTAAGTACGGAGACCTTTGAAAAGGGACGGGTAAATATTGTAGAAGTAAGAATTCAAGCGAATAGCTTATTAGCGGGTATTTCTTTAACCCAGTTTGGGCAACGATATAGTGAGCTTCTTATTTGTGCGGTCACTCATCGTCATGAGACATTTATTCCGAGTGGAGATACAGTTTTACACGAGGGTGATCATTTATATGTTACTGGTGAAAAAGAGGAATTAAATCATTTCTATCGCGAAGTTGGGTATAAAAATAAAGAAATTCATTCATCTCTTATTATTGGTGGAGGGCGTGTAACTTATTATCTTCTTCAAAGACTTTCAAAGCTAGATATGGATATTAAAGTCATTGAGATGGATTATGACACAGCGGTTGATTTAAGTCACCAATTCCCCGATATGATGATTATAAGAGGGGATGGGACGGATCAAGAGTTCTTAAACGAAGAAAGAATCGAGCAATTTGATGCGGTACTAAGTCTGACAGGGATTGATGAAGAGAATATTATTAACTCGTTATATGCGATTTCTTTGGATGTAAATAAAGTTATTACCAAAGTTAGTCGAACTGGTTTATTGAAGATTTTAGAAGATACTGATTTGCAGTCCATTGTGACGCCTAAGATTTTAATTACCAGTAAGATCCTAAAATTTGTTCGATCGTTAAGAGGAGCAAAAGCTTCTAATGTAGAAGCGCTTTATCGAATAGCAGATAATAAAGTAGAAGCTCTTCAATTTTTAGTAAAGAAAGGTAGTCAAGTCATTGGAAAAACATTTAATGAGTTGAATATAAAAGAGAATGTATTGGTTGCTTACATTATACGTGGTAAAGAATTAATTTTTCCTTCTGGTGAAGACCGTATTTATGCAGGAGACCATGTCATTGTTGTAACGACGTATAAACGATTTGACGATATTGATGATATTTTAAAATAAGCGGGTGAATGGTCATTGAATAAAGATATTGTAAGGTATGTAACGGGTAGAATATTAATGGTTGTGGCCGGATTAATGTTCTTCCCGATTTTAGTTAGTCTGATTTATGGAGAGCCCCTTCGTTATCTATTAAGTTTTTTAATAACAGCTATTTTGATGGTGGGAATTGGTTTTAGTTTTTCTCGTACAAAAATGAATACACATAAACTTTATGCAAAAGAAGGCTTTATTATAGTGGCGCTTTCGTGGATTTTAGTGTCTGCTTTTGGCGCATTACCTTTTGTGTTTAGTGGAGATATTCCCTTATTTGTGGATGCTTTTTTTGAAACGTCTAGTGGGTTCACGACAACAGGTTCTAGCATCTTAACGGATGTTGAAGCTTTATCTCACTCCATGTTATTTTGGAGAAGTTTCACTCATTTAATAGGAGGTATGGGGGTTTTAGTTTTTGCTTTAGCTGTTCTACCCAGTTCTGACTCTGAGTCCGTACATATAATGAAAGCAGAAATGCCGGGTCCAACGTTTGGAAAGTTAGTGTCTAGATTATCTTCCACCGCACGAATTCTTTATGTCATCTATTTTGTTATGACTCTAGTCGTGATTTTCCTTTTATGGTTAGCTGGCTTGCCTTTGTTTGATTCGCTTTTACTATCATTTGGTGTAGCGGGTACCGGGGGATTTGGAATTGTGAATGGGAGTATCGCACCCTATAACAGCGCAATGATAGAATTGATTTTAGGAATAGGTATGCTTATATTTGGAATGAATTTCAACTTATTCTATTTACTCATCCACAAAGAATTTAAACAAGCATTTAAAAATGAAGAATTAAAATGGTATTTACGAATTGTCGGAATCAGTATTGTGCTCATTAGTGCGAATTTAGTGATGAATGCTATTCCTTTACTCACTTCCGTACGAGACAGCTTTTTTACGGTTTCATCGGTAATTACAACTTCTGGTTTTTCTACCGCTTTATTTGAGCAATGGCCTATGTTTTCTCAGATAATTTTGCTTTTGTTAATGTTTGTAGGTGGAATGGCTGGATCGACAGCGGGTGGATTAAAAGTCTCGCGTGTCGCGATATTAGTGAAGTCGGGCTTAGCTGAATTGAAACGAGTGGTGCGTCCTAATAGAGTGGTCACTGTCCAATTTGAGAATAAAATGATGGACGAGCAGGAGTTAAATAAAATATATAGTTACGTTATTATTTATGCATTTATTTTTATAATCACTACTTTGATGGTAAGTTTTGAAGCGCCTGATTTTATCTCGGCATTTAGTACGGTGGCAACGACAATTAATAATATTGGTCCTGGTTTAGGTGTTGTAGGACCTGCTGGGAACTTCTCTTTGTATTCTCCATTTATTAAAGTCGTTTTATCTTTTATTATGATTATGGGACGACTAGAACTCTTCCCGGTCTTAATTTTATTATCACCAAATACATGGAGAAAACGAATTTAAGCGTGGAAAATTTATTAGGTAAAAGAGTGTAAAAGATTTTGAATCCTTGACATGAGTCCTATCTATGTTAAGGTACAGATACAAGGATATTCGCGAAAGGAACTAGTGGCTATCGACGCGAATTCAAAAAAGATAGTCACCAAGAAAAGGCAGTCTTAATCGACTGCCTTTTTTCATTGCTAAAAATAAAAAAAGGTATTTGTCGTGTTATATTTTTGAAGCTTTAATAAATTCATATAAAATATACCCTATGAACAAAGATGCCGGTACGCGAGATCAGTCTGCTCACACGCGGGGGAAGATATCGCCACGCGAGGTCAGCCCGCTCACACGCGGACGAAGACGCCGGCACGCGAGGTTGGTCCGCTCACATGCGGGGGAAGATATCGCCACGCGAGCGTCGTAAAACGATCTTTTCTTAAAGATAAATATAAAACTATCAGATTTTTTATTTTAAACAAAGTATAAATTTCTAATTATCTTTTTATATTTTCTTAAATGCTCGTAAAGCCTTATTCTATGTGCTTTCGAGTATTTTTACTGTAGGAAGATACTTCACGTTTCTTTGCATATTTCCTCATGTCTTAGCTGTCAGAAGTGGTAAATAAGTAGTAAATTCATTTGTACTACTAAGCAACAAGACGCTCCTGTTGCTTCTCTTTATTCAAGCGTTTCATTTCTGCCATTGCAGAATCGAATGTTGCATGTGCGTAATAGTTCAGCGTCATGGCTATATTAGCATGTCCCATAATGTACTGTAATGCCTTTGGATTCATTCCTGCATTTGCATAGTTGGTACAGAATGTATGTCGCAAACTATGTGGAGTGATGTGTGGCAATTTATCCTCGTTATACTTATTGTATTTCTTAACAAGACCTTTCATCATGCCGTTGTAATCACTTGCCACTTTTGGATAGTTCTTTCTATTAAGAAAGAGGAAATCACTATATCCATCAATCTCAACACGCTTATCATTCTTTCGATTCGCTAACACTCGCTTAAATGCTTGATAGGCTTCTTCAACCATAGGAACTTGACGTTCGCCACTTTTGGTCTTTGGTGTTTCAATGTAGTACCCAATTTCAGTATCTCTCAATAGCTGATGGTCTATATTGACAAGACGATTCTCAAAATCTAAATCTGGAAGTGTCAAACCACCAAACTCTGAAATACGAAGACCTGTTTTTAAGAGTATCAGAATTTCATCATAATTTTTGCTGTAGGTTTTATCAGCTTTTGCAAAGGCTAACAGTTTTTCTTCCTGTTCTTCTGTTAGTACGGTCTTAGGGACAGTATCATCATCAAGAACTGCTTTCAGTTGAAAGTCAAATGGATTCTTCCGAACACAATCATCTTGTATAGCAATATAGAATGAAGCCTTTAAAGAACGTTTGTAGTTATTGATGGTTTGATAAGCATAACCATTTTCACTCATTCTAATAGCCCATTCTTTAGCGTCTGATGGCTTAATACTGTCAATACTTCTTACACCTAACTTGTCTTTCTTCAAAATATCCATAAGATATTTGCGTCCAGTTTCAGTGTTTTTTCTAACCTTTGGTCTTTGAGCGTTCTGTTTTGCGTAAAGCTGGCAGAGTGTCATTTTCTTTCCTACAACATCAATACCATCATGAATGTCTTTCTGTAACTCTGCGATTTTCTCTCTAAGTGAGATACAATCACGCTTTCCTGCTGGTACTCGGTCTGTAGCCACAAGTTTCCACGAGTAAACAAATTGCGGTTCTCCAAATGAATCTATATATTTGTATAAGTATCTTCCGTCTTTTCGTTGGCTCTCTCCAGTCTTTAAGATTCGACCTTTATTGTCACGTCTTTTTTCTGACATGGCATTTGCTCCTTTCCTTTATGGAAAGAGCCTTGATACGACTTAATACTATTTTATCATATACAAGACCCTTTGGCGACGCTAGATTGCGTCCAATGTATCTATAATTTTTTCAAATTGTTTTCGTTTAATCTGAATACGATTGCCATTCATAATCAGCCAATTTGCATTTTTATTTTCCTCTGCCAAGCGTCGTAGCTTGTTTTCGCCAATACGAAAATATTTTGACGCTTCTTCAATGGTTAGGGTATAACGTTCCCAAATAGGAATGTCAGTCTGCTTCATAAAATCCTCCTTTCCAAATCACTTATTTGGATTTCATAAAAGTTGTTTTACCAGCAATCGAACAGCTTTAGCAAAGCTCACGGGAGTTCCACCCCTGCATGGTTCTCATGTAGCCATACTCATTGCCTGCGACGGTTTTATCACGCTCGGACTATTGACTGTATGGGAGTATCATTATCACGATAAGAATGTCGTTGCAGGCAATCCTGCTAAAGATTGCTTCTCGGATCACTAACATGAATCGCTCGCTATCTTTATAAGATAGGTCATGGCGGTTAGTTCCGTTGGCTCTTTTCTTATCGAAACGTATTCGATTACTTTTATTCAGTTTTCAAAGAACAATGGCTCGTTAGCCTATCAAAACACATTGAAAGCTCAATATGCTTTGGTGGAATAACAAACCTCCCTGTTCGGGAAGCGTGGAATGGTTTAGCACGCTTCCACGAAAGGAGAGAGGATATTACTTAATTTCAAATGACAAAATCTTTGTAATCAGTCTGGTTTCCATTCTTCCACGTAAGACTTCATCAACGACCATACTTTGATTGCCATATTCATCTTTCATAAGTCGTAGGGAACGCTTCGTTATGTACCCTCTGTAATGATGTAGAATCTGGTTAATCGCTTCGGTATCGCCATCTGTTGCCTTTACAATGAGAGGAAAGGGAATCATAGGATATTGTGTTTTCATTCTTCAAATTCCTCCATAAACTTTTTAATTAAGGCTAGTCCACTGGTTCTATGCCGATAGACAGTAGAACGGTTCAATTTCAACAGGTCTGCAATTTCTGAATCGCTCATGTCCATAAAGTAAAACAGCAGTAGAATTTCACGTTTCTTGTCTGGCAACTCACGTAATGCTTCACTCAACAAATCATTTTCAACGCCTACTGATAACCCATTGAGTGTAAAAATCTGAAAGTCAGTTGAATAGTTATCTGTTGTCGCAAACTGGCTAACAAGATAATCGCCAACATCCGAAAAGGACACCTCACGCTTTGCAATCCTTGAAAGATAAAGCATATAATTCTTTCGCTCGTCTTCCATAGCACGTTTACAGATATAGTCAAACTGATTTTCTATTGTGGTCTGAAAAGAAGATGGTTTCATGTTTCTCACCCCCTTTCTGTCTAGGAAAGGAAGTGAGCCTTGCTCGTTTATCTCCTTTCACTCTTAGTCCCAATGTGAAAGGGGGATTTGTTGCATTACTGATAAATAAACTTTGTAAAAAAGTTCTGAATAGCCAAAAAAGCATATAAACAGATTTATTTCTCTGTTTACATGCTTCTGTTATTCTATCTATATGATTTATAAAACCACATTGGTGGACGTACTTATCTATTGCAGATAGACGACTTTTTTTGACAAGAACCCAATGTAAGGAAATTTATTGTATATGATGTACTTCATGGCGACGTTGACCTCCAACAAACCGCCATTTGGAAGTAATATACAATATTTTAACAGCGTAAATAGCACTACCATATAACGGTTTTTTTTATTGGCGTTTAGTAGTGCTTTTTATTAAATATAAACCTATAAACCATATAACACGTTTTTCTATACCTGTTTTTAATTCAGTAGGAACAATAAAATGTATAGAGGTGGTCTACTATGCGTAAAAAAGAAGATAAATATGATTTTAGAGCCTTTGGTTTAGCCATTAAAGAAGCTCGATTGAAACGAGGTTTAACTCGTGAACAAGTGGGAGCATTGATTGAAATTGACCCACGGTACTTAACTAATATTGAAAATAAAGGGCAACACCCCAGCATACAAGTTCTTTATGACCTTGTATCGTTACTTCATGTTTCCGTTGATGAATTTTTCTTACCTGCTAATAACTTGGTAAAAAGCACCCGACGATTACAGATAGAGAAATACATGGATAGCTTTACAGACAAAGAACTATCCTTAATGGAATCTTTAGCCAGCGGTATCAACGAAGCAAGAAACATCGAAGACTAATTAAAAGAATCCATACATAACGGAAAGAGCCGATAAAATGAGATTGTATTAATCTCATTTTATCGGCTCTGCGTCTTTGCGTCTGGCTCTGTAATCACAGTTACTTTGAACTGCTTTATTTCAATTAAATTTTCTTGTCTGCATTTCGGACAATAGAGGGGGAATTTTTTTAATTCAGTATCTTCCCTTATCTTTAATCGTGTTTTATTTCCACATACAGGACACAATATCCACTTGTAGTTTATAATAACTATCTCCTCCTTTACACTTTAATTCAAATCTTTATTAAAAAATATTTCATCTTATTTAACAAGAAACCATATTTATATAACAACATAAAATACACTAAGTTATTTTATTGAACATATATCGTACTTTATCTATCCGACTATTTGGACGACGGGGCTGGCAAACAGGTTCACCGGTAGTAACATGGTACCCTTTTAACTCTGTTAAACAAACACTACGTCCATTTGTAAAGAAAGTTAAATCACTACGATATTCTTGAATACACCGAGCAGGGATTTCTCCACTAAGAATGACCTCATTATTTTTCAATTGAGTGTCTACGATGTTCGCACAATATTTAGGAGCATCGTTGTATGCTCGTGAAAGATATTCCTGTGGCGCATAAATTTTAAAACTAAGATATGGCTCTAACAATTCTGTTCCAGCTTTTTTTAAGACTTGTTCCAATACAATAGGAGCAAGCATCCGAAAATCTGCTGGGGTACTAACAGGGCTATAGTATAAGCCATACTTAAAACAGATTTTACAGTCCGTCACATTCCAACCATACAATCCTTGTTCACAACCATAGCGTATCCCTTCCATAACTGCATTTTGAAATGATTGATTTAAGTATCCAAGAGAAACCGAGCTCTCATACTGCATTCCACTTCCCAACGGAAGCGGTGATACAGATAAACCAATGGAAGCCCAGAAAGGATTTGGCGGCACTTCGATGTGAATGGTATATTCTGCATTTTTTAACGGTCTCTCCATATAAATGACTGTAGGCTCTTTTAGTTCTATCTCCACATGATACTTTTCTTGCAACAGTGCACTAATCACTTCCATTTGTACTTTCCCTAAGAAAGAAAGTATAATTTCATGTGTCGTAGAATCCACGTAATATCGTAGAAGCGGATCACTATCTGAGATTTCCAAAAGGGCATCAAGCAACATTTCTCTCTGTTCAGGTTTACTCGGTTCAACAGTTGTTTGTAGTAGAGGGTGCGGATTTTCAATCTTTTTTCTCTGTGGCAATAGTTTTGTATCTCCAAGAACACTATTTAACTTCAAAAACTCATTTTGCAAAATAACAATTTCTCCAGAATAAGCTCTATCAATCTTACATAATTCACCATTTATTGAAGTATACATTTCTGTAACTTTTATTTTTTCTTTTTCTGATACTCTAACCGAATCTCGTAAATGTAGTACTCCACTATAAAGGCGTATATATGCAAGACGTTGTCTTTTTTTTGTATATTCAATTTTGAAAACATTTCCGCAAAGTTCAGACGGACCTCGATGTGTTGATGAATAAAATTTATTAGTAATAACTTCTATAAGGTTATCAATCCCTATATTACTTTTTGCACTTCCATGATAAAGAGGGAACAGAGAACAATTCTGAAATCTTATGCTTTCCTCTTGTTCGAGTTCCAATGCTTCTAATGATTTACCGGACATATATTTCTCTAAAAGGTCATCGTTTCCCTCTATTACCGTATCCCATTGTTCAGATTCGGTAAAGTTCGTCACACACACATTAGGATACAGTTCTACCTTCTGTTTGATTACAATTTCGGCAGAAAGTTTCTCTTTAATATCCTGATAAACCGTTGATAAATCAATTCCATTTTGGTCAATCTTATTGATAAAAAAGATTGTGGGAATCCCCATTTTCCTAAGTGCATGAAATAATATACGAGTTTGTGCTTGTACGCCATCTTTTGCAGAAATCAGTAGAATTGCCCCATCTAAAACTGATAATGAACGATATACTTCTGCTAAGAAATCCATATGTCCTGGCGTGTCTATGATGTTCACCTTCGTATTTTCCCACTGAAAAGAGGTTATTCCTGTCTGAATTGTAATTCCTCTCTGACGTTCTAAAAGCGTATTATCCGTCCTCGTTGTACCTTTGTCCACGCTTCCTAATTCTGTAATCGCTCCACTGTTATATAATAAGCTTTCTGTTAAGGTAGTTTTTCCTGCATCAACATGAGCTAAAACTCCAATATTAATAATTTTCATGTGATTTTCCTCCATTCAAAAGCCCAAAAGGGCATAAAAATCCCAGTGATAAATACTCTTATCACTGGGATTTTTATGCATAACCATAGGCATACAAAGCATACAGATATTCTCCGGATACTTTAGAATCACATGATAAAGGTATTCTTAAACTGGGTACAAAAAACTAAGCCCTCCTAAAAAAGGACATCCAATTATTTGTTCCCGCTATCAAATTGACAGTTTATTTAATAATACCTTGCCGCATATTTATTAACTCCTTTTAAATAGATACTTAAATAATAGCACGTAAGAGCATATTTGTAAAGGAATCTCCAATTTTTGTCTGTGTCAAGTTTTTCTCGGTGCAGTTATTCTATCACTATTTAGGGCACTCTATTTTTGTACACTTTTACGATTCTCTTTAGCGGATCGCTACCGCGCGGCTTAAGCCGCTTGCTACACCATCTATTCTCTTTGATTCCAAAGTTCGGAATCAAAGAGAATAGACGGTTTCATTAACGAAAACTTTTAAACAAATGACCGATGGCTGATGAAGTGGGCGCATATAAAGAGATACTCCCTTGCTTGGCACCCACTGACGGTCGGAATTTTTGATGTAAAATCTTTGTAGCACTCACGAGTTGTTTATCTTTACGCACTTGACGAGCACTTCGATGAATATCTGCTAAGTAAGCTTCTCTTAATGTTTGGTTAAATACTCCTTGTTTTACTTTCACCATCGCTTCGCATCCTCTTTCGCTCCAATGCATTCCTCTTTTTTTCATTCGAAAACTAATTCGTCTCTGATTGGATTCCATTGCGCCTAGTCTACGAGCGTCCGCAGGAGCGTCTTCGATAACCGTCCGCCAGTCAAATATTCGATCCCAATTTTTTTGGATATAGGTATAAAAAGCGTTCAATTTTTCTATCTCTGAATCGAGTTCTAAGGTACTCTCAAAAGTATCCATCCAGCGTTGAAAAGTGTCAAAATCTTTTTCATTAATCGCTTGACGTACTTTGGGCTTAAAAACTTTCTCATTCATGCCAAATGTCCGATTTAAA